>NZ_SOPU01000015.1:334996-431572 GCF_004402115.1 Pseudomonas sp. F01002 | reverse complement strand
CGCTCCCACAGGGGAACGCATTCCAATGTGGGAGCGAGCTTGCTCGCGATGACGCCAGACCAACCAATACAAATATTAAGCCCGGAACTGCCCCAGACTCGCCTTCAACTGCGCTGCCAACCCATCCAGCACCTTGCCGCTGGCCGTGGTTTCCACCACCGCTTGAGCCGCCTTCTCAGCCTGCACATGAATGGTTTCAACCCGACCGCGCACCGCTTGCGCGCCTTGCGCCTGATGCGCCGCTGCCTGCGTTGCCAGACCAATCGCCGCATGAACCTGCTCGACCGACGCCTGCACCGATTGCTGCAACCGCGCACTGTCACGCAGCACCAGCAAACCTTCGCTGGCCTGACGCCCGGCCTGACCGATCGCTGCCACCGCCTCACGCGCACCTTGTTGCAAGGCAACGATGTGCGCCTGAATGTCGCCGGTGGAGCTCTGTGTCTTGCTCGCCAGCGCCCGCACTTCATCGGCCACCACAGCAAACCCGCGACCGGTCTCGCCCGCACGCGCCGCTTCGATCGCCGCGTTCAGCGCCAGCAGGTTGGTTTGCTCGGCGATCCCGTGAATCACCGTCAGCACCACTTCAATCTGCTCACTCTGCTGCGCCAGCCGCTCGATAACTTTCGCCCCGGTATCGACCTGCCCGGCCAACGCCTCGATCAGGCTGCCGACTTTCGCGGAGGTCCGCGTGTTTTCATCCGTGGCCGAACGAATATCCACCACCTGCTGCAAAGCTGCCTGCATGGCATGACTTTCAGACTGGGCTTCGTCAGCCATTTGCGACAACGCACGCAGGCTCTCGGCTACTTCATCGCGCTGCATGCCCGCCGCTTTATCGGCCCCGGCATTGCGTAAAGTCATGGCGCCGATTTCCACGCCAGTGCGTTGAGCCACATCGCCCGCTTCGCGCACGATCGGCTGCAACTTATCCACAAAGCGATTGACCGCCGAGGCCATGTCGCCGATTTCGTCCTTACTGTTGATCTGCACGCGCTTGGTCAGGTCGCCCTCGCCCGCAGCCAAATCATCCATGGCCGCAATCAGCAATTTCAAGCGATTGACCACCCGACGGCCCAGCACCACCGCGAGCAACAGCAGCACACCGCATCCCACCAGCGCCAGACCCATGCCGATGCGCCAGCGCAAGGTCGCCGCAGCTTCCTGCACAGTGCTGGTGGTATTGGCTTTCATTTCAGATGCCGTGGACTGAGCGGACGTCAGACGCGCACGCATCGCCGTGGCGCTATCAGCTGCCGCGCCCTTGAGGCTGTCGCCCACCAATTGATCACTGCTGGCGATCAGCGCCGAGAAGCGTTTGTCCAGGGCCGCCAGATCGGTTTCCACCGAGGCGGTCGAGACACCCATCAAGACCTTGCCGATTTCCACGCCGTTAGGATTGATCGAGGCTTCGAGGTAATAGACCGATGGATCGTTTTTCGCCGCATCCAGCACCTTGTCCAGGGCGCGCTCGCCCTGACCCTTCTCAAGCAGCGCCTTGTTGATCGGGTTCTCGCGGTTGAGGTAGCGCGTCAGATGCTGCCCCGTCGCGTCGTCGTAGACCACGAATAGCACATTGGGATTACGCTGAGCCCGGCGGGCAAATTCGGACAGGGTTGGAACATCGCTGTCCCACATGGCGCGGGGTGCGACCGAAGCCAGAAGCTGCGCCATATCATTGGCGGAGTCCTTCAGATCCTTCTCCAGCGTCGCACGCAGTTGTGCCTGCTCGTCCTTCAATCGCGAGGACAAACCCGCCGTAAGGCGCTGACGAGTACTGGTGGAGAGACTGTCGAGGCTCGACGTGACTTCACGCCCTGCCTGCTCAAGCTCACCGGAAAGTTTTTGACTGTCGGCACCCAGGCGCACACCCAGATCGGCTTCCAGTGCGGTCACTGTGCTCCGAGTCAGGGCGACAGCCACCAGCACCTGCACCAACAGTGCGATACCAAGGGTAACGAACACAGGCCGTAATAGACGGCTTTGTAACAGTGAGAGAACGGCCGACACTTAGAATCCCTCTGCTTTAACGCCATTAAATTGATGGCACGCTAGAAGCGATGCGCTTAATGAAGTTCACAGCAAGGGTCGTGCCGTCCGACAGACAGAAACGACAAAGGCCCCAATTAAGGGGCCTTTGTGTTTTACATCAACGACTTATTAAGCGAACGGGTGACGCAGAACGATGGTTTCGTTGCGGTCCGGGCCCGTCGAAATAATGTCAATCGGCGCACCGACCAACTCTTCAACGCGTTTGATGTAGTTGCGTGCAGCCTGTGGCAGCTCTTCCAGGGTCTTGGCACCGACGGTGGATTCGGTCCAGCCCGGCATCTCTTCGTACACCGGCTCCAGGCCGATATAGCTGTCGGCGTCAGTCGGTGCGTCGATCACTGCACCATCCTGGTTCTTGTAGCCAACGCAGATGTTGATGGTTTCCAGACCGTCCAGCACATCCAGCTTGGTCAGGCACAGGCCCGAGATGCTGTTGACGTCGATAGCGCGACGCAGGATGACGGCATCGAACCAGCCGCAACGACGGGCACGGCCGGTGGTAGCGCCGAACTCGTGGCCGCGCTTGGCCAGGAAAGCACCCACGTCATCGAACAGCTCAGTCGGGAACGGACCCGAACCAACACGAGTGGTGTAAGCCTTGGTGATGCCGAGGATGTAATCCAGGTACATCGGACCAAAACCCGAACCGGTAGCGATGCCGCCCGCGGTGGTGTTGGAGCTGGTGACGTACGGGTAAGTACCGTGGTCAATGTCCAGCAGGGAGCCTTGGGCGCCTTCGAACATGATGTCTTTGCCAGCGCGACGCAGTTCGTGCAGCTCAGCGGTGACGTCGAGCATCATCGGCTTCAGCAGCTCGGCGTATTCCATGCACTCGTCGAGTGTTTTCTGGAAGTCGATCGCAGGCTCTTTGTAGTAATTGACCAGAACGAAGTTGTGGTAATCCAGCAACTCGCCCAGCTTGGCGGCGAAACGCTCGCGGTGGAACAGGTCACCGATGCGCAGGCCACGACGTGCAACCTTGTCTTCGTACGCCGGGCCGATGCCACGACCGGTGGTGCCGATCTTCAGCTCGCCACGGGCCTTTTCACGCGCCTGGTCCAGCGCTACGTGATAGGACAGGATCAGCGGGCAGGACGGGCTGATACGCAGGCGCTCGCGCACCGGTACGCCTTTCTCTTCCAGCTTGATGATTTCCCGCAGCAGAGCGTCGGGGGCAACCACCACGCCGTTGCCGATCAGGCACTGCACGCCTTCGCGCAGCACGCCCGACGGGATCAGGTGCAAGACGGTTTTTTCGCCATCGATCACCAGGGTGTGACCAGCGTTGTGGCCACCCTGGTAGCGCACTACGGCGGCA
Source organism: Pseudomonas sp. F01002 (assembly GCF_004402115.1). NCBI lineage: Bacteria > Pseudomonadati > Pseudomonadota > Gammaproteobacteria > Pseudomonadales > Pseudomonadaceae > Pseudomonas > Pseudomonas sp. F01002. The sequence continues at coordinate 428,202 of NZ_SOPU01000015.1, read as the reverse complement.
GCATGTTCGGTCAGCAGATCAACGATCTTGCCTTTGCCCTCATCACCCCATTGGGTGCCCAGGACTACGACATTCTTACCCATAACACTTGTCCTCATTCGCGCAAACTTGGTGCCGGCCGCGGCCGGCAGGAAAACTCAAGAAGCCAGTGGCGATACTTGCCAAAGCCCGTTCTGCTGAATCAATTGCCGGTCGCAGTCCGCTTCACGGGCGGCGGCCAAAGGTTGTCCAGGCAACGCCTGAACGACACGCTGACCCTCACTGCGCAACTGGCAAACCTGCTGCCAGAGTGCCGCATCCGTACTGTCAGGCATCCAGATACCGCCAGACGGTAACTCGATCTCAGCACGCCCCAGGGTCACCAGGGTTTTCAAATCGGTAGAGAAGCCGGTTGCCGGACGGGCGCGACCGAAGTCGGCACCGATGTCGTCGTAACGACCGCCCTGAGCAATGGACTGGCCAACACCCGGTACGAACACCGCGAACACCACACCGGTGTGGTAGTGGTAGCCGCGCAACTCGCCCAGGTCGAAATACAGCGGCAACTCCGGGAAGCGCGCGGACAGACGTTCGGCAATCGCCAGCAAGTCGTCCAGAGCTGCCAGTACCGGTGCCGGCGCATTCGCCAGACGCTCACGGGCAGCGCTCAATACTTCACGGCCGCCACACAGGTCGACCAGCGCCCGCAACATGCCCGACAGATCGGCAGGCAAGCCTTCGGTCAAGGTAATGACCTCGTCGATGGCTTTACGTTGCAACGCATCGAACAACTGTTGTTCGACTTCACCGGACAAACCGGCGGCGCGAGCCAGGCCGCGGTAGATACCGACATGACCGAGGTCCATGTGCACATCCGGCACATCGGCCAGTTGCAGCATAGCCAACATCAGGCTGATGACTTCCACGTCGCTGCTCGGGCTGGCATCGCCGTACAACTCGGCACCCAGCTGGATCGGGCTGCGCGAGGACGACAAGGCGCGCGGCTGAGCGTGCAGGACGCTACCGGCATAGCACAGACGGCTCGGGCCTTCGCGACGCAAGGTGTGCGCATCGATGCGCGCCACTTGCGGCGTGATGTCGGCACGGAAACCCATCTGCCGGCCCGATTGCGGGTCGATGACCTTGAAGGTACGCAGATCGAGGTCCTGGCCCGCGCCGGTCAGCAGGGATTCCAGGTACTCGATATGGGGAGTCACGACAAACTCGTAACCCCAGCTCTGGAACAGATCCAACACCTGACGACGCGCAATTTCAATTCGCGCCGCCTCTGGTGGCAGTACTTCTTCGATGCCATCTGGCAGCAGCCAGCGGTCTACCGTTGCCATTACGCCATTCCCCTATGATCCGGGCGGCCAGCCTTTGGGCGAGCCTTGAGTGAAGCAGAAAATGATCGGCTCATGCGCAAACCACGCGCATAAACAACGGGGCGAAAAGCCTGAAATCGGCTTCGCCAACCACTTTCCTCGAAAAACCTGTCGAGTCATTCAACTCGGACGCCTGCATAAAAACAGCAATCAAACGTGCAGACGCAAAAAAGCCGGGAATTTCCCGGCTGCCGCATCATACACACGTTTTCCCAAAGGATCACCCCGCCCGAGGCGTTAGCCGCCAGGCGGGGGATGATTCAGGTCAACGTCGTATCAAGGCTTGGCTTTTTCCAGGTAACGGAAGAAGTCGCTGCTTGGGTCCAGGACCATGACGTCGGATTTGTTCGCAAAGCTTTCACGGTAGGCACGCAGGCTACGGTAGAAACCGTAGAACTCCTGATCCTGGCCGTAGGCCTTGGAGTAGATCGCAGCCGCCTGGGCATCACCGTCACCGCGAACCTCTTCGGATTCACGATAGGCTTCAGCCAGCAACACGCGGCGTTGACGATCAGCGTCGGCACGAATGCCTTCCGACAGTTCGTTACCCTTGGCGCGGTGCTCGCGAGCTTCACGCTCACGCTCGGAACTCATGCGCTCGAACACGCTGCGGTTCACTTCTTTCGGCAGATCGATAGCTTTGACCCGAACATCGACAACTTCGATACCCAGCTCTTTTTCCGCCATCTTGTTCAGCGAAGCGGTGATATCGGTCATCAGCGCATCGCGCTCACCGGAAACCACTTCGTGCAGCGTGCGCTTACCGAACTGGTCACGCAGGCCCGACTCCAGACGACGGGAAAGTCGCTCGTCAGCAATCTGCTTGAGGCCGGAAGTCGCGGTGTAGAAGCGCTCGGCATCTTTCACGCGCCACTTGGCGTAGGCATCAACCATGACGGCTTTCTTTTCCAGCGTCAGGAAGCGTTGTGTCGGTGCATCCAGCGTCATCAGGCGTGCGTCGAATTTGCGCACCTGGTTAACGTAAGGCACTTTCACATGCAGGCCCGGCTGAACATCAGTCTGGACCACACGACCGAACTGCAGCAGCACCGCACGCTCGGTCTGAGCCACGATGTAGAAGCAGTTCCAGGCAGCGATCGCCACGACGACGCCGACAATAAGGGCGATCAGCGATTTATTGCTCATCAGCGACTCTCCCTGGTACGTGCTTGCTGTTGCTGCAGATCGGCTGCACGCACATTCGCTTCATTGCTGGTGGCTGCCGCGCCGGTCACCGGAGTGCTGGTGTTGCGACCGCTTTCGACCATCTTGTCCAGCGGCAAGTACAGCAGATTGCTCTGGCCATTCTTGTTGCCGGTCACGAGAACCTTGCTGGTATTGCTGAAGACTTCCTGCATGGTGTCCAGGTACAGACGCTGACGGGTCACTTCAGGTGCCTTGCGATACTCGCTCACCAGCTTGGTGAAGCGATCAGCCTCACCCTTGGCGCGCGAGACGGTTTCGTCACGGTAACCATTGGCATCTTCAATGATGCGCTGGGCCTGACCACGAGCTTCCGGCACGACACCGTTAGCGTAGGTTTCAGCCTGGTTACGCGAACGCTGCTCGTCTTCACGGGCGCGGATCACGTCATCGAAGGCTTCCTGCACTTCACGCGGTGCGGCTGCGCTCTGTACGTTGACCTGAGTGACGGTGATGCCGGTGCGGTATGTATCCATGAAGCGTTGCAGACGCTCCTTGATTTCGCTGGCCATCAATTCACGACCTTCGGTCAGCACCTGATCCATAGCGGTGGAACCCACCACGTGGCGCAAGGCACTTTCGGTCGCGTGCTGCAGGCTGATTTCCGGCTGATCGACGCTCAGCACGAAGTCCTGCAGGTTGCTGATCTTGTACTGCACGGTCAGCGGCACTTCGACGATGTTCTCGTCTTCAGTCAGCATTTGACCCTGCTTGGTATAGGCACGCTCACGCGTGACGTTTTCCAGGTACTTGCGATCGATCGGCGGGAAATAGATGTTCAGGCCCGGGCCAACGGTTTCGTAGTACTTGCCGAAGCGCAGCACCACGGCTTGCTCCTGCTCGTCGACCACATAGACCGCGCTGTACAGCCACACGGCCGCCAACACGACCAGGCCGATGCCGAGCAGACCGCCGAAGCCGCCACTCCTGCCCGAACCGCCACCGTCATCACCGCGTTTTTTACCACCACCGAACAACCCGTTCAGGCTTTCCTGCAGCTTTCGGAAGGCCTCGTCGAGATCCGGTGGTCCCTTGCGGTCGCCGTTATTGCGGCGCTTGCCACCCCAAGGATCCTGATTATTCGAGTTGCCACCCGGCTCATTCCAAGCCATAGCGCTCTCCATCTGATAAAGCAAAGACGCACCCACGGCGCGCCGACCAATGCTACAGAATGCCCGTCACCGCGGCACAACCGCTTTTCCAGGCTTTTATTGCAAAGTGTGTTGCTCGATGAACTCTGTCGGCACAACGCCTTCACGGCTGACCAGCCGATTGAGCTCCGAACGGGGCAATCGAACGGCCAGCAAGCTGACACCTTCTTCGTCGTGTTCTTCTTTTTGCACCGCACCGAGCTCGAAAAACTGCGCACGCAGTCGAGCGAATCGTTGCGGCAAGCGCAAGGTACCGATAAACAACTCACTGCCCAGCAACTCGGCAATGGCTTGCTCAAGCAATTCCAGACCACTGCCATCACGCGCCGACAGCCAGACCCGTTGAGGCTTGCCGTTTTCGTCGCGCTGGATTTGTGGCTCAACGCCTTCAAGCAAATCGAGTTTGTTATAGACCTCGAGGATCGGCAAGTCCTGGGCACCGATCTCGCCCAACACCACCATCACCTGCTCGATCTGCAACATGCGATCCGGTTCGGCCGCATCGATCACGTGCAACAGCAGATCGGAGTTGCTCGACTCTTCGAGGGTAGACCGAAATGCCTCGACCAGCTTGTGGGGCAAGTGGCGGATGAAACCCACAGTGTCGGCCAGGACAATCGGCCCCAGGTCGTCCAGTTCCAGACGGCGCAAGGTCGGGTCCAGCGTGGCAAACAACTGGTCAGCCGCGTACACGTCGGATTTCGTCACGTTATTGAAGAGCGTAGATTTACCGGCGTTGGTGTACCCCACCAAAGACACGGTAGGGATATCCGCACGCATACGGCCACGTCGCGACTGTTCGCGCTGGCTGCGTACTTTTTCCAACCGGCCTTTGATCTGCCGCAGGCGAACTCGCAGCAAACGGCGGTCGGTTTCCAGTTGGGTTTCACCCGGGCCACGCATGCCGATACCGCCACCTTGACGCTCAAGGTGAGTCCAGCCACGAACCAGCCGGGTGCTCATGTGGTCAAGCTGGGCCAGTTCTACCTGGAGCTTGCCTTCATGGGTACGGGCGCGTTGGGCGAAAATATCGAGAATCAGACCGGTGCGGTCGATCACGCGACACTCGAAAACACGTTCGAGGTTACGTTCCTGACTGGGCGTGAGGATGTGATTGAAGATCACCAGATCTGCCTTTTCGGCATGGACCAGGTCGCGTAGTTCCTCGACCTTGCCGCTACCGATCAGGAATTTGGCGGTTGGCCGATGACGCGGCACGTTAAAAAACGCAACGGTCTCGGCGCCGGCCGAATTAGCCAATTCCTGAAACTCCTGCGGATCTTCGCGCGCCTCAGGGTCCTGTCCATCCAAGTGAACGAGGATCACTCGCTCACCACCACCGTGGCGCTCAAAGAACAAAGGAGACTCCTATCAGGCGTTACCTGGCTCAGCGTCACCTGCTTCGGATTCGGTTGCGCTAGGCAGACGAATTGGACGAACCGGCACCACTGTAGAGATAGCGTGTTTGTAAACCATCTGGCTGACGGTGTTTTTCAGCAGGATAACGAACTGGTCGAAAGACTCGATCGTGCCTTGCAGTTTGATCCCGTTGACCAGGTAGATGGAAACCCCCACTTTCTCTTTACGTAAAGTATTCAAGTAAGGGTCTTGTAGCGAATGCCCTTTTGACATGTGCCGCACTCCTTTAAGGATTCAATATAAAAAATAGGTAAACAAATAGCTTGGGGCCGTCACACCCCCAAGGATAGACGGCAATTGCAAGGACTCAGCTCAATATGGAGATGGTCCCAAGGTATTTCAAGGCGCGCGGCAGATTGTCGCAATCGAGGCTGTCCAACCAGTGTAAATCAGCCCAACTGCGCAGCCAGGTGAACTGGCGCTTTGCCAATTGGCGCGTGGCAATGATTCCACGCTCCTGCATCTCGGCTTGCGTCAGCTTGCCATCCAGGTAGTCCCAGACTTGTCGGTAGCCTACTGCACGTATAGACGGCAACCCGGCATGCAGGTCACTTCGCTTACGCAGGGCTACGACCTCGTCAATGAATCCCTGTTCCAACATATTCGTGAATCTTTGTTTAATTCGCTCGTGCAATACCTGGCGATTTGCCGGGGCAATGGCCAAGTTCGCGACAGTATAGGGCAATTGTTGCAGTCCCGAGGCGGCTGCTTCAGTACTTTGCGCAGATTGTCGCAACCTTAGTGCAGTCATGCTCTGACCGCTGACGCGATAAACTTCCAGTGCTCGACTGAGTCGCTGTGGATCGTTCGGATGAATACGCGCGGCGGATTCCGGATCAATGACCGCCAGTTGATTGTGCAGGGCTTGCCAGCCAAGGCGTGCAGCTTCTTCTTCGATCTGTGCGCGGACGTCCGGATCTGCCGCTGGCATGTCTGCCAGACCTTCAACCAAAGCCTTGTAATAGAGCATTGTGCCGCCCACCAGCAGCGGAATTTTGCCCCGCGCGGTGATCTCGGCCATGGCTTCGAGGGCATCACGACGGAAATCTGCGGCCGAATAGCTCTCTGCCGGGTCGAGAATATCGATCAACCGGTGTGGAAACTCAGTCAGAAGCTCTTTTGAAGGCTTGGCGGTGCCGATATCCATACCACGGTAGACCAGCGCCGAATCGACGCTGATCAGCTCGCAAGGCAAGACTTTGGTGAGTTCGATGGCCAGGTCGGTCTTGCCGGCGGCGGTCGGCCCCATCAGGAAAATCGCAGGAGGGAGCTGGTTCATCAACGACCGCGCAAGAACAGTTTGTCCAGATCGTCCAGGCCCAGTTGGGTCCAGGTCGGTCGGCCATGGTTGCATTGACCGCTGCGTTCGGTGTTTTCCATATCCCGCAGCAGACCGTTCATTTCCGGCAGGGCCAGACGCCGATTCGCACGAATCGCGCCGTGGCAGGCCATGGTGCCGAGCAATTCGTTCAGGTGCGCCTGAATCCGGTCGCTGGTGCCGTATTCCATCAAGTCCGCCAGAACGTCACTGACCAATCGATTGGCTTCAGCTTGCTTGAGCAAGGCCGGGATCTGCCGGATGGCCAGGGATTCCGGGCCCAGACGCTGCAATTCAAAGCCCAGACGCTGGAACCACGCGACGTGTTCTTCGGCGCAATCGGCTTCACGCTGACTGACCGCCAGGGACTCCGGCACCAGCAGCGGCTGACCGCTCAGGCCTTCGCTGGCCATGGCGATTTTCAGGCGTTCGTACATGATCCGCTCGTGAGCGGCATGCATGTCCACCAGCACCAGGCCCTGGGCGTTTTCCGAAAGAATGTAGATGCCTTTGAGCTGCGCCAGTGCATAACCCAGCGGCGGAACATCGTCCTGCCCGGCCGGAAGTGCGACAGCATTCGCTTCTGGCAACGGCGCAAAGAACTCCCGGTAGGCAGCCCGAGCTTCAGCCACAGGCACACCCGATTGAGGCCGCGGAGAGTACTGATATTGATAACCGGCACCAGCGCCCGAGCCGGCCGGCGTATTGAACGACGGCTGGGCCTGAGGCTGCTCCAGCAAGGCATTGGCCGCCAGACGCATTTCGCCCTGAGGACCGAACTCGCCAGCATCAATGCCGGTGGGTCGAACGATGGCCGTCGCGACAGGCGCGGCCAGATGGTCTTCCGGCCGCACATCGCCCAAGGCGCGGTGCAGGGTGCCATAGAGGAAATCGTGAACCATGCGCCCGTCACGGAAGCGCACTTCGTGCTTGGTCGGGTGCACGTTGACGTCAACGCCGGCCGGATCGACTTCGAAAAACAGCACGAACGTCGGGTGCCGACCATTGAACAGCACGTCGCGATAGGCCTGGCGCACCGCGTGGGCCACCAGTTTGTCGCGTACCGCTCGGCCATTCACAAAGAAATACTGCAAGTCTGCCTGGCTGCGGTTGAACGTCGGCAAGCCGACCCAGCCCCACAAATGCAAGCCATTGCGCTCGATCTCGATCGGTAGCGCCTGCTCGAGGAAACCCGAACCGCAAATCGCCGCCACACGCCGGGCACGGGCCGCGTCATCATGGGCTTCATGCAGGCTGAGGATGGTTTTGCCGTTGTGGCGCAAATGGAACGCCACGTCGAAGCGCGCCAACGCCAGACGCTTGATCACTTCTTGCAGGTGATCGAATTCGGTTTTTTCGGTTTTGAGAAACTTGCGTCGCGCCGGGGTGTTGAAGAACAGGTCGCGCACTTCCACCGAAGTGCCCACCGGATGGGCCGCCGGCTGCACGCGAGGCGCCATGTCCCGGCCTTCGGTTTCAACCTGCCAGGCCTGATCGGCCTCTTTAGTGCGAGAGGTGAGGGTCAGACGCGCCACGGAGCTGATGGATGCCAGGGCCTCACCGCGAAACCCGAGGCTCATGACCTGCTCGAGGTCTTCCAGATTGCGGATCTTGCTGGTGGCGTGACGCGCCAAAGCCAGCGGCAGGTCATCGGCAGAAATGCCGCTGCCATCGTCGCGCACCCGCAGCAGCTTGACGCCGCCCTGCTCCACATCGACATCGATGCGCTTGGCACCGGAGTCGAGGCTGTTTTCCAGCAGCTCCTTGATCACCGAAGCCGGGCGCTCAACCACCTCACCGGCGGCAATCTGGTTCGCCAGTCGCGGGCTGAGCAGCTCGATGCGAGCCGTGTTGGTCAACACCTGGTTCATTCTTTGGCCGCCAGTTCAGTGCCAGGAATGGTCAGGGTCTGACCGATTTTCAGCTCGTCACTCTGCAAGTTGTTGGCGCTGCGCAGGGTGGCCGGGGACACCTGATAACGCACGGCAATCATCGCCAGCGTTTCGCCCGGGCTTACCCGGTGGTCACGCGGGCCTTGGGCAATCTTGCCGGAATCACGCAGCCAGGCAATGTAAGTGCCCGGTGGCGGGTTCTGTTGGAAGAACTGGCGCACACCGGCGCTGATGGAACGCGCAAGGGCCTGCTGGTGGCTCGCCCCGGACAACTTGGACGCTTCATTGGCATTGGAGATAAAGCCTGTTTCCACCAGGATCGATGGAATGTCCGGCGATTTCAGCACCATGAACCCGGCCTGCTCCACCCGCTGTTTGTGCAACGGCGTGACCCGGCTGATGTTGCTCAAGACCTTTTGGCCAACGTCCAGACTCGAAGTCAGGGAAGCGGTCATCGACAGGTCGAGCAGCACGCCGGCCAGCATGCGGTCTTTGTCGTCGAGGCTGACGCTGCCAGCACCACCGATCAAGTCGGAACGGTTTTCGCTGTCGGCCAGCCACCGGGCGGTTTCCGAGGTGGCGCCGCGATCGGACAAAGCGAACACCGACGCACCGAAGGCTGCCGCAGACGGCGCGGCGTCGGCATGGATCGAGACGAACAGGTCGGCGCCTTTCTTGCGGGCGATTTCAGTACGGCCACGCAGCGGAATAAAGTAGTCGCCGGTGCGGGTCAGTTCGGCGCGGAAGCCTTTCATGCCGTTGACCTGACGCTGCAGTTCGCGTGCGATGGCCAGTACCACGTCTTTTTCACGCTGACCGCGAGAGCCGGAGGCACCCGGGTCTTCGCCGCCGTGGCCGGCATCGATGACCACAACGATGTCGCGCTTGCCGGCCGGGGCTGGCGGCAGCTTCACCGCGGGCTCCACCGGCGTGACCGGTACCGGGGCTACTGTCGCGACGTTGGTCGGCGCCGGAATTGGCGCGGCGTCGGCGGCGCTATCGAACAAGTCGACCACCAGACGATTGCCGTACTGGGCGTTTGGCGCCAGGGTAAAACTTTTCGGCGTCACGGCTTTTTTCAGGTCGATGACTACCCGCAGATCGGTTGGCGTACGTTGAGCCGAGCGCATGGCGGTGATCGGAGTGTTCGAGCTGTTGACGTTCAGCGGCGCCCCCAGTGACGCGCCATTGATGTCGATGACCAGCCGATCCGGGGCGGTCAGGGTAAAGACACTGTGCTGGACAGGACCGCTCAGGTCGAACACCAGTCGTGTGTTGTCCGGAGCCCGCCACAGGCGAACGCTGTTGACCTTTGTCTCGGCCACAGCGTCGACGGTCACCGCCAAAAACAACAATCCTACGGCAGCTACCATCGCGCGAAAGCGCATACCTAACCCCATCATTTAATTGGTTTCCAATGCCAAAGCGGCACACCACGACTCGCCACGCGAGCCCTGGGATAAAATTTTCAGCGAACGCCCGCTGTCTTGCGGGCTAATGGTAATGGTCAGGTCGGGCTTTGGCAAAAAGCCTGCACCCTTTTCGGGCCACTCGATCAGGCACAACGCGTCGTCTTCGAAGTAGTCGCGGATACCGAGGTACTCCAGTTCTTCAGGGTCGACCAGGCGATAGAGGTCGAAATGGAAGGCCCGGATGTCACCAATCTCGTAGGGTTCGACCAAGGTAAACGTAGGGCTTTTTACCGACCCTTTATGCCCCAGCCCTCTGATGATGCCCCGGGACAGCGTGGTTTTCCCCGCGCCCAGATCTCCCTCGAGAAAAATCAGACCGTGCCCTTCGGTGGTTTGCGCGATGCGTGCGCCAAATGCGGTCATCGCCTCTTCATCAGCCAGGTACAGGGTTATTTCAGACACGGTGCTTGCTCCTCCAACAACTGACGAATGGCTGGAATCAGATCACTGGCCGTCAGCCCACGGCCCGATTTACCTTCTTGCGCGCCGGCATTGGCGTGCAGCCAGACGGCCAGGCAGGCGGCGTCGAACGCCTCCATGCCTTGAGCCAGCAACGCGCCGACCAGACCGGCCAGCACATCACCCAAACCGGCGGTGGCCATGGCCGGATGGCCCTGATGACACAACGCCAGGCGCCCATCGGGGCTGGCGATCAGGCTGCCGGCGCCTTTCAGCACCACGACAGCTGTATATTTTTTGCTCAATGCGTGAGCCGCCGCAGGACGATCGGCCTGCACTTCGGCAGTGCTCATCCCCAACAAGCGCGCCGCTTCGCCCGGATGCGGAGTGATCACACAATCCTTGGGCAAGCTCATGTGCTCTGTGGCCAGCAGATTCAATGCGTCGGCGTCCCAGACTTGCGGCAGCGGCGCGTTGGCAGCCGCCGACAAAAGGCTGCGGCCCCAGGAAGCCTGACCCAAGCCTGGGCCGACAACCAGCACGGAAACCTTTTGCAGCAGTTCCATCAGTTGATTGGCCGACGAAGTGCCCAACACCATGGCTTCGGGGATTCTCGCCAGGGCGGCCGGAACATGCTCACTGCGCGTCGCCACGGACACCATGCCCGCACCGCTACGCAGGGCACTTTGCGCGCTCAGCAGGATGGCGCCGCCAAAGCCGCGATCACCGCCAATCAGCAGGACGTGGCCGAATTTGCCTTTATGGGAAGTTGGAGCCCGGCCCGCCAGACGCGGCAAGGAACTGGCCGTCAGGCGACGTGCGCTGATGGCGACTCCGTCAAACGACTCGGGGGAGGCTTGCAGATCGTTGAACACCAACTCGCCGACCACGTCTGCAGCATCGCCGGTGAACAGACCCAGTTTCAGGCCGATGAATGTCACCGTCAGGTCAGCCCGCACCGCAGCGCCGAGTATTCGGCCGGTATCAGCGCACAACCCCGAAGGGATATCCACCGCCGCAACCGGCAGCCCGCTGCCGTTGATCGCTGCAATGACGCCCGCGTAGGGTTCTCGCACCTCTCCCGTCAGACCGGTGCCGAGCAAGCCATCCAGCACAATACCGCGCAACTCGGACTGTGCACTAAAGGCTTGAACCGCGACGCCCTCAGACACCGCCTCAGCATGGGCCAATGCCGCGTCACCCTGTAAACGCTTGGGATCACCGGCCGCCAGCACCCGCACATGCCAGCCCGCACGTCGGGCCAGCACGGCCACCAGATAACCGTCGCCGGCGTTATTGCCATGACCGGCCACGACACTCAATTCATTCGCCGACGGCCAATGACGGACCAGCGCACGCCAGGTCGCCCGCGCCGCGCGCCGCATCAATTCGAAGCCCGGCGTGCCGGCCGCAATCAGGCTCGCATCGAGGGCTCGCACTTGCGCGGCGCTATACAGCGCGTCGGGTAAATCATCTTTAGTGTGCGGCATGCGTCTTCGGGCTCCGATGTCTGGCAGAATTATACGCACCTCAGCTCCGGTTTCTCTCGTCTCATGCCCGCAATTACCACAGACCTGCCCGCCCTCGCCCAATCCATCAAGGATTGGGGCCGCGAGCTGGGCTTTCAGCAAGTTGGCATCAGCGGCCTCGACCTGGCCGAGCATGAGCAGCACCTGGAGCGCTGGCTCGCGGCCGGCTACCACGGCGAAATGGACTACATGGGCGCCCACGGCAGCAAACGCTCACACCCGGAAGAGCTGGTGCCCGGCACGCTTCGGGTCGTTTCCCTACGCATGGACTACCTGCCGGGCGACACCGAAATGGCCAAACGTCTGGCACAACCGGAAAAAGCCTACGTCTCGCGCTATGCCTTGGGCCGCGATTACCACAAATTGATCCGTAAACGCGTGCAACAACTGGCCGATAAAATTCAGGCTGAGATCGGCCCGTTTGGTTTCCGCGCCTTCGTCGACAGCGCGCCGGTGCTGGAAAAAGCCATCGCGGAACAGGCCGGTCTTGGATGGATCGGCAAAAACACCCTGGTCTTGAATCGCAAGGCCGGCAGTTATTTCTTTCTCAGCGAACTGTTCGTCGACCTGCCGCTGCCGGTTGACCCGCCACACAGCACCGAACATTGCGGCCGCTGCACGGCGTGCCTCGACATCTGCCCGACCAACGCCTTCGTCGGCCCTTATGTACTCGACGCCCGACGCTGCATCTCCTACCTGACAATCGAACTGAAAAGCGCGATCCCGGAAGATTTGCGGCCACTGATCGGCAATCGGGTGTTCGGTTGCGATGATTGTCAGATCGTCTGCCCGTGGAACCGCTTCGCCCGTCCGTCCGGGGAAAGCGACTTCAAGCCACGGCACAATCTGGACAACGCAGAGTTGGCCGAACTGTTCATGTGGGACGAGGACAAGTTCCTTAGCAGCACCGAAGGTTCGCCGTTACGCCGAGCGGGTTACGAGCGTTGGCTGCGTAATTTGGCGGTGGGTTTGGGCAATGCGCCGTCGAGCATTCCGGTGTTGGAAGCGTTGAAGGCGCGGCGGGACTATCCGTCAGAGCTTGTGCGTGAGCATGTCGAGTGGGCGTTGAAGCAACACGGACTTGTGTAGGAGCTGCCGCAGACTGCGATCTTTTGATCTTAAAAAATCAAAGTCAAAAGATCGCAGCCTTCGGCAGCTCCTACGGGGACCGCGTGGTGTCAGGCTTCGTCGTTATAAACGAATTTCGGCATTTCCCAGTGAAAACGGATTGCCAGTAACCGCAGCAGGAAGCCACCAAACAAGGTGATCAGAATCGCCTGTTCGCCGGGCAGTTGCAGATAGATGCAGAGCATGTAGCACCACGCCGCAGCGAACGAGACGCTGGCGTAGAGTTCGCGGCGGAAGATCAGCGGGATGTCGTTGCAGAAGATGTCGCGCAGGATGCCGCCGAAAACCCCGGTGATTACACCGCTGACGGATGCTACGAGCATGCCGTGGCCCATTTCCAGCGCGGTCATGCAGCCGATCAGGGTGAACGCCACCAGGCCCACGGCGTCGAGCACCAGAAACAGCGAGCGCAGGTGGCGCATCCAGCGTGCAGCGAAGACCGTGAACATCGCCGCCACCGAAGTTAGCACCAGGTATTCCGGGTGTTTGACCCATGTCAGTGGGTAGTGACCGAGCAGCACGTCTCGCACCGAACCCCCACCCAAAGCCGTGACGCAGGCAATCAGCACCACGCCAAACCAATCCATCCCGCGACGACCGGCAGACAGGGCACCGGTCATGGCTTCGGCGGTAATGGCGATCAGGTAAAGCATCAGCAACATGGCGGCGGTCCTTGCAGGAAGGCGCGCAGTCTACTCACTTCACTGAGGCCCCAAAAGAGGGCAAGTGCAGCTCCTACACAGGGGACGTAGTCCGCAATCAGAACTTGATGAAATGCTTGCGGTAATGCTGCAGCTCGGCGATCGATTCGCGGATGTCATCCAGGGCCAGGTGAGTGCTGCCCTTTTTGAAGCTGTCGCGCACGTCCGGCGCCCAGCGTGCGGCCAACTCTTTCAGAGTCGAGACGTCGAGGTTGCGGTAGTGGAAGAAGCTTTCCAGGGATTTCATGTGGGTATAAAGGAAGCGACGATCCTGGCAGATGCTGTTGCCGCAGATCGGCGACTTGCCCTTCGGCACCCATTTCTCCAGGAAAGCGATGGTTTCGGCTTCAGCTTCGGCCATGCTGATGCGGCTGTCGCGAACGCGCTGGGTCAGGCCCGAGCCGCCGTGTTGACGGGTGTTCCACTCATCCATGCCGGCGAGAATTTCGTCGCTGTGATGGATGGCGATCACCGGACCTTCGGCCAAGGTGTTCAGGTCACTGTCGGTGACGATGGTGGCCATTTCGATGATGACGTCGGTATCAGGGTTCAGACCGGTCATTTCCAGGTCGATCCAGATCAGATTCTGCGGGTTTTGCATGTGTCGGCTCCTAGGCAATGCTGCGCAGTTTAGCCTAGGGCGGCGGCAGGGCGTGCTAAACTCGCGGCCGTTTTACCTAATCGCTGCATTCTTGATACGGAACACCCATGGCCAAACGCCAACTCAATCGTCGTCAAAACTGGCGCATCGAAAAGATTCAGGGCGAACGCGCTGCCCGCGCCGCCAAACGCGAGTCCTCGGCTGTCGAGGCACTTGAGGGTGGCGACCTGGGTCCGGAACAGACCGGCCTGGTGATCGCGCACTTCGGTGTGCAGGTCGAAGTCGAAGCCCTCGATGGCGATTTGGCCGGCCAGGTGTTCCGCTGTCACTTGCGCGCCAACCTGCCGGCGCTGGTGACCGGCGATCAGGTGGTCTGGCGTGCCGGCAACCAGGGCATCGGCGTGATCGTGGCGCAACTGCCGCGCAAAACCGAACTCTGCCGCCCGGACAGCCGTGGCCAGCTCAAGCCTGTCGCGGCCAACGTCGACATGATCGTCATCGTCTTCGCGCCGCTGCCCGAGCCTCACGCCAACTTGATCGACCGCTACCTGGTCGCCGCTGAGCACGCAGGGATTCGTCCGTTGCTGTTGCTCAACAAGTTCGACCTGATCGACGAGCAGAACGCCCCTGCGTTGAATGCCTTGCTGGCGGTCTACCGCACGCTGGGTTATCCGGTGCTGGAAGTCTCGGCGCACCACGGCAATGGCATGGAGCAACTGCAGAAGCAGCTGGACGGACGCATCAGCGTCTTCGTCGGCCAGTCTGGCGTCGGCAAATCCTCGTTGGTCAACAGCCTGTTGCCGGAAGTCGAAGCCCGTGTCGGCCCGCTGTCCGAGCTGTCCGGCCAGGGCACCCACACCACCACGACCGCGCGGTTGTTCCACTTCCCCGGTGGCGGCGAGTTGATCGACTCCCCGGGTATCCGCGAATTCGGCCTGGGCCACGTCAGCCGTGCCGACGTCGAAGCCGGCTTCATCGAGTTCAACGACCTGATCGGCACCTGCCGCTTCCGCGACTGCAAACACGACCGCGAACCGGGTTGCGCCCTGCTCAAGGCCCTGGAAGAGGGTCGCGTGCAGCAGCAACGGATGAACAGCTACCGCTCGATCATCGCCAGCTTGCCGGAAACAACCTACTAAACAGTCGCACCCATCGCCCCCACACTGACGGGGCGATGGGACGCTTGTTGCATCCTACAAATCCCCCTGCCGATTAAACGTCAGACCTCTCTGTAAGGCTCCCGCACGCCAGTTTGTAGGAGCTGTCTCTTTCACCGCGCAGGCCTTGTCGCGGCCACTCAGGTGCATACATTCGAGCCCTCTTCGCACTCCGGCGATACCGAGGGACACCCATGCAAACCTATCATTTTTTCATCAGCCACTCGTGGAATTACCCCCACGCCCACGACAACCTCGTGCGCCTGCTCAACGCGAAGCCCGGCTTCACGTTCAAAAATTTTTCGGTCCCGCCGGACAACCCGATCATCGGCGCGAAAACAGACAAACAACTTGAAGAAGCCATCGAAAACAAGATTCGGCCCTGCTCGGCAGTGCTGATCATGGCGGGGATGTATTCGACCTACAGCAAGTGGATCAACAAGGAAATCGAGATCGCCAGGCGTATGGGCAAGGTGATCATTGCGGTCAAGCCATTTGGTGCTGAGCGCATTTCTACCGTAGTACGCCGGGCGGCACATGCCGAATGCGCCTGGAACACCAACAGCATCATCAGTGCCATTCGCACTCACGCGGCGGGTTGAACCATGCGCAAGGGATTGTTCATCGGGATCAACCATTACGCACACGTCTCCCCATTGAGCGGATGCAATAACGACGCGATGGCCATGGCCTCGGTGCTGGAGCGTCACGCCAACGGGCGGCCGAACTTCAGCAGCAAGGTGCTGACCTCAGCCGAAGATGACCTTTCGCTGTCGACCATGAAGCAGCACATCCAAAGCCTGTTTTCCGGCGATTGTGATGTGGCGCTGCTGTATTTCGCCGGCCACGGCCAGTTCGATACCAGCATCGACGAGGGGCTGCTGATCCCTCAGGACTTTGCACCGGGTGGCGATGGTATTCGCATCAGCGACATATTGAGTTGGGCGGACAACGCCCCCCACATCAAGAACAAAATCATCATCCTCGACTGCTGCCAGGCTGGCGCAGCTGCCGCGATGCGCGGGTTACGCGGCGGCAGCAGCGTCATCGGCGAAGGCATGACCATTCTCACCGCCTGCAAAAAAGATCAGGTTGCGCTCGAAGGTCGCGGCCACGGCGTGTTTACCGACCTGTTGCTGCAAGCGCTGCACGGTGGGGCCGCCAACGTACTGGGCAAGGTCACTCCCGGCAGCGTGTATTCATTCGTCGACAATGCGTTGGGCGCGTGGGAACAACGGCCAGTGTTCAAGACCAACGTCTCGCAATTTGTCCCCTTGCGCGAAGTCACGCCCCTGATCGCCGAAGAGACCCTGCGCAAACTCAAGGACTGGTTCCCGGAACCCAGCCATGTCTTTGCGCTGGACCCCAGCTACGAACCTACGGAAGCCGCGTTCGACCCGGAGCACGGCGAAGTCTTCGCCCAATTGCAAAAATGCAATCGCCACAGCCTGATCGAACCGGTGGACGCCGAGCACATGTATTACGCCGCCCTGAACTCAACCGGTTGCCGCCTTACCGCCCTCGGCGCCTATTACCGCGAACTCGCAATCAAGGGACATTTCTAATGCCTGTATTTATCAGTTACCGCCACACCGACCGCGTCCAGGCGATGGCCATCAATGCGCGCCTGAAGCAGGCGAACATTAAAACCTACCTTGATGTGCTAGACACCGAATCCCAGCAAACCGACGACATTACCACCGTCATCACCCGCAACATTACCGAATGCACACACTTGCTGGCGGTGGTCTCGCAGGAGACGGCCATGTCCTGGTGGGTGCCGTTTGAAATCGGCGAAGCAACCATCAGTGATCGCAGGATCTGCTCTTACAAGATCGGTCCTAGCGCGCTGCCGCTGTACCTCGATAAATGGCCGAAGCTGAGTGGTGACACCGATCTCGATTTTTTTATCGATGCCTATCGCAAAGAGGCCATGTCGGAGCGCTCGTTAGGAATGGAGTCCTTCAGCGAATCCATTCGCGGCACCTACAAGCGTGATGCCGATCTGTTCCATGACCAGCTCAAGAACCGCATTCTCCGCGGTTACTGACAGGCACAAAAAAGCCGCGATCATCTCGCGGCTTTCTGTTCTTCAGAGTACGACTTTTTCCAGCTTCCAGCCTAAGGCATCCAAGGCGTCACAACCGTCCTGGATCAACACGTGGGCTGCATTGGCGAAATGCTCCAGGTCGTGACCTTCGGCGTCTTTTATACACAGACACACGACGCTGTTGAGAAGATTACGGGCGGCTTTTATGCGGTGTGTGGCGGTTTCAAGAAGATCGGAAGCGCGGGCTTCGGTGTCGATGTACAGCGTCGGGCCGACGCTGAAGTTGCCTTGGAGCGGGTGGTATCTGGACATGGTATGAATTCCTTCTGAAAGATGAAACTCCCACCCTTTTCGCGGCTAATCGAATGGAGTGGCAGCTGTACGTGGGTTAGCCGACCGGTCAGAGGAACCCGGCACACCCGAAGGTGTCCCACGCACAGCCACCATAGACAGATATGTCAGGCAGCAAATAGCGCCGCGATTATACGGGCGCTCGTGCATTCCTCTCAAACGACCGGCTAAGGTCCGTCACCGATTCGTCGGCGACGGACAAACTATAGGTGAGCCTTAAGCGAAGAAAAACCCGGTTTATACGTCTCGGAGCCGTCCTACACCTTTCTCGGAAATGCCTCTTTCTTCGATTTTTTACCGCTCGCGGGGGATAGATCAACCTTCTTTCGATACGCCATAACCCTGCTCGTGTTCCAGATCGACAAGCCGAGTGATAGGGCCATTGGCTTGAAGGCGGTCAGTGACAATCTTTGGCCACAGGTTGCGGGAGCGGCGTTTGGCGAGGCTGTAGGTGAATTCCTGGATTCGATCCTGGGGATAGAGCATTGGTTCGAATATCAGTTTTGCGACATCGCTGGCACCTAGGTAATTCTTGCCACCCGACTCCTTTTTCGCCTGTTTTAACTGCGCCAGTGTTTGTTTGAAGCTGTCGCTCATTTTGGGGCGCACGGCCAGCTGGCTTTTTACGAATGCATCCGACTCACTGTGATTACCGTGCTCGTCGAAATAAGGACCATTGTTCATATAGGAACGGATGTACTCCCAAAAGCCTTTTTGCATCGCCAGCGATTTGCCAAAGGGCGGACCGAGGCTGACCATCAGCGCCGTTCCCGGCTCTTCAAATTTCCACATACGAATTTCCAGTGAAGCGTTTTGCATGCCACCGATTTGAGTGCCGACGAACTGAAACTCATTGGCTACAGCTGAAATGCCATCCCACGGGGCATGGTAAAGATCGCCGTCATGATCGAAGTACACTTCGCGAGTGCGGCGGTTAAACAGAATGGGTAGAGGTAAAGGACGAAGGGTTTCCCACAGAAACGGTACTAAAAAAAAAGTAGCCACCATAATCAAGCCTATGGGGACACCATCCCATTTTCCCTTGAGAATCAGCAACGCTTCTATACATAGCATTCCGAGCGCAACCCACCCAAAAAGCCCTGTTAACAGCCCCCGGTCTGAATCTCCGCCTGCCTCCAACGCCAAGTAGTGCTCGGTGTGCTCGTCGGTAATGAACAATTCCATCGGTTGTTCACCCGTCGGTTTGTCCGCTTCAAGCATCACCCTGGGTATAGCGCTGTAGCGAGGGTGTTCTGGCGTATTCATATCCATGCTCGTTCCGTGATTTTTACTGCTGGCAGCGTCAGTCCTTCTTGTGGGGAGTAGATCAACTCGCCCTCGATACGTCTCAGGTCTCGCACGCCATCCTCATGGTACACACGGCGGTAAGGGGTGGTGCCTGCTGATACAGGAATACGACTGCCACTATGTCGGGCAAAGTCTTTGCCTGTCCATTCGACCCTTTTGATCTGGTCGGGGTGGTAACCGAGGGTATCGCCCCAAACCTCAATGCCCTTGAAGTGAATCATGGCGTCGGTCAGCGGCACATTTTCTCCCGGCAGTTTCAACATCAGATACGTGGAGGTGACTTGTCCTTGATAGGGATTCATTTCTGTCAGTCGAAAGGCATCAAAACTGATGGAAACAGGACGGGGTACAGTTCATCCATGGACAGGCTATAGCTGTGGGACCAAGTGTCGTCCGGACGGATACCAAAGCGGCTGTTTTTCACCCATTTTTCCAGTGGCGAGTCCGCGGTATAAAGACGGGCGATGACCCCGCCCACAATCAGAACTGCGAGGCCCAGTAGCTTGATCCCCAGGTGTGGCACTACGCTGAGTCCTCTGGCAATACTCGCCGCATCCCCGGCTATCACGGCAGCTCGGGCAACTCGTAGTGCCCGGAAGGCCTGGACCTGAATCTTGATGCTGGCCAGCGAAGCGCCGGCCACGGCAAAGTTCGCGGCCATGGTGTCGAAGTCGCCCGTTTTGTAGGCCTCAAAGGCGTCTAGCCCGTAGAGCACGACGTCGAAAGCAAGGAAAGCACCTTGTGCCAGAGCAGCATTGGCGGCGCGCCCCAACGCTTTAACCAAAAGTAGCCGAGATGAAATAGAGGTACTACCGCTTTGACGAACAGCCGAAGCCCAGTCAACCTCCGCGACTCTCTGAATGACTGCGGCACCTGCAGCGCCGATGCCGATCAAAGCTCCTGCTGCTGCAAATCTATTTTTGACTGTACCGCTACCCACCAACTGCCCCGTCGCCCAAACAAAATTCACCCCCGCCACCAACGTCACAATCGATTTGATCGGCGCTTTACTCAGCGCGCCTTTCAAATCAAACACACCACTCAGCTCAACCCCCGCCGCCAGATTCGCCGGTAATGGTGGCAGCTTGGTGCTGGCAGGGACCAAATGCATGAACGGAATACCATCAGCCACTCCGTTGGCCAGTGGTGCGACATTTAATTGAGCAGGCACCGCAGGCCGCGTCCCCATTAGATCGCTATACCACTCGCCTAACTGACGCGATGTGACGCCCGAGGTCTGGATGCGCTGATCGCTGCGTGCCAGCGCCGCCGCCATGTACAAATACCCGGCTGTGCCGGTGGCCCTTTCACCCTGATGCAATTGCAACCCAGCCACCGGGGCGATGGACAAAAATAGGGCCTCAACGCTCGATGCCGGCTTGTGTTGCTTCAGTTTGTCGGCGGTTTTGTTCAACGCATCTGCATAACCAAAGGCTCTGGCAAGTTTGCTGGCGCCTTCTTGAACAGCAGCCTGGTTATCGCGTGCCACATCACTGAAGTCCACAAGGTATTTGATTTCGCCAACACCCAGCCGTGACGGCAACCCAAGCAATGCCCAAAGCAACCATGGCTTACCGGCCTTATCACCTTCAAGACTGAGGGTAATGGCCTCGGCCCCGACGCTGGTACTGGCAGGTCCTAGGCAAGCCGCCGCGAAATGCAATTCCAGTGCCTCGCGCGCCATCGACTGAGTGATGTCGAAATGGCCGCAAGCGGTGTCCATGCTCGACGGACCGGTCACTTGCAAGGTGTTGAACCACGCCACCCAGAGTTGGGCCAGACGCCGCGTGTCGGCGGTATACCGGTCGTTCTGGGTTTCTTGATCTTTCCACGCCCGCTGGAGTTCGTCATAGCGGGTGATGGACGGCAACTGTGCCTTCAGTTGGCGGTCGCCTTCACTCAGTGACTTGATGACACTGGCCATCGCCCACGTTTCGGCGTGATGTTCCTGGTAACTGTCGAATGCTTCTTTCCGGACGCGCATCAGCGCGGCAAGGTCGAGCAGCACGCCCCAGGCGTCATCAATGACCGCGAATGTTTGTTGCTCGCAAGCCTTCATCTGACGCTGCAGTTTCAGCCAGTCGGGCGCGTATTCCGTTTCGGGCTGAGCGCTCCAGCCATAGCTCGTCGCATCGGTGTATTCGCCAATCTGCTTGGTGACGGTGTCGACCTTGCCACTGAACGGCGCAACACCCGGCACAAAACTGCGCATGATGCGCTGACGCACCGCGGGGTCTTTTCTGGCGGCCTGGTACTGCGCCTCACTCCAGCGAACGGGCGACCAGACCAATCCGGCAGGGTCGCCAGCTCTTAACACCAGATGCGGTTTGACCCGGGTGTCGATCACCCTGCCCGCACGCGGGGTTTGGGTGAGCTGAGCTTTTTCGACCTGATACTCCACCAACTTGGGTGGGCTGCTCTCCCAGACGTAGAGCCAACCGTCGCGCAACAAACGCGAGGTGTAATTGAGCGCGTGCCCGGTCAAGTCAGGATGACGAGGCCCCAACTCGGGAAACGAGCCGCTCAACGCTGGCAAGTCGTAGGCATCGCTATCGACAGCGACGGTTGGGCCGAGGGCGTATCGCAGGGGCAAAACGGCAGCGAACAGCGGGCAGGTTCCAACGCGGATTTTATTCTGGGCACTCATGGTTTTTTCTCCGGGTTGGCGGGAAGGCTCAGCGCATGCAGAAGCGGCTCAGGCAAGGTAATTTGCGCGGCCAGACCTTTATTGGCCGGTGCTGAGTCGAATTCCGGCGCTTCGTTTTCCCAAGCGCACACTGGCTCGTTGCCATGGCGTAGCCAGACGCTTTCCACACCAAACCAAAAGCCTGCGGGCCATTGCGCTCCGGCCAAACAGCCGCGTAGCAGCACCGAGCCATCCGCCAGACGCAGCCATAGCTCTCGCTGGTATTCATCAAATATGCGCAACCGACGTTGCAGGATCGGTAGCCATTGTTGGGCACTCTGTGGAGAAGCCAGCCAAACACCGTGTTGCAAGTCAGAGCCACCCCACCATGCGGCGTAGGCTGCGCTACCCAGTGAGGCATTGAGCAGAAATGGCCCCGCTGCGCCAATCCGCTCGTAGGCGGTTCCCTTGAAAAGCGATTGAGGAGCGTCTGCGCCGTAGTGCTCGTGAAGCCAATCGATAGCGTCCTCATACTGGGAACCGTCAAGCAGGAGCAGGCCTTTGCTCGGGGTGATCGGGGTCATGCTTCAGCCCTCTCTGTTAACTGATGTTCCGGGGCGGCATCGCATATCGGGCAAATGCCGGAATCGGCCTCACGAAAGACGATGTTCTGTTTGAGCAGTGCTTCCATGGGGAGGGTGTCGATAACCACTGCCTCGGCAGCTTGGGGAACTACTGACACTGCCGCCTGCCCGGGCAGGCCCGCGACCGGCGAACCACCCTCGACAATGGCGACGCTGCTGAAAATCCCGCCCGAGTTGATCACGATGTGGTGACCGCCCGCCTTGAGCGTCAGGCTCATCCCCGCATCGACCACCACGTTGGCAGCGGTGACGTGGGCCTGCGAACCGGCTTGGATCACCAGCGTGCCGCCTGCCGTGGTGCTGCTGTTGCCGGTGATGGAAATCAGCTCGTTGCCGCCGATCACCGTGTTGCGCACGCCGTGGGTGGTGTGCAACTCGTCGCCCTTGATCAGGCTGGCGCTGTGGTTGTCCACCTGTTCGAAACGGTCGTTGCTGATCAGGCTGTGGCTGTCGCGGGTAATCTGTTCGCGGCGGTCGTTACCGATCTTGGTGTCGCTGTCGTTGAGGATCAGTTGTTCGAGGTCGCGTTGGGCGCGCAGGTAGATTTGTTCCTGCCCGGCACAGTCTTCAAGCGACAGCTCGTTGTAACCACCGGTGTGCGGGGAGCTGTGGCTACGCAGCACGGTTTTGGTTTTGTTCTCAGGTAAGGAATGCGCTGCGGAGTTGACTTTGTTGACCACACACCCGGTGATCAACGGTTGGTCGGGATCGCCTTCGAGGTAGGCCACCACCACTTCCATGCCAATGCGCGGGATGGTCACCGCACCAAAGTTTTCTCCCGCCCAACTGGAGGAAACCCGCAGCCAGCAACTGCTTTTTTCGCTGTTGAGTTCAGCCCGATCCCACGGCAGCTCAACCTTTACACGACCAAACTCGTCGCAATAAATCTCTTCGCCGACCGGCCCGGTGACGCGGGCGGTCTGGCTGACCAGCATGGTTTTGCGCGGGCGCAACGGCGGGCGGTAGAACACGTCCCAGGGAATGGCGCGGAAACTGTTGCGATAGCCTTGGGTAAAGCCGTCTTCAGGTTTGACGTCGCTGGTAATGGCCTCTTCAAGTGATTGCGGCTGCTTCCCAACATGCGACACACAGAGCAACAGCCACAAATCGTTGCAGGTTTTACGCGGGTGTTCAGTCAGTTCAAACAAGTGACCACTGCGCAGACACGGCTGATCGCTGTGGCCCTCGGCCAACTGGTAATCGGTGCGGTGCCGCTCCAGCGCCTGACGAACGAGCTGTTTGCCGCGTTTTTCGTTCTCGATGAACACCGGGTAACGATAGTCTTCCAGCTCAGGGCTGAACTCGGCGGTGAAGCGACTTTCCAGCAACAGGCTCGGCCGTTTCAGGTCATAGTCCCGGCGCGTGACCGTGCTGGCCCGGGTGCGGAAACGCATGGAAAACTGGCTGACCACCGGGTGCTCCGCCACCATGCCGGAGTCTTGTTGATAAGGGGTTTCACCCAGTTTGGGGAACCAGGTCTGATCGTCGGTGAACACCAGCAGATGACCGTCTGGCGAATGCTGGTGATGCCAGGCGATGCCGTCCTCGGCGCACAGGCGCTGGACTAGCTCGAAATCGCTTTCCCCATATTGCGTGCAGTATTCGCGCTCGGGGCTGGTGCTGACATGGAACGCAAACGCATCGGCCTGAATGCCGTGACCTTTGAGCACCTGAGCAATAATTTGCGGCACCGTCAGGTTCTGGAAAATCCGTTGGTCGTAGCTGAACTGCAAGTAGTGCAGCGTCGGTACAAGGGTCAGGTGATAACGGGTCAGGCGTTTACCGGGTTCACCGACGAACACCTCTTCGATATGGCCATGAAGGCCTTCGCCGTTAAGACCGAACTGGAGGAATGCAGGTTGGCTGAGCAGACTCTCCAGATCGAAATCAGGATTTTCGCTGACCAGTTCAACCTGGATCGCATACAAAGCACTGATGGCCTCAACACCGTCAAAGGCGAGGACTTTGAAATCGTTACGAACAGTGGGAATGTGCAGCGCGAAGTGCGCCGTATTGGCCGATCCGAACATACGCTTATCCTTAAGCAAAGAGGAGATGAAGCGCGATGTCCAAACCGTCCATGGTCTGTGCACGCGAAATTGGCGAGCACCCTACCAAGGGGATTATCGGATAGATGTAGGAACGGTCCCCAACCCACGAAGGACGTTTCCCAACGGGGGATCGGCGCTCAATGAACCGCAGGCAATCTCCCGACGCACAAACGACAGGCACAAAAAAGCCGACATCACTGTCGGCTTTTTCATGGGTCACTGCTTGGGCGGCTCACCCGGTTTCGGTGCCGGATTATCAAACAGATTCAACCGCTCGCGAAGCTCATGCGCCGGCAACGGCTCTTTATCCGCCGGCAACGCATTCGGATCGGCTGGTGTGGCAGGCACTTCGCCCGGGCCGCCCTGCCCTTGCGACGGCGCTGGTTCTGGAGCCGGTTCCGCACCTTGCGAACCTTCGATGGCACGCTGGGCTTTCTTGGTCAGCACAATAATGTCGATACGGCGATTGACCGGATTGAACGGGTGCTCGCGATCGAACAACGCCGACGAGGCATAACCGACGACGCGCGCCACCTGTGCATCCGGATAGCTACCCGCGACCAGCGCACGACGGGCAGCGTTGGCACGGTTGGCCGAAAGCTCCCAGTTACCAAAGTCACCGGTGCCCGTGTACGGCTTGGCATCGGTGTGGCCGCTGATACTGATCTTGTTCGGCACCGCTTTAATGGTGTCGGCCATGGCCAGCAGGATGTCTTCGAAGTACGGCTTCAGACGGGCACTGCCGGAGTCGAACATCGGTCGGTTTTCGGCGTCCACGATCTGGATGCGCAAACCGTCAGGCGTGATTTCGAAACTGATCTGGTCTTTGAATTTCTTCAGCTGCGGGTTCTCTTCGACCTTGGTCTGCAGTTCTTGCAGCAACAGTTCCAGGCGCTCCTTCTCGACCTGCTCGGCCATGCCTTCAACCTGCTCGGCGTCGATGGTCACCTTGTCCGGCTGCGGCTGAGATTTCACCTCGGGGTTGAGGGTGTTCTCCGGCGCCAGGGTCGGTGTGCCGCCCAGGTCGATGATGTACGGCGTGCCGCTTTCGGAAAAGCCGACCGGGTCCTTGAAGTAACCGGCGATGGCGATCTTCTGTTCAGGCGTTGCGGTGGACAGCAGCCACAGCACCAGGAAGAACGCCATCATCGCCGTCGCGAAGTCCGCGAAGGCGATTTTCCAGGCGCCCCCGTGATGCCCGCCGGCGATGCGCTTGACGCGCTTGATGATTATCGGCTGGTTATTTTCCATGACTTAGCGACCGCGAACCGCTTGTTCCAGCTCAGCGAAGCTAGGACGGTGCGCCGGGTACAGAACTTTACGACCGAACTCTACCGCCAGCGATGGCGGCATACCGGAAGCGGAAGCCACCAGCGAGGCCTTGATGGCTTCGTAGACGTTGAGTTCTTCCTTGGCATCGTGGGCCAGGGAGTGGGCCAGCGGACCGAAGAAACCGTACGCCGCGAGAATACCGAAGAAGGTACCGACCAGGGCCGCACCCACGTGCAGGCCGATGGATTTCTGGTCGCCTTCACCCAGGGAAGCCATGGTCACCACGATACCGAGTACCGCCGCGACGATACCGAAACCAGGCATGGCGTCGGCAATACCGTTCACCGCGTGGGATGGATGCTCGAGGTCTTCCTTGAGGCTGTAGAGTTCCATGTCGAACAGGCCCTCAAGCTCATGGGGAGCCATGTTGCCGGAGGACATAATCCGCAGGTAATCGCAGATGAACGCGGTCATGCGTTCGTCTTTTAATACCGCAGGGTATTTGGCGAAGATCGGGCTCGCGGAGGCATCTTCGATGTCGCCTTCGATGGCCATCATGCCTTCGCGGCGGCTCTTGTTGAGGATCTCGTAGATCAGACCCAGCACTTCCAGATAGAACGTGTGGTTGAAACGCGAACTGAACATGCCCAAGGATTTCTTGAGCACGTGCATGGTCATGTAACCGGGGTTGGCCTGCAGGAATGCACCAAGGGCCGCACCACCAATAATCATCACCTCGAAGGGCTGAATCAGGGCGGCAATTTTGCCGTGGGAGAGCACGTATCCGCCGAGCACGCTCGCGAATACGACGATGATGCCGATTAATTTAGCCATAGGTAGGAGAGCACTTACTGAGTCGGGTTCAAGGTCATATTCGGAAGTTAAAAAATCTCTTCTTCTACTTATCGGCAAAACTGCGCCAGACTATAGCCAGTTCAGGCGAAAAGCCAATTTGGCCCGCTCCGGGCATAGGTAATGCAGACGATGATCGCGTCCAACCATGGCTAACGAAACGAACGCTTCAACTCCAAAACCAACCACTCTCGAAGGCTGGGTCAAGCTTCTCGATGGCGTGCGCCTGCCGGTTCCGCAAGCCAGTCATGACCGTGTCTGCAAGGCCATCGCCAACAGTCGCAGCTCCCTGCGCGATATCGCCGAACTGATACAGGACAGCCCCGCGCTGGCCCTGAGCGTGATTCGCGAAGCCAATCGCCACACCCATGGCAGCATGACCGAGCCTGCGGAAAACCTTGAGGTGGCGATCAATCGCCTCGGTTTGAAGCGCACCGAAGAACTGCTCACCCGGTTGCCTGCCCAGCCGCAATCGGAGATCCCGATCGCCCTGCGTCAGCTGCAGCTGATCAGCCAGCATGCGACCCAACAGGCCAACGGTTTTTTCGCCAGTCGCCTGGCGCGGCTGTGGCAAGACATCCACTGGGGCAGCCTGCTGTTTCTCTCGCCGCTCTGGCCGATGGCGTTGACTCATCCACAGTTGCTCGAGGAGTGGGAGCTGCGGGTCATGCACAAAGGCGAGTCAGCGCGCAAAGTTGAAAAGCAATTGTTCGGCGCTCGCCTGCTGGATATCTGCCTGGCGCTCGTGGACATCTGGCGCCTGCCGATCTGGGTGCAGCAGGGTTATCGGCTGCTGCTCAACGAGCAACGTGAGCTGGTGAAAGTGCTGCGCATCGCGCGCGACAGCGATCATCCATTACGCCAGCAGAACCGCCTCGATGACGATCCGACCCTGCGCCGCTGGCTCAATCAACCGGCCAATACGGTGCTGCTGGCCAACGGTCTGGCGCTGTCGGCGCAACAGGCCTGGGACAGTCCACACAGTGAGCGCTGGCAGTACCTGACCAGCCTTTACCTGCAAATGCCGATGGACGAAGTGCAGCAGCAGTTGCACCAACAGGCCGCCAACAGCGCCCGCCATCACGCCATGCCAGACCTTTGGCACCCAGCCGTTTCACTGATCTGGCCGTGGGGTATGAACCGCGTTCACGCCGGATTGCTGCCAGCCCCGGCACCGACTGCCGAAGACCTGGCGAAATGGCGCAGACAGTGTGCCGAGTTGCTGGTCGAGCCCAGCCGCTTCACCAATGCGATGCACTTGACCACGTCTGCCCGGGACGCGTTGGTCGCGTGCGGCATGCGTCGGGTGATGATCCTGATGGCCGACCGCACCCATGACAATCTGCGAGTGCACCAGACGGCCGGGCTGCCAAAAGAAGTGGCCGGTCTGAACTTCGTCGTCAGCCAGAGCACCGTGCTGCAACGCCTGCTCTCGCAACAGGCCCAGGTACGCCTGACGCCGGCCAACAACGCACAATTTTCCGCCCTGTTACCGGCCAGCCTGCGCTCACAGTTCGGCGGCGAACACCTGCTGTTGCGCTCACTGGTCAATAATGGTCGCGTGATCATGCTTGTGGTGGCGGATCAGGGCGGCGGGCCGTTCTCTGAAATCACCGTGCAAGCCTTCGGAAAAACCGCGCAGTGCATCGAAAAGGCACTGCACAGCTTTAGTCACCGCGGCCAATGACGCTGCTATACAATCCTCCCCTTTGTGTTCTGGAGACCTCACATGTCTGACTTCTCTGGCTTGCCGCTGGTCATCGAGCCGAGCGACTTGCTCCCTCGTCTCGACGCCCGCGATCTGATTCTGGTGGACCTGACCAGCAGCGCCCGCTATGCCGAAGGGCATATCCCCGGTGCGCGTTTTGTCGATCCGAAACGCACGCAACTCGGTCACGCGCCTGCGCCGGGACTGATGCCGCCGCAAGCGGCGCTCGAAGCGTTGTTCGGTGAGCTGGGACACAACCCTGATGCGGTCTACGTGGTCTATGACGACGAAGGCGGCGGTTGGGCCGGGCGCTTTATCTGGCTGCTGGATGTCATCGGCCACAGCAAGTACCACTATGTCGACGGCGGCCTGAAGGCCTGGCTGGCAGAAGGCTTGCCCATGTCGATCCAGATCCCGGCAGCGGTCGGCGGCCCGGTTGCGTTGACCTTGCACGACGAACCCACCGCCACCCGCGAGTACCTGCAAAGCCGTCTCGGTGCCGCCGACCTTGCG
The DNA here is from genome assembly GCF_004402115.1 of Pseudomonas sp. F01002. Lineage (NCBI taxonomy): Bacteria > Pseudomonadati > Pseudomonadota > Gammaproteobacteria > Pseudomonadales > Pseudomonadaceae > Pseudomonas > Pseudomonas sp. F01002. The sequence goes on along the minus strand of NZ_SOPU01000015.1, from coordinate 399,493 downwards.
ATCTGGGACGCACGCGGGCCGCTGGAGTACTCCGGCGAGAAAGTCCTGGCGGCCAAGGCCGGGCACATTCCCGGCGCGGTCAATTTCGAATGGACCGCGGGCATGGATCAGGCGCGCAACCTGCGTATCCGCACCGACATGCCGCAGATCCTGGAGAAGCTCGGGATCAGCAAAGACAAAGAAGTGATTACCCACTGCCAGACTCACCATCGTTCTGGCTTCACCTATCTGGTGGCCAAATCCCTCGGTTATCCGCGGGTCAAAGGCTACGCCGGTTCCTGGGGCGAATGGGGCAACCATCCCGACACCCCCGTAGAGATTTAAGGTTTTTAAGGACAGTTAATGAATAAGCGTTTGTTTATCCTCAGCCAATACCTGCTGCCCCATCACCTGCTGTCGCGACTGGCCGGCTGCATTGCCGAATGCCGCGTGCGCTGGTTCAAGAACGCCTTCACCGCCTGGTTCGCCAAGCGTTATCAGGTGGACATGTCGCAGGCGCTGGTCGAAGACCTGACGGCCTACGAGCACTTCAATGCGTTCTTCACTCGCGCCTTGAAGGACGGCGCTCGCCCGCTGGACGAAACGCCAGGCGCGATTCTCAGCCCGGCCGACGGCGCGGTCAGCCAACTTGGCCCGATCGAACACGGTCGTGTGTTCCAGGCCAAGGGTCATAGCTTCAGCGTGCTGGAATTGCTGGGCGGCGACGCGGCCAACGCAGCGCCGTTCATGGGCGGTGATTTCGCGACGATTTATCTGTCGCCGAAGGACTACCACCGCGTGCACATGCCGCTGGCCGGCACCCTGCGCGAGATGGTCTATATCCCGGGCCGGATCTTCTCGGTCAACCAGACCACCGCTGAAAACGTTCCGGAATTGTTCGCCCGCAATGAGCGTGTGGCGTGCATTTTCGACACCGAGCGCGGGCCGATGGCCGTGGTGTTGGTGGGGGCAATGATCGTTGCGTCGATCGAAACCGTTTGGGCTGGATTGGTCACGCCGCCGAAACGCGAGCTGAAAACCTTCCGCTACGACGAAGCTGCCCGCGCGCCGATCCATTTGGAGAAAGGTGCAGAACTGGGTCGGTTCAAACTGGGCTCGACCGCTGTCGTGCTGTTCGGACCTGATCAAGTGAAGTGGGCTGAAGAGCTGGCGGCCGGTTCGCCGGTGCAGATGGGCCAGGGCATGGGCCTGGCAAAAGCCTGATCACTTCAGCTAAGGCACAGAACCTGTGGGAGCGAGCTTGCTCCCACATTGGGTTGTGGTATTCAAATTCTTAATTGACTGGCATTAACCACAGATCCGCCCTTTCGAACGTCTTCGAAGGGGCGGATGCCACTCGGTGTTGCCGTTACTCTATCTGTCCACGGAAGCCGATCGGCCCTTCGTTGGCGTAGGTATTGGTGCCACTGAGGTTTTTCCCTCCATCACTGGAGGTCACGCTCAACGCCACAACGTTCTGATTATCCCGACCTCCGATGACCCATTTGCCACCCGGATGCCAAGGGGCATCGTTGCCGCCCCACTGATTTTCAACGTTGTACTGGTTCTGGCCCGTGCGATGAGCCTTGAAGCCAATGGGACCTTCACCCGCATACGTCATGGTGCCGGTGAAACTCTTCCCGCCATCGCCCGATTTGATCTCGATCGCGACAACGTTCTGGTTGTCCCGCGCGCCTAGCGTCCAGTCTCCGCCCGGATGCCAGGGTGCCGAACTACCGCCCCATTGATTTGCCACTACATATCTAGACATAAACTTCATCTCCTTGAAGTTACAAAGAGACCTGCCCTGCGTAGGCAGCAGGCCGTACGACTGTGCGTATCCAGTCGCACGACTGTCAGATTAGTAGTACGCCCGGAGGGCACTCGACTGACAGACAAACGGTATAAATCCATAGCTGCTACAGTCAGATCATTCACTGCCCATTTACCGGTTGGAGTTTTTCCACGGCATGAATGAAACCAGCCCCCACCTCCTGCTACGCGCCCCGATCCCGACGCAGTTGCGCCTGTCGTTCTGTGAAGCCACCCCGCGTGATCTCAAGCGCTGGATCGCCAATCTGCCCAAAGCCAACATCGGCGAAACCGCTCGCCAGCTGTATCAAGGCTTGAGCGAACTCAACCAGCTGCTCACGCCCAGCGACAATCGCCTGCAATTGCTCGAACTGCTGCGACCCGAGGTGTATTACGTCTGCAAACACCTTGAGCAGCATTTCCTGCATCAGTCGATTGTCCTCGACGAGCGTTCCCGCAAGATCGCCAACCTCTGTCAGGCGCTGCAAAGTCATTTGGCCATTGGTTATAAACAGATCGTCGTGCGCATCACACCGAAGTTCAGCAAGGACCGTGCGCCGCTGCTGACCCAGGCGCTGCAACGGGCGATCCATTGCCTGAACGGGCCGCTGATTCGCGCGACCAAACTCTATTGCCCGGTGCCGGAAGGCCTGTGGCTGGAACTGCATCAGCTCTATCGGATCGCCTGCGCGCACCGTCTCCAGCACACGAGCCTGCGCGATGAGCTGGCCAGCCAGACGCAAAACCTGAGCATCGAACAGACTTACGTGGTCGCCTTGCTGCTGGGCGCCTCACGCTGCAACCAACTGCGCCAGCACCAGATTGCCCGGGTGGCCGAGGTGCTGGAGCCCTGGAGCCAATGGATCAAGCTGCAACCCGACAAACCGGCCACCGGGCTGTTTGCCGTCGTGCCAGACCTCGACACCGGGCCGCGTTATCGCACCAAGTTCCGGGCCGAGCAGCAAGAGAGCTTATTGGGGATTGATCCGCAGCCGTTGGTCGCGGCGATTGAAGCTCATTTGCAAAAAAACGACAGTTCATCACCGCTGGCCGTGCCGGCAGGGTTAAGCCTGGATACGTTGCAACACCTTCATGCCGCCTGGGGCCAGACTGCCGAGCGCAGTTTCCAGCGCACCGTCGGCCAAGGCACGTTAACCCTGTGCATAGGCATGAGCGCGCTGCACTTCTATCTGGGCGGGCAACGCTCATTCAGCGACATCCTGAAGAACCACGGCGCCCGGCCTGCACAATTTTCGGTAACGTCAGTGACCGGCCGGGAAAAGGACCAATGGCACCAGGCCTTCGACGCCGCTCCCCAAGGCAATGCAGACACTCTATTGCCCTACGAAGAGATCGAATACCCGCAGCTTCAGAATGACGACAGCCACGAAGCATCCGACCGCAATCAGCACTTCCCGACCCATGTCCTGTCAGTGGTCAATCACAGCCCCGGCGGTTACTGCCTGGCCTGGCCCGCCGCTGTACCGGCCGAGTTGCAGGCGGGTGAGATGGTCGGTATCGAGGATTCTGCCGGTCAGGGTTGGAGCATCGCGGTGGTGCGCTGGATACGCCAGGTGCGCGGCGGTGGCACGCAGATGGGCATCGAGCAGGTTGCACCCTTCGCCGAGCCTTGCGGCCTGCAATTGGTGCGCACCCGTGATGACCACAGCCAATACCTTCGCGGTCTGTTGCTGCCGCAAATCAGCGCCATCGACGCGCCCGCCACTTTGCTCGCGCCGCGCCTGCCCTTTCAGGAGGGCAACAAGATCATGATCAATACCAACGGTGAAGAACGCCGGGTCGGGCTGGATCGGCGGGTGGCGAGCACCAACAGCTTCAATCAGTTCGCCTACCGTCCACTGGAGGTAGCCAAAAACGACAACGCCGCGGTGAGCGGCGCTGAGGAGGATTTTGATTCGTTGTGGAAAACGCTTTAATCGGGGGGCCACAAAGCAAAAGATCGCAGCCTGCGGCAGCTCCTACAGGGAAACGCATATTCCTTTGTAGGAGCTGCCGAAGGCTGCGATCTTTTGATCTTTCTTACAGCTGCCCGTCACGATCCCGGAAGCCCAGCAAATACAGCACACCATCCAGCCCAAGGGTGGAAATCGCCTGTTTCGCCGACTGTTTCACCAGCGGCTTGGCACGGAACGCCACGCCCAACCCGGCAATGGCCAGCATTGGCAAATCGTTGGCGCCGTCGCCGACCGCAATGGTCTGCTCCAGACGCAAACCTTCCTTGTGCGCCAGCTCTTTCAGCAGATCGGCCTTGCGCTGCGCATCGACAATCGGCTCGACCGCAACACCGGTGACCTTGCCGTCGACCACTTCCAGTTCGTTGGCGAACACATAGTCGATACCCAACTTGGTCTGCAATTGCTTGGCGAAGTAGGTAAAGCCGCCCGACAGAATTGCGGTCTTGTAGCCCAGACGCTTGAGTTCGGCGAACAGGGTTTCGGCACCTTCGGTCAGACGCAGGGAGGCGCCGATGGAATCCAGTACGCTGACATCCAGCCCTTTCAACAAGGCCAGGCGTTCCTTGAAACTGGCGCGGAAGTCCAATTCGCCGGCCATCGCCCGCTCGGTGATCGCAGACACCTGATCGCCCACGCCGGCAGCCTTGGCCAGTTCGTCGATGACTTCGGCTTCGATCAGCGTCGAGTCCATGTCGAACACCGCCAGACGGCGGTTACGACGGAACAGCGAATCTTCCTGGAAGGCGATGTCGACGTTCAGCTCTTGCGCGACGCTGAGGAATTCGGCCCGCAGCGCTTGCGGATCAGCCGCTTCGCCACGAACGGAAAACTCGATGCAGCCCTTGCCCTGATCGGCCGGGGTGTCCAGCGGCATGCGCCCGGACAGACGATCGATGTGGTCGATGTTCAGGCCATATTTAGCGGTGATCGAACTCACGGCCTGCAATTGCCCGGCGGTCACTTTGCGGGTCAGCAGGGTCACGATGTGGCGTTTCTTGCCCTGATTGCCGACCCACTGCTGGTAATCCTCTTCGGACACCGGCGTGAAACGCACCTGCTGATCGAGCTTGTAAGCCGTGAACAGGATGTCCTTGAGCACCGACTTGCCTTGCTCGGTGTCAGGAATTTCAACCAGGATGCCAAACGACAACGTGTCGTGGATCACCGCCTGACCAATGTCGAGAATGTTCACACCACCCTGGGCCAGAACGCCGGTAATGGCCGCAGTCAGACCCGGACGGTCGACTCCCGTGATGTTTATCAGGACGATTTCGCGCAAGGCGCACCCCCGCAGGTGGAAAAAAACCGCATTCTACCCACTTTCAGTGACCATCGGGCACCGTGAGCGCTTTGACGGTCTAGGGCCTGTCGCTATACTGCGCGTCAACTTCACGGACAAAAGAGCCGAGCTCAAGTGAACCGGCCCACGCCAGTAAAAACCGATAACTTCTTTCTGCTGATCTTCCGTGCACTGCGCCACCGCCGTGTACCGATTGCATTACGCATCGCCAGCCATAACGTGATCCTGGTCGCTCTGGCCCTGGTGATCTATGCCTGCGTGATGGGTTTGCAGTTCAAGCAGGCCATGCACGAGCAGGCGGATGCCCTGGGCGAAAGCCTGACCACCCAGACTGCCACGTCCGCCACGGAGCTGTTGGTGTCCAACGACATCCTCAGCCTCAACGTGCTGCTCAACAACCTGACCAAAAACAAGCTGGTGGCTCATGCTGCCATCTACAGCATGGATAACCGCATCCTCGCCGAAGCCGGTCAGCGCCCCAAGCATAGCCTGCTGGGCGAAGCCGAAGGCATGTACCAGAGCAAGATCACTTTCCAGGATGTGACTGCCGGGCAACTGCGCATCAGCCTGGACATGGATCAGTTCCAGCAGCCGATGACCATCAGCCTGCAAAGCATGGGCATTTTGAGCGCGATTCTGCTGGCGCTGTCCCTGGCCTTGAGCCTGCGACTGGGTCGGCACATCTCCACGCCGCTGCTGCAATTGCGGGTGTGGCTGCGCCATATCGACGAATACACCCCGGCCACCGAGCGTCAGGATGAGATCGGCGATCTGGCTCGCCAGCTGCACGCCGACTTCGCGCCAGAGCCGGCTGAACCGGAACCCGCTCCCGAGCCTGAATACGACGAAAGCGACTACGAAGACGCCGACGACAACGAGCCGAGCTTCGAAGTGCGCAACCTGCGGGATCCGAGCTTCGATGAAAGCAAACCTGTGGCCGGCCTCAAGCCTGCGCCGCGGCGCAGTGTCAGCACCGTTGAAGACGACGATGACGATGATGCGTTTGCCGACTTGCGCGATGAATCGGCCGACGTTGCGCCTAAACCGGTAGCAAAACCGGTGATCTCGAATGTGCCACAGCACAGCGCCGTCCTGGCCGTGCAACTGGGCGCCCAGGATCAGCTGCGTCGTCTGCCTCGCACCCGCCTGGAAGAATTGCTGAAACGCTATCGCGATTGCCTTGATCAGGCGGCTTCGCTCTACCAGAGCGAACTGCACACCCTGAACGATGGCAGCACGCTGATGCTGTTCCACACCGAAGACAGCGGCGACGACTACCTGACCAACGCCATCTGCTGCGGTGAGTTGTTGCGGGCTCTGGGCCATCAGTTGCAGATCGAAGTCGCCGACAGCGGCATCACCCTGCAATTGCAACTGGGCCTGACGCTGGGTGATGAGCTGTTCGGTCTAAGCCAGATTGACCTGCTGCTGACCGAAACGGCTCAGGATGCGCTGGCGCTGTCGCAACACAGCCGTAACCTGCTGCTGGTGGAGCGCAAGATCGGTGACGACGCGCTGATCCGCCAGCGTGCGCGTATCCGCCCGATCGCAAGCCCTGAGGGCGCGTGCTGCGTGGAGCGGTTGATGGAGCCTTATCCGTCGATGCTGGAGCGGCAACTGGCGCGGATGCATGAGCGTCGGGCGTAAATAGCCCCGCTATGAAAAAGCCCGCAGACGAATAATCGTCTGCGGGCTTTTTGTTGCCTGTCCCGACGCCTTCGCGAGCAAGCCCGCTCCCACATTTAATCGCATTCCCTCTGAAGGAACTCAATCGAATGTGGGAGCAACTGTCATGGTTGTTTTTATTTTGGAGCTTTTTCAAAAGACAACCGGGTTCCCACAGTTTCAACCCGTGTGATTCCCTATAACCGCAGCCTGTTTAGGCTGCGCGTTCTTTCCATTCAGCTTTGTCTCGGATCATGGCGTTCAAGCGGACCAACAGCAACGGCAACAGCAAGATGAAAAGATCGCAGCCTCGCTTCGCTCGACAGCTCCTACAGGGAAATGCGTTCACTTGAAGTCAGGCCGGCCGGTAGGCCGCCTCGCTTTGGCGTTTGCGGTGCNCGCCCCCTCGAGAGGCCGAGTGGAGGTTCTGCGCAGTGGGCAACCCGGCATGGATGCCGGGTTAGCCGCCCCCGGCCATGGATGGCCGATGGCGGCGGGCCCACGGAGCAGGACCGGAGCGCGGGCATGCCGACCCTAAGCGAGGCACCGAACGAAAGGGGCAAGAGCCCTTGGTTACTTGGGGTTGGGCGGCATTCCGTATTTCCAAGTGACCCGCCGTAAGGGCGGAACCCTAGGCCGCCGTGACCGCAGAAACGGATATGTACCCCAACCTTAAGTGAACAGCATTACGCACATGGCGGGCTTTGTTCTTGGATCAATCCAGGCTTAGAACCGGAACACTTCCATATCGGTCCGGATCGGCGACGCCATCGGGATCTTCGGCTGTTTCTCTTGCTCGGCTGCCGGTGCCACAGGCTTGGTAGCCGGTTTTTTTGGCGCTTCGGCAATCGGCGGCTGATTAGCCAGCGGCTTGAGGGCCACCGAAAGCTGCTCGGCCAGACGCTGCAGCAATACACCCTGAGCCTGAACCTGAGCCGCCGTGCCACCGGCATGCTGTTCCTGCAGGTGAATGATGCGGTTATCACGAACCTGGCCACGACGGTCGATCAGACGCCATTGCGCATCAAGGATCGCCGGTTGCGCCTCACCCGAGTCCAGGCGAGTAATCGTCAGAAGAACCTGCACATCCGGCGTGAAGCCCACTGTCGCTGGCGCCAGCACCACGCGCTGGCTGTTCAGATGACCGGCGACCTGACGCAGCAGCAACTGATCGATATCCGACGACAGGCTACCCGCCCAACGACCATCAACCGACGCTTGCAGGCTGCCATCCGGCTGTCGCTGCAACAACGTTTCGCGTTGCAGGTAATCAGCGACTGTTACCGGGCCCAGTAATACAGCCATGCCCGCGCTTTGCGCAGGCTGAGCCGGACTTCCGCTGTCCAGCTGATACAGCGACACCGGTTGGTGAACGCTGCAACCCGCCAGGCCAAGAACGCCAGCGAGCATCAAAATAAAAGGAAGGCGCAGAGCAGTCATCGTCCCATCCAGGTGGTTGCCACAAGGCTAACCACAGTGAAAATACTCAATAAATATGAAGAACGCTCGGCCACGCCGGCGCTTGAAAGGCCATATCATCCGTGAATATGCGTTCCGACTCCAGCGGCAAAGCGTCGATCTACGCGTTAAATCGTAGATCGAGCGCTCTAGGACGCTTAATTGAGGTTTTCGACGAGCAGCGCATCTACCCTCTGAAAGCCACGTGGCAATTTGTTACCACGACGTCCACGCTCACCTTTGTAGTGTTCGAGGTCGTCTGCTTTCAGTGACAAGGTACGTTTTCCGGCCTGAAGCACCAACGTGGCACCATCCGGCAATACGGCGATGTCCGTGACATATTCTTCGCGACTGGCGACACGCTCACCGGAGATCCCGATGATCTTGTTGCCTTTGCCCTTACCTAATTGTGGCAGATCGCTGATCTTGAAGATCAGCAGGCGACCTTCGGTGGTCACCGAGGCCAGCCAGTTTTGCTCACGATCAGCCACTGGGCGCGGCAGAATCACCTTGGCGTTGTTCGGCAGGCTCAACAGCGCCTTACCCGCCTTGTTCTTGGCCTGCAGGTCTTCACCCTTGACCACAAAACCGTAACCGGCGTCGGACGCGATCACGTACAGCGAATCGTCTTCCGGCATCAGCACACATTCAAAGCTCGCACCCGGTGGCGGCGTCAGACGACCGGTCAACGGTTCGCCCTGGCCACGGGCCGATGGCAGCGTGTGCGCGGCCACCGAATAGCTGCGACCGGTGGAATCGATGAACACCGCAAACTGGTTGGAGCGGCCAGGCGCCAAGGCCTTGAAACCATCCCCGGCCTTGTAGGAAAGCCCGGTGGCGTCGATTTCGTGCCCCTTGGCAGAACGAACCCAACCTTTTTCCGACAGGACGACGGTCACTTTCTCGTTCGGCAGCAGATCGTGCTCGGTCAAGGCCTTGGCTTCGGAGCGCTCGACGATTGGCGAGCGGCGGTCGTCGCCGTAGGTTTCGGCATCCTTGATCAGCTCGGTGCGCACTAGTTTTTTCAGCTTGGTTTCGCTGCCCAGCAGGGCTTGCAGCTTGGCCTGTTCCTTGAGCAGTTCATCCTGCTCGGCACGCAGCTTCATTTCTTCCAGTCGCGCCAACTGACGCAAACGGGTGTCGAGGATGTAGTCGGCCTGGATTTCGCTCAGGGCGAAACGCTCGATCAGCGCGGCTTTCGGGTGTTCCTCGGTGCGGATGATGTGAATCACTTCATCCAGGTTGAGGTAGGCAATCAACAAACCGTCCAACAGGTGCAGGCGACGCTCGACCTTGTCGAGGCGGAATTGCAGGCGACGACGCACGGTGTTGACGCGGAACTCAAGCCATTCCACCAGCAGCGCACGCAGATTTTTCAGCTGCGGCTTGCCGTCGAGGCCGATGATGTTGATGTTGACCCGGTAGCTCGACTCCAGCTCGGTGCTGGCGAACAGGTGTGTCATTAACGCATCGTGGTCAAAGTTTTTGCGTGCGCCCGGAATGATCACGATCCGGCACGGGTTTTCGTGGTCGGATTCGTCTCGCAGGTCAGCGATCTGCGGGGCTTTGGACGGTTTGGCCTGCATCATGGCCGCGATCTGCTCCAGCACCTTGGCGCCGGAGACCTGATGCGGCAGCGCGGTGACAATGATGTCGCCGTCTTCGATGTGGTAGACGGCGCGCATGCGCACCGAGCCCTTGCCGGTTTCGTAGATTTTCAGCAGGTCGGCGCGCGGTGTGATGATTTCCGCTTCGGTCGGGTAATCCGGGCCCTGGATGTGTTCGCAGAGCTGTTCGACCGTTGCTTTGGGCTCATCGAGCAAACGCACGCACGCTGTTGCGACTTCGCGCAGGTTGTGCGGCGGCACGTCGGTGGCCATGCCCACGGCGATACCGGTGGTGCCGTTGAGCAGGATGTTCGGCAAACGCGCCGGCAACACCAGCGGCTCGTCGAGCGTACCGTCGAAGTTCGGCCCCCAGTCCGCGGTGCCCTGGCCCAGTTCGCTGAGCAGCACTTCGGAATAACGCGACAGCCGCGCTTCGGTGTAACGCATCGCGGCGAAAGACTTGGGATCATCCGGCGCACCCCAGTTACCCTGGCCGTCGACCAGCGTGTAGCGGTAGCTGAACGGCTGGGCCATCAGGACCATGGCTTCGTAGCAGGCCGAGTCGCCGTGCGGGTGGAATTTACCGAGCACGTCACCGACGGTACGCGCCGATTTCTTGTGCTTGGAATCGGCGTCCAGCCCCAACTCGCTCATCGCATAGATAATGCGCCGCTGTACCGGTTTCAGGCCGTCGCCGATATGCGGCAAGGCACGGTCCATGATCACGTACATGGAGTAGTTGAGGTAGGCATTTTCGGTGAAGTCAGCCAGTGACCGGCGTTCTACACCGTCCAGGCTGAGATCAAGGGAGTCGCTCATGCGGGCCTCATCGGTTCGTTGTCTGGCGCAGCAGCATGGTGCCACCGCGCTGGGTAAATTCAAGTTTGTTCAGCGCGCTCATTCCGAGCAGCACTTGATGGCCATCCAGGCCTGGCACGACGAGGGCGCGCACATCACGCAGCACAATGTCACCCAGTTGCAGCCGGTCGATGCGGGTTCGGTAACCCTGGGTGCGACCGTTGGCTGTGCTCAGGGTCACCCCGAAGCCTTTTTCCAGCTTTAGCCGTTCGGCCATTTCCGCCGGGATCGACACGTCAGTCGCCCCGGTATCGAGCATGAAATCCACTGGCTGGCCGTTGATCTGGCCGCTGGCGACGAAGTGACCCTGTGTGTTGCTGGCCAGTTTCACTTCGATAAAACCTTCGCCCTGCTCAGAGCTGACGACAGTGTTGGGGTTCTGCTGACGCGCCTCCCACTGACCGAAAAACCGCGTCGCCAGAAACAGCGCCGCGCACCAGGCCAGCACCATAAATACCCGACCGGCGCGTTTTCCCGGCGTTTGCTGGCTCACGGCTTGGCGCTCCAGCCGCCTTCAGGCGCGGCAAAGCGCCAGACGATCGGACGTTCCTCGCCATCGGCGCGGGCATCGTTGTTGTTGTCGGTGCCAATCCACGCGCCTTCGGCGTCAACAATCAATGCTTCGGTCAGGCCGTAAGGATTTGAATAGCGGCGATGCGCCTGCAAGGCTTCATCGGCAAACGACCAGCAGCGCTCGACCTTGGCCGTCACCGAATCACGGCGGCAGATCTGGTAAGCGTTGCGCTCAAGGGTAAACAGCTTGCCGTTGAACAGCGACAGGTCGGCAAAGTCTCGGGACACTGCTTTGGCTCGGGGAAACTGCGCCGGCTGCATTTCTTTCCCGGCTTCGCTCAGCAACACACAGCCACCATCGCAATCCCATACCGTTTGTTTGCGCTTGATCAGCAACAATCCACGGCTTTGACGCTCGGCGGCGAGCCACAATTGATCACCCGCCGGATTGATCGCCAGGCCCTCGAACAACGCATTGAAGTGCAGCAGCATGCCGCTGGCCCGGGCTTCGCGAATCAGAATCGGCGAGATCTTCAGCCATGACGATGGCCCAACGGGTGGCACTTGCAGAATCGCAGCATGGGATTCGCTGACGATGTAGCGATTACCGGCGCTGTCGCAGGTGATGCCTTCAAAATCCAGATCCCCGCCACGAACAAACGACGCCACCCAGGTTCGCGAACGCAAGCCCCAGGGCAAACCGCTGTCTGGCACCGGAGGGACGCCTACGCCCACGGTTTCGGCTTGCCATACCTTGTCGCGGGTATCGAGCCGGTAAATCTGATCGTCGTCGCGATCCGACACCGTCCACATATCCTTGCCACACTGGGCCAGCCCGGACAGGTTGCCGCCGCGCATACCGTCAACGGGATGCTCGGACAACAGGCGCAACTGCGGCACCGGTTCGGCAAACACCGAAACCGAGGTCAGAAGTAACGCACACGCCAGGGCAAAGCCAACCCGCATCAGCCAAGAACCTCGGCCAGGTTGCCTTTGGATTCCAGCCAGGATTTGCGGTCACCGGCGCGTTTCTTCGCCAGCAGCATGTCCATCATTTCCGAGGTCGCTTCGAAATCGTCCAGCGTCAGCTGCACCAGACGCCGAGTGTTCGGGTCCATGGTGGTTTCGCGCAGCTGCGGCGGGTTCATTTCACCCAGACCTTTGAATCGTGTGACCTGCGGCTTGCCGCGTTTCTTCTCGGCCACCAGACGATCGAGGATGCCATCGCGTTCGGCTTCGTCCAGGGCGTAGTAAATCTCTTTACCCAGGTCGATACGGTACAACGGCGGCATCGCGACGTAGACGTGACCGGCATCCACCAACGGGCGGAAATGCTGGACGAACAACGCGCACAGCAACGTGGCGATGTGCAGACCGTCGGAGTCGGCGTCGGCGAGGATGCAGATCTTGCCGTAACGCAACTGAGCGATGTCCGCCGAGCCCGGATCGACACCGATGGCCACGGCGATGTTGTGCACTTCCTGGCTGGCCAGCACTTCGCTGCCGTCGACTTCCCAAGTGTTCAGAATCTTGCCGCGCAACGGCAGGATCGCTTGAAATTCTTTATCCCGCGCCTGCTTGGCCGAACCACCGGCGGAATCACCTTCAACCAGGAACAGCTCGGAACGCATCGGGTCCTGCCCGGCGCAGTCGGCGAGCTTGCCCGGCAGTGCCGGCCCGGCGGTGATGCGTTTGCGCTCGACCTTTTTGCTGGCCTTGAGGCGACGGCCGGCGTTGTTGATCGCCAGTTCCGCCAGCAGCATGCCGGTTTCCGGGTTGGCGTTGAGCCACAGGCTGAAGGCATCTTTGACCACACCGGAAACGAATGCAGCCGCTTCACGGGACGACAGGCGCTCTTTGGTCTGGCCGGAGAATTGCGGCTCCTGCATCTTCATCGACAGCACGAAAGCGATACGTTCCCAGACGTCTTCCGGCGCCAGTTTCACGCCACGAGGCAGCAGGCTGCGGAATTCGCAGAATTCGCGCATGGCATCGAGCAAGCCCTGACGCAGACCGTTGACGTGGGTACCGCCCTGCGCCGTCGGGATCAGGTTGACGTAGCTTTCCTGCACGCTGTCGCCACCTTCCGGCAACCACAGCAGCGCCCAATCGACCGCTTCTTTGTTACCGGCCAGGCTGCCGCAGAACGGCTCGTCCGGCAGGCGTTCGAATCCGTTGACCGCGTCCACCAGGTAGGAGCGCAGGCCGTCTTCGTAATGCCATTCGACTTTCTCGCCGGTGGCCTTGTCTTCAAAACTGACCAGCAGCCCCGGGCACAGAACGGCCTTGGCCTTGAGCACGTGCTTGAGGCGGCTGATGGAGAATTTCGGCGAATCGAAGTATTTCGGGTCCGGCGCGAAGAATACGCTGGTACCCGTGTTGCGCTTGCCGACGGTACCAATGATTTCCAGCTCGGTTTTTTTGTAACCGTCGGCGAAGGTCATCTGGTATTCGTTGCCGTCACGCTTTACACGCACCCGGACCTCGTTCGACAAGGCGTTGACCACGGAAATACCCACCCCGTGCAGACCGCCGGAGAACTGGTAGTTCTTGTTGGAAAACTTGCCGCCCGCGTGGAGCTTGGTGAGGATCAGCTCGACGCCCGACACGCCTTCTTCTGCGTGGATATCCACCGGCATGCCGCGGCCGTCATCGCTGACTTCCAGGGAGTGATCGGCGTGCAGGATGACCTGCACCGAGGTCGCGTGCCCGGCCAAGGCTTCGTCGACGCTGTTGTCGATGACCTCCTGGGCGAGGTGGTTCGGCCGACTGGTGTCGGTGTACATGCCGGGGCGTTTGCGCACCGGGTCGAGGCCCGAGAGGACTTCGATGGCGTCTGCGTTATAAGAGCTAGCGCTGGGAGTGGCCATGGGGTCTCGTCGTCCGCCTGTAAAAAGAGTGTTCTGTGAAAAAGAGGCGATGGTTCACAGTGCTGTGAAATCAATCGCCTGATACAAATCTGCGCCGATGCCGGCAAAGCTCAACATTGCCGGAAGTTGCGCGGCAAAACCCTGGAAACTATGGTCGCCGCCGGCCTGGATGCGCAAGGCACAGGCCCGGTAGTACTGCTGGGCGAGGCGATAGTCCAGCGTTTCGTCGCTGGTCTGCAACCACACCTGATACCGCTGCGGGTCCTGGGGCGCCGGCACTTCCAGCTCGGCCAGGGCCGTCACGTGGTCGTGGGTCAACTCCCAGGCCTCATCGGTATACAGGTTTTTCTGCGTCCCCAGATACCCGTCGAACATCCGGTGCGGGCTGACGGCGGGGTTGATCAACAGGGCCTTGAGGCCATGGCGCTCGGCCAAGTGAGTCGCATAGTAGCCGCCGAGTGAGCTGCCGACCAGCAGTGGCCGCCCAAGCTCCTCAATCGCCTTGTTTAGCTGACCGATGGCCTCACGCGGATGGTGATGCAAGGCCGGGACGCGCAACTGATCGCTCAAGCCCAGACGTTCCATTACTTGTACCAACTGCGTCGCCTTTTTAGACGAAGGCGCGCTGTTGAAACCGTGGATATAAAGGATCGAACCAGACATTTGAGCTCCCTGTGCGTCGGGTAAAGAGGCGCAGTTTACAGGGAGTCGAGTGGATCGGGGATATCCTCGGAATTCAAGGCGCCTGCACTGACGCCTTCGCGAGCAAGCCCGCTCCCACATTGGATCTCGGGTGCTCACAAATCTTATGTACGCTGCAGATCTCCTGTGGGAGCGGGCTTGCTCGCGAAGGCCGCACTTCAGTCTTTCTGAGTGATCAGTAGCCGTTGGAGCCGTAATCGACCTCAAAGTCGAATCCCGTGACGCGTTCCACGCCGGTTTCCAGCCGGCCATCCGGCAAAAGCCGCAACCAGCGGTACCCAGGGGCTTCGTCACTCACCTTGAAATCATCACTGCCCGGCTCGAACTGAATACACGTCGAAGGCGAGGCAATCAGCCGCACACCCTTGCGAACCTGGTCGATCTCTTGATGCACATGCCCCCACAAAACAGCGCGCACCTGCGGAAACCGATCCAGCACGGCAAACAAAGCGTCTGGATTGCGCAATCCAATGGGCTCCATCCACGCACACCCGATAGACACTGGATGATGATGAAAGCACACCAGATGATGGCGCTCCGGCGCCTCACACAACGAACGGGCCAGCAACTGTAGCTGCTCATCTTGCAAATACCCCGGCACCGAACCCGGTACGGCCGAATCAAGCAACGTGACGCGCCAGTTACCGACATCCACCACCGGCTCCAGCAACGCACTCTGCACGGCTGCCTCAGCCATGATCCGCGGCTCATCATGATTACCGGGAATCCAGCGCGCCGGCGCATCGAGCTGTCGCGTCAGGTCGCGAAACTGCTGATAGGACTCCAGCGTCCCGTCCTGAGAAAGATCGCCACTGGCAATAATCAGGTCGATCTGCGGCTGCTGAAGCCGCACCAGCTCGATGACTTTTTGCAGGCTGTCCCGGGTATTCATGCCCAACAACGTCCCGTCCGTCTCGGCAAACAGATGACTGTCGGAAAGTTGCACCAGCAACGCCGAGTCGGCGGTGGTCAAAATGGATACGCTTGGCAAGGCGTTCTCCCAGGGCTGAATCACGGGATGGATGAGTGCCGCAATTATGCTGGGGGACGATCAAAAGGGGAAACCTGTGAACCTGACGCAGTTCACACCTAGCGCCCTATCTCCCAAATATGCTCTTTTTTTGGCGAGTGGTCATTGTCGTCAGGCAAGGCGCCGCGACGACTCATAGCTAGCTATGGGGAGGAGCGGCAACGCAGCATGGCGACAATGAACACCGCCAAAAATGAGCATATTTGGGAGATAGGGCGCTCAACGCACAACGGCGTACTCGTGCCCGCAAGCCAGACAATGGCTCAGCCATTCGCCCAGAAACATATTCAGCTGGGCCTTTTCGTCCGGCTGATGCATTGAGGCGTTCGGGTAAGGATAGATGCCGCGAAAACGTCGCGCGTGTTCGGCGCTGACGACTTCGGCCATGCAGGCGTCGTGATAGACCTGAACTTCCAGTTGCGGCACCGGCAGCCACGGCAGGCTGTGTTCCTGGCGCACTTGCAGGGTCGTGGTATACGGACAGACCTGCAGCACTTCGAGGGCCAGCACGCCGAGCATCTGGTCGCCATGAGTCACAGCAATGCGCCGAGCCTCAGGCTCGTTACGCATGTCCGGCAGCAGTCGCATCAGGCGCGCGTAGTTGGCCTCGCAGGAGGCTTGCAGCCCCACGAGGTCGACCCGATAGCGATCGCGCAGTTTGTTTACGACCATAACCCCCTCACTTCAGCGCGGTTCAAAGCTAACCATTGCAAGGCAATGATGCTGGCCGCGTTGGCAATTCGTCCGTCGCGTACGGCCTGCAGGGCATCTTCGAACGCCCAGACCGTGACGCGGATATCTTCTGCTTCTTCCTCCAGCCCATGCAGGCCGCCGACGCCGGTGCTGTCGCAACGCCCCAGGTACAAATGCACGAATTCATTGCTGCCGCCCGGCGATGGAAAGTATTTGGTCATCGGCCAGAGCGCCCCGAACACAAGCCCAGCTTCCTCCTGCCCTTCGCGGTGAGCAACTTCTTCCGGCACTTCTTCCTTGTCGATCAGACCGGCGACCAGTTCGATCAGCCATGGATTGTCAGTCTTGCCCATGGCGCCGACACGGAACTGCTCGATCAACACCACTTCATCGCGCTGCGGATCGTAAGGCAGTACGCACACCGCATCGTGGCGAACAAACACTTCACGATTGATCTCGCGACTCATGCCACCGGCAAACAATTCGTGACGCAAGTGCACACGATCGAGCTTGTAGAAACCCTCGTAGCACTTTTCGCGCCGGACGATATCAACGGCTGTCGGAATGGCGTTGGCAAAATCAGTCATGACAATCCTCTTTACTGCAAATCCGTTACGAGGCTCCTTTTGTTACTTGCAACCTCGACTTCGCGCCATCCTAACGCGCCCGCGACCTTTGATGCAGCCCCTTTCCAGTCAGCGGGATAGACGGTGAGGGCGAAACCAACTCTAATTAGCTTAGTGGCGAACTGACTGCTTCGTTGAGAGTCGAAGCGGATAACTTTTTGCCTTTCCCTGTTTTATGAAGGACGCCCATGTCGCTTTTTAAAATCGCCTCCGTGGCCGCAATCGCCCTGACCCTGGGCGCCTGCCAGAGTTTGTTCCAACCGAACTACCGGACGCCGCTGGAAACCACCCGCGATGCTTCCGAACAGCTGAAACCGGGTTGCACAACACCTGACTGCCCGCTGGTGAACATCGATACGCTGCGCTTCCCGGCCGAACCGCAGTTGGACGGCATCGTCGAAAAACGCCTGCTGCAAATGACCCGCACTTCGCCCGACGCCCCGGTGGCGCCGACGCTGGCAGCGTATCGCGAGCAATTTTTGAGCAGTGCTGGCCCGCGTAACAGCAGTTACCTGCAAGCCAAGGTACGTGAGCAGCATGACGGCTTGGTGATCGTTGAATTTTCCAGCTACCTGGACACCGGCGGCGCCCATGGCACACCGGGCCGCAGCTTCATCAACTATTCGCGCCAGCAACACAAAGTGCTGACGCTGTCGGACATGTTGGTGCCGGGGCAGG
This sequence comes from Pseudomonas sp. F01002, assembly GCF_004402115.1. Classification (NCBI taxonomy): domain Bacteria; kingdom Pseudomonadati; phylum Pseudomonadota; class Gammaproteobacteria; order Pseudomonadales; family Pseudomonadaceae; genus Pseudomonas; species Pseudomonas sp. F01002. Next base: position 381,726 of record NZ_SOPU01000015.1, on the reverse strand, counting down.
AAGAGGCGTTCTGGAAAGCCGCGCAGGTGGCGCACAACAGTTGGCTGATCAGCACCAAGCTCGACCAGGAGCCAGAGTTCGTGAAGAGCTGGCCCTTCGTCAAAACCCAGAACGTGGCGCTGACGTACGGCGGGGTGATCCTCAAGTACGAAGTGAGCACCATCGCGCCTTACGCGCTGGGTCACGTCGAACTGAAGATCCCTTACCCTCGCCTGAATGGCATTCTCAAACCCGAGCTGTTTCCTGGCCGTAACTGAAGGCCCGACCCAGCACGAGTTGTAGCAGCCCTGCCAGAATCAGTGACGGCAGGGTTGCGCCGATGTCCGGATACAGATTAGCCAGCAAATGGTAGGTACTCACCCCGCCTAACCAGGCGAGCAACGCCGGCCAGCGCAATGCGGCTGACGCCACGCGAGCACCGCGCTTGCGCAGGATGAAGTGATCCACCAGCACCACGCCGAACAGCGGCGCAAACACCGAACCGATCAACAGCAGGAAGTTCTGGTACTGGACCAATGGTGCCAGACAGGCGATCAGGATGCAGATCACACCGATGGCCAGCGCCAGATGCTCGACTTTCAAACGCAACAGAATCCCGCTGGAAACGGCCGCCGAGTGAATGTCAGCGAAAGCTTTTTCGGACTCATCCAGCAGAATCAGCAATAGCGGAATCCCCAGGCCGGCACCGGCCAATGCCAACAGCAAGGCATTCACTTCACCGCTCGGCGCGAACGCCAGGGTGTAGGCCACGCCGAGGCTCATCAGCCAGAAGTTACCGATAAAGAAGCCCAGCGCCGTGCCGCCGAACACGTTTTTCGCACGCTTGCCGAAACGCGAGTAGTCGGCAATCAGTGGCAGCCAGGACAGCGGCATGGCGATGGCAATGTCGAAGCCCACGGCGAACGGCATCGAACCATCACCGGCCTGCGCCCACAACGCCGCCAGATCAGCCTTGGCGAACAGGTTCCAGGTCAGCCAGATGCACGCGGCCAGCAACAGCCAGATGCCCCATTTGCGCAGGATCTGCCGCACAAATGTCAGCGGACCACTGACGGCCAGTAAGGTCGCCAAACCACCAAAGAACACGGTCCACAGCAGCGGATTCGACAGCAGACTGCCTTCGCTGAAGGCACGCGCGCCGAGCAGGCTGGCGGCATCGCGCATGACGATGATTTCAAACGAGCCCCAACCGATCAATTGCAACAGGTTCAGCACCGCCGGCAGGCTCGCGCCCTTTGCACCGAGGCTGAGTTTGAGCGCGGCCATCGATGACAGGCCGGTGTCGCTGCCGATCACGCCGACCGCAGCCAGCAGCAGAACGCCGACCAGCGTGCCGAGAAAGATCGCCAGCAACGAACCGGACAGGCCCAGACCTGGTGCGAGCAAAGCGCCGGTCTGCAGGACCATCAGGCCGATGCCGAGGGAGAACCACAGGGAAAACAGATCGCGGCCGCCGAAGACACGTTTGTCTTTGGGCACCGCGATATCAGGGGAATAAGTGCTGGGTTGAATGCTCAAGGGTGTTATCTCAGAGGGATAAGTGTGTCATTGAGATACTCGGCGCCTGGTCTGCCGTCTTCGCGAGCAAGCCCGCTCCCACAGGAGGAATGCATTCCAAATGTGGGAGCGGGCTTGCTCGCGAAGACGGCAGCACAGGCGCCGTCAATCACAGGTCAGATCAAACCTTCTTGTACAGCTGACTGCCTTCCTGTTTGAACCGCTCGGCCTGGTCCGCCAATCCCTGGGCGACTTCGGCGTCGACGGTTTCGATGCGCTGGTTGGCCGCGTATTCGCGAACTTCCTGAGTGATCTTCATCGAACAGAATTTCGGCCCGCACATGGAGCAGAAGTGCGCGACCTTGGCCGAATCCTTCGGCAGGGTCTCATCGTGATACGAACGAGCGGTGTCCGGATCGAGGCCCAGGTTGAACTGGTCTTCCCAACGGAATTCGAAACGCGCCTTGCTCAAGGCATTGTCGCGGATCTGTGCGCCCGGGTGCCCTTTTGCCAGATCGGCGGCATGCGCGGCGATCTTGTAGGTGATGATCCCGGTCTTCACGTCATCCTTGTTCGGCAGGCCCAAGTGTTCCTTCGGCGTCACGTAGCAGAGCATGGCGCAACCGAACCAGCCGATCATCGCCGCACCGATACCCGAGGTGATGTGGTCGTAGCCTGGCGCGATGTCAGTGGTCAGCGGGCCGAGGGTGTAGAACGGCGCCTCGTCGCAGCATTCCAGCTGCTTGTCCATGTTCTCTTTGATCAACTGCATCGGCACGTGGCCCGGACCTTCGATCATGCATTGCACGTCGTGCTTCCAGGCGATTTTGGTCAGCTCGCCGAGGGTTTCCAGCTCACCGAATTGTGCAGCGTCGTTGGCGTCGGCAATCGAGCCCGGACGCAGGCCATCGCCCAGCGAGAAGCTGACGTCGTAGGCCTTCATGATTTCGCAGATGTCTTCGAAATGGGTGTAGAGGAAGTTCTCTTTGTGGTGCGCCAGACACCACTTGGCCATGATCGAACCGCCACGGGAAACGATACCGGTTACGCGCTTGGCGGTCAGCGGCACGTAGCGCAACAGCACGCCGGCGTGGATGGTGAAGTAATCGACACCCTGCTCGGCCTGTTCGATCAGCGTGTCGCGGAACAGCTCCCAGGTCAGGTCTTCGGCAGCGCCGCCGACTTTTTCCAGGGCCTGATAAATCGGCACAGTACCGATCGGCACCGGCGAGTTACGGATGATCCACTCGCGGGTTTCGTGAATGTGTTTGCCGGTGGACAGGTCCATGACCGTGTCCGAACCCCAGCGAATGCCCCAGGTCAGTTTCGCCACTTCTTCTTCGATGGACGAACCCAAGGCGCTGTTGCCGATGTTGCCGTTGATCTTCACCAGGAAGTTACGGCCGATGATCATCGGTTCCAGTTCGGTGTGGTTGATGTTGGCCGGAATGATTGCGCGACCACGGGCGATCTCTTCACGGACGAATTCGGGGGTGATGATTTTCGGCACGCTGGCGCCGAAGCTGTGACCGGCGTGTTGCTGGTCCAGCAGGCCGGCGGCGCGAGCCACTTCAAGCTTCATGTTTTCGCGGATGGCGACGTATTCCATCTCGGCGGTGATGATGCCTTTGCGGGCGTAGTGCATCTGGCTGACGTTGGCACCGGCCTTGGCCCGGCGCGGGTTGTTCACGTGAGCGAAACGCAGCTTGGTCAGCTCCGCATCGGCGAGGCGTTCCTGGCCGAAGTTGGAACTCAGACCCGGCAGGCGCTCGGTATCGCCACGGGATTCGATCCACGGCGATCGCACATCGGCCAGGCCTTTGCGCACGTCGATGATGACGTTGGGGTCGGTGTACGGGCCCGAGGTGTCATACACAACGACAGGCGCGTTGATCTCACCGCCGAAATCGGTCGGGGTCACATCAAGGCTGATTTCGCGCATCGGCACGAGGATGTCCGGGCGAGAGCCCTGAACATAGATTTTTTGCGAGCGGGTAAACGGCTGAACCGATTGCTGATCGACTTGGGCCGAATCACTCAGGTTCGTCGTATTTTTTAGTTTTATCGTCATCACGGGCTCTCCAAACACATCCAGGCAGTGGATTTTTGTCGGAGCGAACCTGTAATCGAATGGACGCACGGGCGCTGGGAAAACCAGCTGTGCTGTGCTCAGTGCTCGAGGGTGTTCGATTGTCGAACAACATCCCGGACGAAGCACAAGAGGACTCGCCGGGTGACGAGAAATCTTGTTCCCTACGCAGGCGCTAACCTGATCAGGTTCAACGGGATCCGAAATTATTCGATCTCAGCCTCATAGCAAGGCACCCCGACAAGAACCCGGCCAGTCTAGACACAACTGGCAAAGAACGCCAACACCGCGGTAAACACCATGATGAATGGCGTAATTACAGGATTGTTGCCGTGCGTATGCGCAACTACACTCGCCATGCCATGCCATGCCGCGCCTTGACGCTATGCGGGCTGCGCCGTACCTTTGGCGCTCAAATTATCAGCGTAATTTTTTAGGGATCGCCTCATGCTGCGCAAACTCTCACTGGCCCTTGCCGTGTCTTGTGCGTCCAATGGAATGGCCTGGGCAGCAGAAGCGCCCTTATCGACCAAGAACGATCTGGTCAGCGTCTACCAGGAAGCGGTGGACAATAACGCCGACCTTGCTGCCGCCATCGCTCAATATGGCGCCCAGAAAGAAGTCGTGCCCCAGGCCCGCGCCGGATTGCTGCCCAACCTCTCGGGCGGCGCTGAACTGGCCAACGTGCGCACCGTGATCGATCAGCCTTCGGCCACCGCCAACCGTAATGCTCACTCCTATCAGGCGACCCTGGCTCAACCGCTGTTCCGGGCCGATCGCTGGTTCCAGTTCCAGGCCGCCAAAGACGTTAACGAACAGGCTGCGTTGCAGCTCTCGGCAACCCAGCAAAACCTGATCCTGCAAACTGCCGTCAGCTACTTCGATGTCTTGCGAACCCAGGACAACCTGGCGTCAACCAAGGCCGAAGAAGCCGCGTTCAAACGCCAGCTCGATCAGTCCAACGAACGCTTCGACGTCGGACTCTCGGACAAAACTGATGTGCTGCAATCGCAAGCCAGCTACGACACTGCACGAGCCAACCGAATCGTCGCGCAGCGCCAGGTAGATGATGCGTTCGAAGCCCTGATCACCCTGACCAACCGTCAGTACAACTCGATCTGGGGCATTTCCCATACCTTGCCGATCCTGCCGCCAGCACCGAACGACGCCAAGGCCTGGGTCGATACTGCAGCCAGACAGAACCTCAATCTGCTCGCGAGCAACTACGCCGTCAGCGCCGCCGAAGAAACCCTCAAGCAGCGCAAGGCCGGCCACGCGCCCACCGTGGATGCCGTGGCGAAATACGAGAAGGGTGACAACGATGCCTTGGGCTTCAGCAACCCGAACGCCTTCGGCCAGCCATACAGTGGCAACGTCGAGCAAACGACCGTGGGCCTGCAGCTGAACATCCCGATCTACAGCGGCGGCCTGATCAACTCCCAGGTGCGCCAATCGTATGCACAGCTGGATCAGTCCGAACAGCAACGTGAATCCTTGCGCCGGCAAGTGGTGGAAAGCACCCGCAACCTGCACCGCGCGGTGAACACCGACGTCGAGCAGGTGCAAGCGCGCAAGCAGTCGATCATCTCCAACCAGAGCGCCGTGGAAGCGACCGAAATCGGTTATCAGGTGGGCACACGAAACATCGTCGACGTACTGGATGCGCAGCGTCAGCTGTACACCTCGGTGCGCAACTACAACAACACTCGCTACGACTACATCCTCGACAACCTNNNNGCGTTTGAAACAGGCCGCGGGTACCTTGAACCCGGGGGATTTGCAGGACCTGGCGCGTTACCTCAAGGCTGATTACAACCCGGATAAAGACTTCCTGCCGCCGGATCTGGCCAAGGCTGCGGCGGAACAGCTCAAAGCCAGACCGTAAAAAGCGAAAGATCGCAGCCTCGTTTCACTCGACAGCTCCTACAGGATGAATACGAATCCCGTGTAGGAGCTGTCGAGTGAAACGNNAGGCTGCGATCTTTTTACTCTCAAGCGATGCGGTCTAGCGGTCGATCAACCGCCCCAACCCATCCAGCAACCGCTGCAACGCGCCCTGATTGGTGCGCATCACCTTCAACCCCGCCTCCGCCATCCGCTGCGCATCCCGTGGCAACTCGAACAGCCGCTGCACCGCCAGCGCCAGACCTTCGGCATCCTCCACTTCCTGCAACGCCCCGGCACTGCGCAGTTGCGCGGCGATTTCGAGGAAGTTAAACAGGTGCGGTCCGCTCAACACCGGTTTGGCCAGAGCCGCCGGTTCCAGCAGGTTATGCCCGCCGTTCGGCACCAGACTGCCCCCAACAAAAGCGCTATCAGCCAATGCGTAAAGAAACAGCAACTCACCCATGGTGTCCCCCAGCAGCACCGACGTACCGGCGGTGACGGGTTCGCCAGTGGAACGACGGACCGTGGCGAAACCCTGCTGCCGACACAACTCGAACACCGGGTTGAAACGCTCTGGATGGCGCGGCACCAGAATCAGCAACGCATCGGGATGATTGGCCAGCAATTGACGATGAGCCGCCAGCACCACCTCGTCTTCGCCTTCATGCGTACTGGCCGCGATCCACACCGGGCGCTCCTGGGTTTGCCATTGCGCACGCAACTCGGCGGCACGCTGAAGCAGTGCCGGGTCGATAGTCAGATCAAACTTGATAGAGCCAGTCACTTCCACGGTTTGCGAACGCGCACCCAAATCGCGGAAGCGCTGGGCCTCGGTCTCGGTCTGCACCGCGAACAGGCTCATCTCGGCGAGCATCGGCTGGGTCAGTTTGCCGAAGCGGCCATAGCCCTTGGCAGAACGCTCGGACAGTCGAGCGTTGGCCAGGGCCACGGGAATCCCGCGCCTGGCGCACTGATGGATATGGTTCGGCCAGAGTTCGGTCTCCATGATCACCGCCAGCTTCGGCTGGACCCGATCAAGGAATCGCTTCGCTGCGCAAGGCAAGTCGTAAGGCAAATAGCAGTGCTGGATGCGCGGCTCATTGGCGAACAGCGCCTGAATGCGCTCCGAACCGGTCGGGGTCATGCAGGTCACGGTAATGGGCAACTGTGGATAACGCTGCAGCAAGGCGCGAATCATCGGCGCCGCGGCAATGCTTTCGCCCACCGACACCGCGTGCACCCAGATGCCGCCCGTTTTCATCGCCGGTAACCCGACGGAGAAACGTTCGCCAACGCGTTTGGCGTACGCTGGCGCCTTGCGCGCCCGCAGCCAAAGCCGAATCGCTACCAATGGCAGCCCCAGGTAAAACAGCGCGGTGTAGAGAGTTCTATTCATGGCGGCGGAGTTTATCGGCTTTTTTCACCGATCGTCTGCAAGTGCACGGCAAAACGTTCGGCCAACCAACGAGCTGCCGGACCCAGAGGTTCATCGCGGCGCCAGACCAGCTCTACCACCAGCGCTGGCGGGGTCCATTCGCTGACCAGTTCGACCATCAGATCCTGATACGCCGGGTACTGCACCACGTGGCGCGGCAGCCAGGCCCAACCGAGTCCGCGCACCAGCCATTCAGCCATCACGTAAAAACTGTCGGCCCGCCAGACTTGCGGGCTGGCCGGCTCGCTTCCGGGATAGACGCTGGACTGTGTGGACATCAGCAACTGACGATGCTGCGCCAGTTGCTGACAATCGACCTGAGCCTGTTGCGCCAGTGGGTGGCCGACGCCGCACACCGTGACCATTTCGACGCTGCCCAACACCCGCCGCTCGAGCGCTTCGGGAATCTGGTCGTGATAAAACAACAACCCCAGATCGGCCCGACGCTCCACCAGTTTGCGCGCGACATCCCCTTGGGCGGCGCTGGTCAGCTGCACTTCAAGGCTGGGAAATTGTTGAGCCAGGGCTTCGAAGCTTTCGATGATCGGCTGATAGGGCATCGCTTCATCCTGGGCGACACGCAAACGGGCCTCCTGGCCGCGCATCATGGCCAGCGCCCGACCGTTAAGGCGTTCGCATTGGCGCAGCACTTCCCGCGCCTCATCCAGCAATGCGTTACCGGCCTCGGTGAGTTTCGGCTGGCGGCCGCTGCTACGGTCGAACAGGCTGACGCCCAGGTCCTCTTCCAACAGCGCAATCGAACTGCTGACCGCCGACTGCGCCTTGCGCTGATCCCGCGCCACCGCGGAAAACGAACGCTGCTCCGCGACGCTGACAAACAAGCGCAGCTGCTCCAGATTCCATTGCGTATTCATGGCTCAACCCATCTTCAGAACAGATAGGTAATGACTTTACCGCATCTGGAGAATCTCTAAAATGCCGACCTCAGAAAGCAACACTTCACACGAGGATGCACCTATGACCGCTTACTACTACCTGGCCATTGCCATCTGCGCCGAAGTGATCGCCACCGTTTCGATGAAAGCGGTCAAAGGCTTCAGCACCCCACTGCCGCTGATTCTGGTTATTGTCGGTTACGGCATTGCCTTCTGGATGCTGACGCTGGTGGTGCGCAGCGTTCCGGTGGGCGTGGCTTACGCGGTGTGGGCCGGTATGGGAATCGTGATGGTCAGCGTCGCGGCGCTGTTTATCTACGGGCAGAAACTGGATGTGCCGGCAATGCTGGGGATGGCGTTGATTGTGCTCGGCGTTGTCGTCATTCAGCTGTTCTCCAAAACCGTCGGCCACTAACACCCGAAACACAATCCCACTGTGGGAGCGGGCTTGCTCGCGAAAGCGGTGTGTCAGGCAACGCTGATGCCGACTGATACGGCCTCTTCGCGAGCAAGCCCGCTCCCACAGTTTTTTTGCATCCAGCCGATTGTTCACCAACAAATCCCCTCTCCGTCGAGTCTGTATACTGCGCCCTCGTCTTGAACACTGAGGTCGCTGCATGCCATCCGTTATTTCCACCGACGTTCTGATTGTCGGCGCTGGTGTCGCCGGCCTCTGGCTGAATGCGCGCCTGCGTCGCCAGGGTTTTTCGACCGTGCTGGTGGAAAGCGCCAGCCTCGGTGGCGGGCAAAGCGTGAAATCCCAAGGCATCATCCATGGCGGCGCCAAGTACGCATTGCATGGCGCCCTGACCGGTGCCTCGGAAGCCATCGCCGACATGCCGCGTCGCTGGCGTGAAGCCTTGGCCGGTGACGGAGAACTGGATCTGACCGGCGTGCGCCTGCTGTCCGAAGCGCATTACCTCTGGTCCCCCGGCACGATCGCCGGCAATCTCACCAGTTTCTTCGCTAGCAAAGCGGTGCGCGGCCGTGTCGATCAGGTCAAGGGCGATCAACTGCCGCCAGCCCTGCAAGACAAGCGCTTCAAGGGCAAGGTCTATCGCCTGGCGGAACTGGTGATCGACGTGCCGAGCCTGATCCAGCGTCTGGCCGATTTGGCTGGCGACGGTTTGCTCGCCGGTCAGAAGATCGAACCGCTATTGGAAGGTGGCGTTCTGGTGGGCCTGAAGGTTGACGAGCGCGAGATTCGCGCCCAACGCATCGTATTGAGCGCCGGTGCCGGTACGGCAGCGCTGCTCGAAGCGCTGGGGCTGAGTCAGCCCGCCATGCAACGCCGGCCACTGCACATGATCATCGCCAAAGGTCCAGGCCTCAAACCACTGTATGCCCACTGCCTGGGCGGCGGCACCAAGCCGCGCATTACCGTGACGACCCATCCGGCCGCCGATGGTCAATGGGTCTGGTATCTGGGCGGTGATATCGCCGAAGCCGAGGGTGTTGCCCGTACCCCAGCCGAGCAAATCGCCACGGCGCAGAAAGAACTCGGCCAGCTGCTGCCATGGATCGACCTGAGCACAGCGCAATGGGCCACCCTTCGAGTGGATCGCGCCGAGCCACTGCAATCGGGACTGACCCGCCCTGACAATGCATTCCTTGCCGAAGAAGGCCGGCTGCTGGTCGGTTGGCCAACCAAACTGGCGCTGGCTCCGGACTTTGCTGATCGCGTCATCGCGTCCTTGCAGCGCGACGGCATCCAGCCAAGCAATTCTGCCCCGCTGCCCGACCTGCCAAAACCGCCGATGGGCATCCCTGCCTGGGAGCAACTGCTGCCATGAGCCAACCCACTTTGCACGATCTGCATCGCCCGCTGGGCAGCACCGGCCTGCTGGTTTCGCCACTGGGCCTGGGCACGGTAAAACTCGGCCGCGACCAAGGCGTGAAATATCCCAACGGTTTTCAGATTCCCGATGACGACGAAGCGCGCATGCTGCTCAAACTCGCGCGCGACATGGGCATCAACCTGATCGACACTGCCCCGGCCTACGGCCGCAGCGAAGAACGCCTCGGTCCATTGCTGCGGGGTCAGCGTCAGGATTGGGTGATCGTCAGCAAGGTCGGCGAAGAGTTTGCCGACGGCCAGTCCCGTCACGACTTCAGCGCCGCTCATACCCGGCTGTCGGTGGAACGTAGTCTGCAACGGCTGGAAACGGACTTCATCGATCTGGTGCTGGTGCACTCCGACGGCAACGACCTGGCGATCCTCAACGACAGCGAAGTCTATGCGACCCTCGCGGCGTTGAAGAGTGAAGGCAAGATTCGCGGCTTCGGTTTTTCCGGCAAAACCGTCGAAGGTGGTTTGAAGGCTCTGGAACAAGGTGATTGCGCGATGGTCACCTACAATCTGAACGAGCAGAACGAGAAGCCGGTCATTGACTATGCTGCTGCCCACGGCAAAGCCATTCTAGTCAAAAAAGCCCTCGCCAGCGGCCACGTATGCCTGAGTCCGGGTGTGGACCCTGTTCGCGCCAGCTTCGAGTTGTTGTTTGAACATCCGGGTGTTGCCAGTGCTATTGTCGGGACCATTAATCCGCTGCACCTCGCCCACAACGTCGCGACCGTTGCCCAGGTCCTACGTAGAAACTGATGCCGCCCACGCGGCCTTAAGCAGGAGCCGACATGCCGCGTACGCTCATAAGAAAGAACCCGAGCAACTTCAAGACCCTGCCGTTATTCGTCGAAGCGACTCCCGAAGGCCTGAGTTATCAAAGCGTCGGGATGCCGCTCAATTTCTCCCAGACGCTGCAACGTCGCCGCCCGGTGACGGTAGCCGACACACAGCGGTTTTCGCTTGAGTTGGCCAACCTCGGGGTCTCGGTGCGCCTGACCCTGCATTGGCAGAATCGCGATTACTGGGTGTTGGTGCGTCAACGTCGGCAAGACCGCGGCGACGTGGTGCTCAAACTGATCTCCGGTTACGTGCCCGCCCATGAGCTGAACCTGCCGCTGCACACCGCGATTCAGGAAATTGCCGAAGAGTGCCTGCTGGAAACCCCGGAAGGCTGGCTCGGCGGGCGTTTCAACGACACTTGGCTGCCGGCGCCCTACTCGTCCGCGCTGCATTATCGCGAAGCCCTGCCGTTTCGCCTGACGCCGCTGTCCGGCTCGGCGCGGCCGGTGCGTTGCGCCAAGATGCAGCTGATCGAACGCCCGCGGGCTTACGTGCATTTGCCGACGGCCTCGCTGCAATTGATCTATGACCTGCGCCTGGATGTGCCCAAGGAGGCCAAATCCCTGAGCCTGTTCCATGTCGACGAACGACTGGAAGGCGATCAACTGGTGGCCCGGCTCGATCGAAAACGTCCCGATTTGTATTTGATGCCGCTGCAGGACGGCCAACCGATGGCCGAGCTCTATACCTTGAAAAAGGATCAGCTGTACCCGGCGAGTACTCGTGGGTTGTACCTGGCAGAGAGTTTTGCCCAGCAGGAAGGCTGGCTGGTGAAGGATGAGCGAATTCGCTGGAAGGATTGGGTGCGGCAGCAGGGCTTGAGCCCGCCGGGGAAGGATTCAGGTTTGGCGCGGTTGCGTGGGAAGGCGAAGCAATTGCTGAAGAGAATCGTACCGCGCAAGAAAGTCAGCTCTTAAAGCAAAAGATCGCAGCCTCCGGCAGCTCCCAGCGGGCGCGTAGGAGCTGCCGAAGGCTGCGATCTTTTGACGTTTCGATAGCAGAGAATCAAAAAAAGATCGCAGGCTTCGCCAGCTCCTACGACTTGCGGATCTTCTCGACAATCGCGGTAGTCGAGCTGTTTTCCACCAGCCCCAGCACTTTCACCGTTCCGCCGTAAGCGGTCACGATGTCCGCGCCGACGACCTGCTCGATTCCGTAGTCCCCGCCCTTGACCAGCACATCGGGCTTGACCTCGCGCAGCAGGTTTTCCGGGGTGCCTTCAGCGAAGCTGATCACCCAATCCACGGCGCCCAGACCTGCCAGTACGGCCATGCGACGGTCGACGCTGTTGATCGGACGACCCGGCCCTTTCAGGCGGCTGACCGACGCATCGTCGTTGACCGCAACGATCAAGCGATCGCCCTGGGCCCGCGCCTGTTCGAGGTAGGTCACGTGGCCGGCGTGCAAAATGTCGAAGCAGCCGTTGGTGAAGACAATCTTCTCTTTATGCGCACGCGCATCATCGACCGCCAGCAACAGCTGCTCAAGGCCGAGTACACCGCGCTCCGAACCTTCTTCACGCTGGATGGCGCGACGCAGTTCCGGTGCGCTGATGGCTGCCGTACCCAGTTTGCCGACCACGATGCCCGCCGCCAGGTTGGCCAACGCCACCGCGTGAGGCAGTTCTTCGCCAGCGGCAATGGCGGCCGCCAGGGTGGAAATCACCGTGTCGCCAGCACCGGTCACATCGAACACTTCACGGGCACGGGCTGGCAGGTGCAGCGCCGGATGATCCGGACGCAGCAAGGTCATGCCGTGTTCGCCGCGGGTCACCAGCAGCGCGCCGAGGTCGAGATCATGCATCAACTGCGCGCCCTTGCTCACCAGTTCGTGCTCATCGGCGCAACCGCCGACGATGGTTTCGAACTCGCTGAGGTTCGGGGTGATCAGGCTCGCACCCCGGTAGATCGAGAAATCCTTGCCCTTGGGATCGGCCAGCACCGGAATGCCACGGGCACGTGCCGCCTGGATCAGCACCTGATGGTTTTTCAGCGCGCCTTTGCCGTAATCGGACAGCACCAGCACTTTGATGCCTTCGAGCAACTCGTCGACTTGCTCGCCCAACGCCAACGCGTCGGTGGCGAAAGGTTCTTCGAAGTCGATACGCAGCAGTTGCTGGTGACGGCTCATGACCCGCAGCTTGACGATGGTCGGCTGGTGCGCGATGCGCTGGAACAACGCCCGAACGCCAGCGCCCTTGAGGCTATTGGCCAGGCTGTCGGCAGCTTCATCGTCGCCAGTCACGCCGACCAGCGAGGCCGGTGCACCGAGGGCGGCAATGTTCAACGCAACGTTGGCGGCACCGCCCGGGCGGTCCTCGATTTGCTCGACCTTGACTACCGGTACCGGCGCCTCAGGGGAAATCCGTGAGGTACCACCATGCCAGTAACGGTCGAGCATGACATCGCCGACCACCAAGACAGGGGCTTGATCGAATCGCGGCATGGACAACTTCATGGAGCAACCCACATACAAAATGAACAGGGGCGCGATATTAACACAGGGTTGGCGTGGGCTTGTGTGACGGCTGCAATGGGATGATTCCGCAGGGCTTTCTGCTCATTTATTGATCAGAAAATCCGACCGCGGTGCGCAGATTTATTCAGGCTTGGTCAAGAAGGGTAAAGGTCTGGATACCAATCACCGGGCGCATTGCACGCCAGGTGTGCAAAAGGGGTGAGCCAGGCTCACCCCTTTTGTGGGTCAGGCGATGTCGCCAACCGGGGCGTCGAGGCCCATCGCATGCAGGCGCGAGTAGTAGCCGTTTTGCGCCAGCAGTTGAGCGTGGGTGCCGCGCTCGACGATTTCGCCATGGTCCATGACCAGGATCAGGTCGGCTTTCTCGATGGTCGACAACCGGTGAGCAATCACCAGCGTGGTGCGACCTTTCATGACCTGATCCAGTGCCGCCTGAATGTGTCGCTCGGACTCGGTGTCGAGCGCCGACGTTGCCTCGTCGAGAATCAGCAACGGTGCGTTCTTCAACAAGGCCCGGGCAATCGCCAGGCGCTGACGCTGGCCACCGGACAGCAACACGCCGTTTTCGCCGACCTGAGTGTCCAGGCCTTGCGGCATCTCCGTGATGAAGTCCATCGCGTAAGCATCCGTCGCGGCCTTTTCGATGTCGGCACGTGGTGCGCCGGCCAGGTCACCGTAAGCAATGTTGTTGGCGATGGTGTCGTTGAACAGGGTCACATGCTGCGTCACCTGCGCCACGTGTCGACGCAGATTGCGCAGACGATAGTCTTCGATTTCCACGTCATCGAGCATGATTTCGCCGGTTTCGTGGTGATAGAAACGCGGAATCAGGCTGGCCAGGGTCGACTTGCCGCTACCCGAACGACCGACCAGGGCGATCATTTGCCCCGGTGCCGCCGTGAAGCTGATGTTCTTCAGCACTTCACGCTCGGTCCCTGGATAGGTGAAGCTCAGGTTGCGCACTTCCAGGTGGCCGCTGACACGATCGCGCTCGACGGTACCCTGGTCAATCTCTGGCTCTACGTCCAGTTGCTCGAAAATGCTCTCGGCACCGGCAACGCCTTTCTGGATTGTCGAGCTGACTTCCGACAACTGCCGAATCGGCTTGGGCAACAGGCCCGCCGCGGTGATGTAGGCCACCAGGTCACCGGCGGTGGCATCGCCGCGCAGGAACAGCACCAGGAACATCAACACCGCCATGGCGGTGTAGATCACCAATTGCAGCATGGGCGTGTAGACCGCACCGGTCTTGGTCATGCGCAGTTGCTTGTCGGTGTTGCCCTGGCTGGCTTCGGCGAAACGACGCTCTTCATAGCTTTCGCCACCGAAGCTGCGCACCACGCGATAGCCCTGGATGGTCTCGGAGGCTACGTGAGTCACGTCGCCCATCGCCACCTGGATTTTCTTGCTCTGCTTGCGGAATTTTTTGCTGGTGCTGCTCACCATGATCGCGATGATGGGCAGGATCGCCAACATCACCAGGGTCAGTTTCCAGTTCATCCACAACAGGTAAGCAAACAGGAACACCACGGTCAGGCCTTCACGAATGACCACTTTGATGGCGTCCGTGGCAGCACCGGTGACCATGGTCACGTTGAAGGTGATGCGCGAAATCAGGTGCCCGGAGTTATGGGTGTCGAAATAACGGTTGGGCAATACCAGCAACTTGTTGAACAGCTCGACACGCAAGTCGTGGACCAGCCCCAACGATACTTTGGCCAGGTAATAGTTGCCGAGGAAAGACCCCAGGCCTTGCCAGGCCGCGATCAGGATGATCAGCAGCGGCACGGCCATCAGCAACTGCAAGTCTTGCAGATAGGGAACAGTCGGGAAGAGCACCGCTTCGGGGTTGCTCAGGCCATCGACGAAATATTTGAGAATCCCTGCGAGCATGGGCTGCGTCGAGGCAAAAATCACGAAGCCGACGATACTCACCAGGAATAGGCCGATATAGGGTTTTACATAACCCAACAGCCGCAAATAGATTATCAGGCTGGAATCCTGTCCCGCTTTGGGCGGTGCGTCACTCATCGTAGAGCTCACTCGTTAGGAAGAACGCGAAATTTTATCACAATCGTCGGAATTGACCCGCGCCCATACCAACACACTGGCCAGGCCCACGGGCAACCAACTGATGAACCACTCGGCCCTTGGCGTTCCAGTCAGACTGGCCGCATCGAATTGCATGGCCAAGGATGAAAATACCCATATGCCGATAATGCCTTGACCATATAGCGTTTCCCGGGCTTTCCACGCCTCACGTAAAACTGCAAGCCAGACCGCGCACCACAACAACAGCCCCGGCAGACCCAGTTCGATGGCGACATGAGTGAAGAGGTTATGGGCATGGTCAAAGGACAAGCCGTCGGCGAGCACTTTATAGTTGCCGCCAAGGCCCAGACCGCGCCATGGGTGCTCGGCAATCATTTGCAAGCTTGCCATCAGGATTTGCGGACGATAGGAAACACCGCGAGCCATGACCAAAGGTTCCAAGAACCAGAAAGCCAGCATCGCCACTGTCAACGCAGATACCGCAACGACGCGGCTGCGTCGATCGCGACACCAGATCGGCATGACGAGTAATGTCAGGAACAACGCGAAGGCAGCACCACGACTCTGGCTAAGCACGACAAACACGCCAAGAACACCCAGCGCTACGACCCAGGCCGCCTGCATCCAGAGCGTGCGCGGTACCCAATGAACAAGCCACACGGCCGCCAACCCAATAACGTAGCCACCCAGAATCGGGTGAGACAACTCGCCCAATCCTTCAACGCGCGCGTACCAGACGTTGCCATTGACCCCATAAAATTTGATGGTGGCAGCCAATGCAGTCAATGCAAGCCCAATACCGCCCCATTGCATGATACGAATGACTCGCTCGGGCCGGGTATTGGCAAAAACCGGAAAAAAAAGCAGGAATACAACGATGTACAACAAACGCTTGGCTTCGCGACCCGGATCATCGACGTTCGTCCAAGAGAGACTAATCAATGACCAGACCAGCAGACCGAGCATCGGCAGGTAGACCCAGCGCTGCTCATACAGGAGTTCTCTGATCCGGGCCCGCGCTGACCAGCTGAACACCATGGCCGGCAGCCATAGCAGTGCGACCAGCCCTTGCTGATAAAGTTTGTTGGTAGGCGCAACGGCGATAGCCAGCAGAAACCACAACAGACCTGACGTCATCCATGCTTGCACCCAACGTGTTTCTTGCATCAAATTGCTCCTTAGACAGCCCACCCTGCCTAACCCGGCATGGTTAAAACCGAAACTTTTCGGCATCATTGCCCGCCACAGTGCCCCGCTATTCCAACAAGGCTTTCTATGATGCAATGCTCCCGGCTTCCGCAAGACGCTTTAAATCAAATGATTGAAGCCGCCAGAGTACTGGAGGCCGACAGCTACGGCCCGAAAGTTTACCTGTTGCAGGATGGGAATATCCTGAAACTGTTTCGTCGCAAGCGTATTTTATCTTTCGCGCTGTTTCGTCCGTACTCGAAACGCTTCATCGACAATGCCGCCGAACTGCACAAGCTTGGCGTACCCACCCTTCAGGTCCTGCACTTCTATCGGCTGCAAACCCCAGGCATGACGGCGGTGCTTTACCAGCCCCTGCCGGGAGAAACCCTGCGCCAGATCGCCAGCAAGGAAGGGTTCGACTGGCAGCAGACACTGCCAGCTCTGGCGGGGCTGATACGTAGCCTTCATATGTCGGGGATCTACTTTCGCTCACTGCACCTGGGCAACATTGTGGTCACTCCGGACAACCGGATGGGCCTGATCGATGTGGCGGATATGCGTTTCTTGCGGGCGCCACTGCCCAAGCATTTGATCAAGCGCAACCTGCAGCATTTCGCCCGCTATATTGCACGCGAGAACCTGAACGACAGCTTTCCAATGCAGGCACTCGAGCAAGCTGTTCTGCCATCATGAAAGCAATGCACGGGCCGTCTGACTGAAGTTCAGCCAGGCCTGGTCAGGGGCCAGCTCCTGATATTGGCCTGCCGCGATTTCTTTCGCAGAGACGCTGTACGCTCGCACAATAACATCGCTCCAGGCGCTGACATCCTCTACGGGGGCATACCAACCCGTGTCGGCCAACTGCTCGCGAAACACTGGCAACTCGCTGGCAATGACGGGAACACCCGCCATCACCGCCTCTTGCATAATCAGGCCCAGACCCTCGTCTAGTGAAGGAATAGCGACCCAGTCGAATGCCCTGTAAAGCCGCGCAGCATCATTCAGATGGCCGGGCAAGGAGACACTCGCGCGCAACCCCAGGTGATCAATGCGTGCTTGCAACGCTTCTCTGGAAGACCCTTCACCGACAATCACCAATCGCAAATCGGGCCGCTGCTTCAATGCAGAAGCAAAGGCCTCGATCAGACAGGCAAACCCCTTATCCTCCACCAATCGCCCCACCGCACCGAGCACAGGCGTGTCGTCCAGGGGCAACCCCAACCGGGCGCGGGCCTCCTCGCGAGGGAGTACCGCTGAGTGAAACGCGACAGGGTCGAACGCACTACGCAGTGTCATGACCGGCATTTGAAGGTCTCGGCCCAGCGAGGCCGCCAAGGTGTTCGACACTGCGACCAATGTCAGTTGGGACGTCGAGAGCTGGTGGAAGAGGGCTCGATCTGCGGCACGAACTCGCGTGGAACCATGAACAATCACCACCGCGCGGATGTTTGGTAATGTTTTGAGAAGGGGTAAAAGTGTGCGAGCTACTCCCAAGCCATCGAGCAGCAACAGGTGTGCCCCACTTTGCTTGAGGGCTCTCTTGAAAGAGGCCTGCATCCACGGCCTCATCAGCCGCCAAAAATGCCGCCCTTTCAAACGGGCAGAGGACAGTTTCCATTCCCGGGCTTCGCCAACATTCACTCCAGACCCTGACGCGCTGCCCTGAAGCAACCAGGTCTTGGCCGATGCGGTGGCGCCAACCTGCGACAGTATTTGCTGATGAACCTTGTGAATCGATGCGAACGGCGCACCGCCGGACCACATAACGTTAAGGATACTCATAAGGCAACAAGCCAACGCATGGAACTATGCAGGTACGCTGCGGCGCACTTAATTGATAAAACAGCCAATGCAGACTCCCGGCATTAGAGACAATGCAAACTTGATGTGTTCGTGTCGACTGCGCGCCTTGCGCTGATGCTCAATCGACAGCTGTACGTGGAGCCCCAAACCGGCATGCCGAACGACATCTCCTTCCAGCGTCACAGAAGCCCTTGTCAAACGCCCAGTTTCAGACGCACTTTTTCCAGCAGACTCAACGGCGCGTGAGGACGCAATGCTGGCTCGAGCTCCTCGACGATACGCTTGCCGATACGCGCAAAGCTGAACTGGCCGACCACCAGTTCGCGACCATTGCAAGCGATACGCTGCGCCAGCTCCGGGTCAGCCCGTAGCCTCGCGAGTTTTTCCTGAAGCTGCGGGATACTTTGATAGAAAACAACGTTGTGCATATCGTGCAAACCCAGCGCGCTGCTTTCAGCCGCGCCCTGATCATAAGCCAGGAGCACACAACCACACGCCATGGCCTCGAAATTCTTGATCATGAATTCGCCCATACCGACGTCGGCACTGACGAAGTAGCGAATACGGTTAAGCGTATCGCAGTATTCCTCACCCGACTTGGTACGCGTCACCACTAGAGGTTCGACGCGCGCCAACTCATCGAGCAGTGCTTTGCGGCCGCTATAGGCGACGCTGTTGGTACTGCCGACAAATGCCAGTTCGATATCTCGCTCACGACCTTGGTCTTGCAGCAGCGACTGGTCGTATCCCTTGGGAACGAACACAGCATCGAAACCTTCCTCGCGCAAACGAGCGGCGACCATGAAACCCGAGCTAATCACCCGCGCCCAGGGTAGCTTGCGGTAATGCGCACTGAACTTTCCGGTGTACTTGCACGGGATGTAATTCTGATACGCATCGTGTTCCAGAATAACCAGATTAGGCAGGGTTTGTATGAACCTAACCTGTCTGATTTCTTTTTTGAAACGCAGGAAAAAAACAATCCGGTCGTAGCGGGTCACATCGACATGCTTGCGAAAGTATCCACGCAAGTCGTCCTGCTCCGCGCTGGTCAGCTCGCGCTTGTCGCAGTCGCAGTGCTCGGCGATACCGTCATACAGTCGATCGAGGATCGCTCGCTGCTCTTTCTGTACCAGAAACAGAACTTTCAATTGGTCTCTCTCTTTCCAGACAGCTCTTGGACCCAGAATAATTCGTGGCGTCGCACCGCTTTACGGAAGAACTCGTTTTCGCCGAAAGCCGGCCAGTGTCGGGCCGCCAGACAACGTTGTATCGCTCGGCGAAGTAGACGCTTGAGGGGAAGTCGGGGCTGAAGGTCGTGCATCATGCCCAACGACATAGCCTTGTGCCACTGTTTTTCGGTCGACAAACAAAGCGCCCAGGGCCGCAACGGTTCGTGATTATTGATCTGTGGCGGCAGTGTCACACCGGTCCCCGCATCACCCATTGGCCAGCGATCGTTGTCGTGTAGATGATTGGCGTAATGCAACAAGATTTCGGGCTGCCAGGCTGTACCGTTCAGTGCCTGCATCACCGCTTGCTGTGAGCATAGATGGTCTGGGTGCGGGTCGAAACGCGGATGTGGCAAAACGATGATCTGAGGCTGGATACGCTCGATCAACTCACTCAGGTCGGCCAGCAGATTGTTCCAGGACGGTATGCCATCGACGTCACTGCCCAGGGCAAACGGATTGAGTCGTCGAAAATATCGGGTATCGCCAAGCTGTGCCTCACGGGACACCACGGCCTCGGTCGGCGCGCTTTGCATGGCGGACAATTGCAGGCAGAAATACCCCAACTGAATACAGCGTTCCTGAGGTACGCCGCCCCACAGCGGCACGCTGATGCTATCCCAGGCGCGAAGCGAGCCTTTCAACCGGGACGCTTCGACGCCATTGAGCCCCATTTGCTGATAGTGCCCAGCCTCGATTTCACCGGCGGTCAAGGTCACGATCCAGCTTTGACTGGCGCTGCTGTACAAACCGAATGCGGCCAACTCGGCATCGTCGGCGTGGGGCGCGATCACCATCACCCGCTGACGACTGTAATCCGGATGCTCGAACGCCCTGAGCACCGGCTCACCCAGCAGTCGGCAGAAACGCCCACGCAGGCGTAACTCACCTTGCGACAGAACCTGCGCCTGACCACTGAGGTTGAGGTAACGCAGGCCGTTCACACCACGCTCGAAGGTTTGTCGGTCCGGGTTATCCCCCCCCGACAACTCGACCACAGGATCGATGAAGCGTCCCAGCCAGGTGCTTTTAATCCGCAGCGCCAACACCAGGGTGGCGTCGTCAACCAGCATGACGCCGTCGTCCAGGCGCAAACGTTCACCGTCAAGGTGAACCTTGGGCTGCTGGGTGTACGGTGGAAAGCTGTACTGATAGTCGTCTTTTGGCGAATAAAACAGGTGGTCGGCAAACCATGCCTCGTGGGCAATCCAGCCCAGAACCGCGAGCACCAACGGCAGCCACCAAGTCACCAGCACACCCATGGCAATCAATAGCACCAGCGCGATGAGCAAACCAATGCGTTTGTTGCGCCGATGGCGCTTGAGCAATTGCTGTTTGCGGTTCATGGGCTGACTCATACGGTGAACACCGGCACAGGATTGCACCAGCGATCCTTGTATTCACGATCGGCGCGACCGAAAGAAAAGCGCAACGGTTTGTCCAACGCCCGGGCATGCTCCCAGGCGCTTTGCGTATTGAGAAAACTCAGCACGCTGCCCGGACTGAATTCGCGGGTTTCGGGATCGACGCCGCCATTGATGTACTCGACGCTGATCCACTGCGGTGTCTCGACACGGTAGACCAGTTGAATCGCTATCGGCGCATCGTTGAGAAAAATCACCGAGCCGATCAGCAAATCACGCAGCAACTCGATGACCTCAGCCATGCGTTCGGCCCCCGTCGCCGGGAAGCCCCAGCGACGCTGGAACAGGTCGCAATAGATCGCCGCCAGTTCACTGCTGGAAAACTCCGCGACCGGCCGGACCACTCCGCCCGCTTCCTCCAGCAATCGCAATTCACGGCGCTGGTTGTAGCGAAACTTCTTCGACAGTTCTTCGGGAGTGCGGGCCATCGCCAGCTGTTCAGCCTGCAACTTTATGCCGGTAAAGCGGCCTTCATTCAGCGCCGACAGGTAGCGTCCACGATGACGCAGCGGCGCTTGTGCATCGGCAGCGGCCGGCAGGATGAACTCGGCATTACCAAGGTCGAACAGACCTTTTTTACCGCAACGCTTGAGCACGTCCTTGGACAAGGCGAGGTCGCGGCCCCAGGTCGGGATCGCGGCTTTGACTTCACCGTTTTGCTCCCAGGCCAGGTAGCGCACAGGAATGTCGGCCAACTGCGCCAGTCGCTCGACCACCATGGGATGAGTGGCGACGCTGCCGCCATAACGTTGCCAGGCATCGGCATATGTCGAGGCGTCGACTACCGCCCAGCCACGTTCGCGCCAGCCTTGAAATCGGTTGAGCATCAGCCCCTCGGCGCCAGTTCGGTAACGTGCGGCAAACGCCAGAAAGCATCGCGCACCGCGCGGTCGGAGAAGCGCTCACGCAAGCGATCGAGCATCAGCTCAGCACACTGGTGACGTTGCTGCTCGTCCATCGCGGCCAGATGTTGCAGCCCTTGAGCCAAGTGTTCCGCATCGCCCAGCGGGAACAAAATACCGACGCCCTCGACCACTTCCTTCGCCCCGCCACACGCCGTGGCGAGCAAGGGCACGCCGGCAGCCATGGCCTCCAGCAGTACCATACCGAACGGTTCGTGATCGGAACTCAGGGCAAACACATCGAAGGCACGGAAATAACGCCGAGCCTCAGGCACCTGACCGAGGAACAGCACGCGGTCGCCGATACCCAACTCACGGGCCAGGGCCTTGAGGTCCTGTTCCAGTCGACCGGCACCGAGAATCACCAATTGACTGCTGGCCGGCAAACCCGGCAACGCCGCAGCAAAACCGTGCAGCAGCGTGGTCTGATCCTTGTCCGGATGCAGCCGTCCGACATTGCCGACAACCCAGGCATCCGGCGCCAGGCCGAGGGTTTCCCTGGCCTCGCGAACTGATACCTGGCTGTCCTGCAAGGTCTGCACATCGATACGGTTATAGAGCGTCTGAATCCGCGCCGCCGGCCACTTCGGCAGGCAATGACGCATGTCGTCACGCACGGCATCGGAAACCCCGAGCAGGCTCAGGCGCTTGCGGAAAATATTCGCGAAGAGTTTGCGCGTACCGCGCTTGTAATCGTCAAACGCGTGATGCACGCCAATCACCGGCAACGAGGTGCCGAGCAAGGCGATATAAATAGGTTTGAAACGGTGAGCGATGCAAAAACTGAAATTGCGCGAGGCGGCGATCTTGCGCAGATCGCTGATGGCGCCCAGCTTCAGGCCACGAATGGCCTTGGAGCTGTATTCCATGAACAGCACTTCATCGGAAGCGCAGCCCGCGGCGACTTCGGCATCGGCAGCCCCGGTCAAAAACACCGTGGTCACTCGATAACCGGTCCCCGCGAACAGGCTGGCGTACTGCCGGGCGCAGTCCAGAAACGGCCCGTCATAGCCGTGACAGAACTGCAGCACATGGCGTTCAGCCGAGCGTGTCATATGCGTCCGCGCCCTCTTTGACCACCAGGATGTCTTCCATGATCAGATACTGTAGATCGGAACCGAAGAACATGTTCAGGGCATCCGTCGGCGAGCAGATCATCGGTTCGCCACGACGGTTGAGCGAGGTGTTCAGCGACACGCCGTTACCGGTCAGCACTTCCAGTGCCTTCATCATGTCGTAGTAGCGCGGGTTGTATTCGCGCTTGAGCACCTGGGCCCGGGACGTGCCGTCTTCATGGACGACTTCCGGCACGCGGGTCTTCCACTCTTCCGCCACTTCAAAGGTGAAGGTCATGAACGGCGCCGGGTGATCGATCTTGATCATCTGCGGTGCAACGGTGTCGAGCATCGACGGGCAGAAAGGCCTCCAGCGCTCGCGGAACTTGATCTGGTGGTTGATGCGGTCAGCCACGCCAGTCGCACTCGGGCAACCAATGATCGAACGACCGCCCAAGGCCCGCGGACCGAACTCCATGCGGCCCTGGAACCAGGCCACCGGGTTGCCATCGACCATGATTTTGGCGATGTTTTCCGGCATGTTCTCAAGCTTGCGCCATACCGGCTTGCTCGGGTGACGGGCGCATGCAGCGAGGACGTCTTCGTTGGTGTACGACGGGCCGAGGTAAACGTGTTCCATCTTCTCGACCGGCACACCACGGGCGTGGGACACATAGGCCGCCGCGCCGACCGCGGTGCCGGCATCGCCGGACGCAGGCTGCACGAACAGTTCTTTAACGTCATCGCGGGCGATGATTTTCTGGTTCAGCTTGACGTTCAACGCACAGCCACCGGCGAAGGCCAGCTTGCCGGTTTCCTTGAGCACGTCACCCAGGTAATGGTCGATCATCTGCAGCGAGATCTTTTCGAACAGCGCTTGCATGCTCGCGGCGTAGTGGATGTACGGCTCGTCGGCGATGTCGCCTTCGCGCTTGGGACCCAGCCACTCGATCAGCTTTGGCGAGAAGTAGAACCCCTTGCCCTTCTCTTTATAACGACGCAGGCCGATGACGTTGGCGTAGTCGGTGTTGATCACCAGCTCGCCGTTCTCGAACGAAGCCAGGCGCGAGAAATCGTATTTGCTGGCATCGCCGTACGGCGCCATGCCCATGACCTTGAACTCACCATCGAGCATCTCGAAACCGAGGAACTCGGTGATTGCGCCGTACAGGCCGCCGAGGGAGTCCGGATCGAAGAATTCCTTGATCTTGTGGATCTTGCCGTTTTCGCCGTAACCGAAAAAGGTCGTGGCGTACTCACCCTTGCCGTCGATCCCGAGGATCGCGGCTTTCTCTTTGAAACCGGAGCAGTGGTAAGCGCTGGAGGCGTGGGCCAGGTGATGCTCGACCGGTTCGATCTTGATTTTCTTCGGATCGAAACCCAATTGCTCGAGGCACCAGACAATCTTGTTGCGATAGCGTTTGTAGCGACGGTTACCCATCAGGATCGCATCGAGCGCGCGGTCCGGGGCGTACCAGTAACGCTTGGCGTAATGCCAGCGAGCCTTGCCGAACAGGCTGATCGGCGCGAATGGAATCGCTACCACATCAACGTCGGATGGCTTGATGCCGGCCTGCTCGAGACAGAACTTCGCCGACTCGTAAGGCATGCGGTTCTTTGCATGTTTATCGCGCACAAAGCGCTCTTCCTCAGCCGCCGCGACCAGCTTGCCGTCGATGTACAACGCTGCGGAAGGATCATGGCTAAGGGCGCCGGACAGGCCAAGAATCGTCAATGCCACAGGGGTCTAGCCTCTTTAGTCTGCATGCAGGCGCAAGGCGCCTCAAAGATTAATGTGCCCTCGCAAAGGGCGAGTGGCAGCTAAAGGGCGGGATTATAGCGTAAACATGGCGGGAATGACCCAGCGCATATTGCCCCCGTAAAGATGATCCTGGCGAAAGCAGCCGGCATTGCTCATCCGCGGCCTGACCTCCAGTAAATACTGATATTGCCGTCGGCAGCTTGGCGGTAAACCGTATAGGGCAGGAGGACGGTGTCGAAAACACCCGAGAGGGTGAAATCCACCAATACGAACGGCAAAAGAATACCCGTGGGATCAGGCGATGCGTTTAATACGCAAAAGTCGTACGCCAAGCCGCTGTAGATACGAGGGATGGACTGACAGTAGGTCTTTTGCTTTCTAAGGCTACGCGCCGCGTCTTCGTCATCCTGCAGCACCGTGACAGCGGTCCCGCAGCCTGATAAAACCAGTGCAAAAGTGCTCAGTAACACCGTCATTTTTATCGTCAACGTCTGCCCTCCGTGAACGTCAGGCAAACTAGCATCGCGGCCATTCAGGGTACAGTTCATGGGGTCTGTGGATCGTGTAGGACGATTCACAAGAATGTGTCCCCTTAATCTCGGGTGACTCGTCTGGCCCCTTCGCGAGCAAGCCCGCTCCCACATTGTTTTGGTGTCGCACACTTAATTTGTGTGCGACCGAGAACTATTGTGGGAGCGGGCTTGCTCGCGATAGGACCGAAGGTCCGATTCAGGCAGCGCTAGAGATATCTTTGGGAAGACGCTGATCAATGACCCGATACAGCGCACTGCTCTCAGGCCAGTTACGCATGAACCTTGCCCGATCCCGCGCGTAGGCCGGGGCGAAGCTGCTGAGCGAGGCGTGCTGACACATCGAATCCAGATCAATCAGCGCCCAGCGATCGTGCTGCCAGAACAGGTTATGCCCCTTGAAATCGCCGTGACTGATCCGCTCGCCAATCAGCTCGGCAAACAAATGATCCAGCGCCAGCAATTCGGCTTCCGGTGCCTCACCACTTTCAACGTAAGGTGCAAAGCGCTCGATGATGTCCGGTCCCGGTAAATACTCGGTCACCAAATAAGCCCGACTGCGCAACCAGAGAAAACGCTTCTCCAGCAATGCCAACGGTTTGGGTGTGGTGATGCCGAGAAACGCCAGGCGATTGCCTTCACGCCAGGAGTGCCAGGCACGGCTCGGGCGCCAGAAGCGTTTGAGCCAGTGGGCAAAACCTTTGATGTTGTAGCGCTTGATCACCAGCGTACGACCAGCCACCTCGACCTTGCCGACGCTCGCCGCGCCGCCGGTCTTGTACAGATGGCCCTGATCGAGCAACGCATCGGCCTGCGCCAGCACCGGCAGCATCGCCGCTTCTTCCTCGCGGCGAATCGCCCGCAAGCCGAACGCTCCGCGCTGGACACTGAACAGCGTGCACTCGCGGCCGACCTTGATCAGGAAGTCCTTCAGGCGCCAGCTGCGCACCTTGCTGATCTGCTTCTGCAACGCTTCCATCGGTAAGGCATGCTCGCCGTTGCTCAGCAGGTAATACACCAGCAACTCTTCGGTGTAGGGCTCCAGCGACTTGGGCAACTGGGCGAAAAACACCCCGAGGTTCTCCAGGATTTTCTGCCGCGAGAGCGGCTGGCCCGGCGTCTCCGTGCGGATTCCGGCGCCGTCGATCAAATACAGCCGACCGCCCTGGCGCAGCAGGTTGTCCAGATGCAGGTCTTCCTGCCACAGGCCCTTGCGGTGCAATTGACCGATCGCACCCAGCGCATCGGCCAATACCGCCGATTGCTCATCCGCCAGCATCGGCAAGTGCTCGACCCGTTTCCAGGCATCCCCAAGGCTTTCAGCGCCTTCAAGGAAATCAAACAGCAGCCAACCGCCCTCGCCGTCCTTCAGGCCATCAGCCAGCAACAACGGCGTGGTCAACCCCTGAGCCGCCAGCAACCGCACGCCGTCCAGCTCACGCTGGAAATGCCGCGCCGCTTTACTGCCGACCAACAACTTGGCCAGCACCGGCCGCCCACGCCAGACGCCGGCACCGACATAACGCTGCCCCGGCAACACCCGCAACAGACTCAGCAACTGCAGCTCGGCAGGGCCGGCGGCGTCGGCCAGAGGAATGTTCAGCGGCAGGCTCGGGCTGCGGCCAGCGTTTTTCAGTTCGGACAAACGCATCAGCGCGCCTCCTTATGACTACGCCGCGCGGTCAGGCGCGCAAGCCAGCTGTCGATCAGCGAACTGTCTTGCGATTGATCCAGATAGGCGGCCAGCAGCTCGCGCAACTGCGCTTCGCTCCACTCAGGCGCCCGACGCAGCAACGGCTCCAGGTCTTTGGCCCGATCACGCAGACCAAACAGCAACGGCCGGGTCTTTTCCAGGTCGATCAGCTGGGCCAGGTAACCGTCGCCGGTGGCCTGGAGAAAAATGTGTTTGGGGTAGAAGCAACCGTGAATCTGACGCGCGCCGTGCAGGCACCGAGCCAGTTGTCCACAGGCCTGCAGAATGGCCGAATGCTGCGCCGAACTCAGGTCCGACCAGCGCTGCAACAGCGAATCCAGGTCATCCCAACCGTCCAGGGCACGGGTCAGCAGAATCGCTCGGACTTCGCCGTCGACTTTGCGCTCACCGAAAAACGCCGCTTTCAACGCCGGAATACCGAACTTTTCATAGCGACTGATATTGCGAAACTCACGGGAAAAACTTGGCTCGCCAAAGGGCGCATGCAAGGTGCGCATCTGGTAGTTGCTCTGGCGTTTGAGGTAGTAGCCATGACCTTCCAGATCCAGCCGAAACACGCTGCTCCAGCCACCGCGAGCGGTATTGGGCTCGTCCACAGCGTCGAGCTGCTTGACCCAGAGTGCGTCGAAGGTGCCGAGGCCGTGACGCTCAAGCAGCGCACGGTCTTCAGCCGCCAGAAAATCAGTCATTCGCGCCCCTCGAAAAATCTCACCACGTGCCGGATCCGTTTTTTGTCGGCGGCATTCAGCCGATCACGTTGGCGGTATTGCAGGTAAAAGCGCAGGCGCTGGGTAGCCGACAAGTGATACTTGGCGACCTTGTCCAGACAGGCCAGGTCCTTGGTGATCCGGTATTTGAGCCAGAAGCCGCGCCAGAAATCACCATTGGGGCAGTCGATCAAAAACAGCCGGGCCTCATCGTCGATCAGCAGGTTGCGCCACTTCAAATCGTTATGGGTAAAACGATGGTCGTGCATGGTCCGGGTATAACCCGCCAGCTGGCGGCTGACGTTGTCGACCCAGGCGCGGTCCGCCAGTTTAGGATCATGCCGCTCGGCCAGGGCCGACAAGTCTTCGGTATGCGGCAGCTCACGGGTGATCATTGCCCCGCGATCGTACGCCGCACCGCGACGTTCCAGACCCCAAGCCACCACTTCGGCGGTAGGAATGCCCCACTTGGCAAAGCGCTTGAGATTTTGCCACTCGGCTTTCACCCGAGGCTTGCCCAGGTAACGGCGCAGACCTTTGCCAGCACCCACGTAGCGTTTGACGTAATAGTTGACGCCATTGCGCTGGACGCGAATGACCTCGGACAACAGGTCGCGCGTCAGGCGTTCGCCCTCAAGCGCAAACACAGCCTCAAGACTGCCGAAATCTTCTGCAAGATCACTGTACGCAGGCTCCAGTTTCCAACCCGCCATCAGAGCGCATCCCCGTATCGCTGTTTACGGTCGTAGAGTTTGTTGGCCTTGCCTTCGAGCCAGGCGAGCAACCCGGCTTCCTCGCCCAGTATCTGGCGCAGGGGCTGCTGGAAATAACCCTTGAGGAAACGCAACTTGTCACGACGGGTCAAGCCGATGTCCAGGGCCGAAAAGTACAGCGCCGCCAGATCCTTGTTGCGCCAGCGTTGGGTAATCGTCGGACGGGTCTGGGCGCGGTGCAGGTCGATCACCGAGAGCCTGAAATCGTCGGCCGTCACCGGCTTGTCGGTGTGCAGCAGAAAGTGACAGATGTAGCAGTCGCGATGGTTGACCCCGGCGCGGTGCATCATGCCGGTCATGCGCGCGACTTCGGCGATCAGTGCACGCTTGAGTTTTGGCTCGGGCGGGTGCTTGATCCAGTCGATGCTGAAGTCTTCGAGGCTGACAGTGGGCGCCAGCTCTTCGGTGACGATGAACGAATGCTGGTCCGCCGGGTTGCTGCCCTTCTCGCCGTAAGCCACGGCGGTCATGGTCGGCACGCCGACCTCTTGCAGGCGCTGGATGGCCTTCCATTCCTGGCCGGCACCGAGCACCGGCAGTTTGGCAGTGAGCAGGTTCTTGAAGATCTCGCCCCAGCCAATGCCACGGTGGATCTTCACGAAAAAGCCATTGCCATCGACTTCGGTACGCAGGGTTCGGCGCGCTTCAAGTTCGCGGTATACCTCGCCCTGGAGGCCCTCGACTTCAGCGAACGGGTCACGTCCGGCCCAGAGGCTCTTGAACGGTTCAGCCAGCATCAACTTCATTAAGCGTGCTCCGCCAGAATCACATCGGCCGCGTGCTGCGGCATGCTGTAGAGGTCGGCCGTCTCGGCAAAGGCCAGACCATTGCGGCTCCAGGCCGCCCGTGCTTGAGCGTCGTTCAACATACCGGTCAGGTACTGAGTCAGTTGCGCCTGATCGAAAGGCTCTTCCAGCACCAGACCGGCGTCGGCCTCGGCGATGTAATGGGCGTAACCACACACCGCACTCACCAGCACCGGCAACCCGGCCACCAGGGCTTCGAGCAACACGGTTCCGGTGTTTTCGTTGTACGCCGGGTGAATCAACAGATCGGCGCCGAGCAGAAAACGCGGGATGTCGCTGCGGCCCTTGAGGAACGTCACGTTATCGCCGAGCCCCAATGTGGCGCTCTGCATCTGGAATAATTTGGGGTCGTCCTGGCCAATTACAAACAGCCGGGTGCGTTTCTTCAGATCGGCGGGCAATGCGGCCAGCGCCTTGAGGCTGCGATCCACACCTTTGGTCTTGAACCCGGAGCCGATTTGCACCAGCAGCAGATCATCGTCTTTCAGGTTGAATTCGCGACGGAACTCGGCACGGATCTCGGCGGCATTCGCCGACGCGCGACGGTCCTGAGAGATACCCGGCGGCAGCAAATGGAAGCGCTCAAGCGGCGTGTCGTAATGCTTGATGAACAGTGGCTGCTGAACTTCGGAAATCATCAGGACTTCGGTCTTGGCATCCTTGGCGAACACCGCGCGTTCGTACTCGGCGAAGTGCCGGTAGCGGCCCCAACGGCGGTACAGCGAGTTGCGCAGGTTTTGTGCCTTGTCTTCGAAGCAGCCATCGGCGGCGTAGTAGACGTCCAGACCCGGCATTTTGTTGAAGCCGATCAAACGGTCCACCGGACGCTTGGCCAGATCCGCTTCCATCCATTCGCTGAGTTTCTCGTTGCGTCGATGATTGAAGAACGCCTTGACCGGCGCCACCAACACTTCGAAGCCCGGTGGAATGTCGCCTTCCCAGATCAGCGTGTAGACCCGAATCTGATGGCCGCGTTGCTGACATTCCAGGGCGATGCGCATGAAATCGCGCTGCAAGCCCCCGAATGGAAAGTACTTGTACAAGACGAATGCCAATTGCATCAGCGCAGCTCCTCAGCCAGTAACAACGTGCTCAGTCGGGTCGCGACACGCTCGGGATTCAGACGCGTGAAGCACAGGGGCCACTCGCGTTTAAGGTCAAACTGACGGGCATCTTCGGCCGTCGGTTGATACGTACATTTCTTTTGCATACACGGCGCGCAGGGGAAATCGCTGGCGATGTGAATCTGCGCTTTACCGTAGGCACCGGTCAGGCCCGGGTTGGTCGGGCCGAACAACGATATCGTCGGCACGTCCAGCGCAGCGGCGAGGTGGCCGAGACCAGTGTCCACCGCCACGCAGGCTTGCGCACCGGCCAGCACTTTGCCGACACCCGCCAGATTCAGCTTGGGCAGCACTTCGACGTGCCTCATGTCTTTGGCGATGCGTTCGGCCCGGGCTTTCTCGATCGGATTACCCCACGGCAGCTTCACCGCGACACCGAGATAGCCGACGCGCTCGGCCAACTCGCGCCAGTAGGCTTCAGGCCAGTGTTTGGTGTCCCACGTGGTGCCGTGCAGGAACACCACGTAAGGATTCTTGCGCGGCAATTCCACCAGTCGTTCGACGTTCAGGCCGTAATCGCCCAAGCCTTTGGGCAGGTCGTAACCAAGGGCCACGGCAAACAGCTGACGCACCCGCTCCACCGCGTGTTGCCCACGGGCCACGGCCAGACGCCGGGAATAAAAGCGTGCGGCAATCGGCTCACGGGCCGAGTTTTTATCCAGCCCGGCCACCGGGGCTTTGGCGTATCGGGTCAGCAACGCACTTTTCAGCAGGCCCTGGGCATCGATCACCAAGTCATATTTGTTGGCGCGAACGCTTTGCTTGAAGCGCTTCCACTCGCCACTCTTGATGGTCTGCCAGATGTTTTTGCGCCAGCGACGGATCGCCACCGGAATCACCTTGCCCACGGCCGGGTGCCAGGTCGGGATTTCGGCGAAGCCTTCTTCCACCACCCAATCGAACTGGATGCCGGGGATCGCCCGTGCCGCGTCGGTCAGCGCCGGCAACGCGTGAATCACGTCGCCCAGCGAAGAAGTCTTGATCAGCAGTACCCGCAAACTATTTGACCTCGACCACAGTGCCTTGCAAACGCTGCAAGGCTTCGTTCACCGCTTGCGGCATGAGCTGGCGCAGGCAGTTGTAATGACCGAAACGGCACGTGCGATCGAAGCAGGGGCTGCATTCGATGCCCAGGCGCACGATCTCGACGTGCTCGGCCAGTGGCGGCGTGAAACCCGGCGACGTCGAGCCGTAGACTGCCACCAACGGGCGATTCAGCGCAGCGGCGACGTGCATCAGGCCGGAGTCGTTGGACACCACCGCATCGGCGCAGGACATCAGGTCGATGGCTTCGGCCAGGGAGGTGCCGCCGCTGAGGTTCACCGACTCTTCACGCAAACCGGGAATCAGCCGCGAACGGATGTCTTCGCCGACGGCGTGATCGTTTTTCGAACCGAACAGCCAGACTTGCCAGCCTTCACGGATCTTCGCTTCGGCAACCTGGGCATAGTGCTCGGACGGCCAGCGCTTGGACTCGCCGAACTCGGCACCGGGGCACAGCGCCAACACCGGGCGGTCGAGGGCCAGGCCGAACTTGGCCATTGCCGCCTCGCGCGTGACCGGGTCAATCTGCAGGCTCGGCCGTGGATAAGGTGTCGGCAGCTCGGCACCGGGCTCGTAAGCCAGGGCCATGAAGCGTTCGATCATCAGCGGGTAACGTTCTTTATCCAGCGTGCGCACGTCATTGAGCAGGCCGTAGCGGAACTCTCCACGCCAGCCGGTGCGTTTCGGGATGCCGGCGAAGAACGGCACCAATGCCGACTTCAGGGAATTGGGCAGCAGGATCGCCTGGTCGTACTGGCCGGTCAGGGATTTGCCGATGCGCCGACGCGTCGCCAGCTCCAAAGCACCGTGACCGAGCGGAAAGCTCAAGGCCTGGCGTACTTCGGGCATGCGCTCAAGAATCGGCCGGCTCCACTCGGGGGCCAGCACGTCGATTTCGCATTGCGGGTGGCGCTGCTTGAGACACTGAAACAGTGTCTGCGCCATCACCATGTCACCGACCCAACTGGGCCCAACGATCAGAATTTTCATGTGGTTTCCATAAACGAGCCGGGGNAGGCATACGCCTCCCCGCCTCGAGAATCACTGCGGGAGCAAGGCTGCTTGCGATGGGTCATCACCTTCAACATTATTGTCGACTGTCATTCCGCTATCGCGAGCAAGCTCGCTCCCACATTGGGATTTGGTGTACATCGATCTGCGAAACAATGCAGATCTACTGTGGGAGCGGGCTTGCTCGCGAAGGCGCAGTGTCAGTCACTATAGAGGCTGAATGTGACGGCCTCTTCGCGAGCAAGCCNCGCTCCCACATTTGAATTGTGTCGCTTAACTCAATCCCAGTTCGCGCCAGATCCGCACTACCTGCCGCCGTTCGTCCACGAACTGGTCGCCCGGTATCACCCCGGCGTCCTTCTGCAAGGCCTGCCGGTGAGCGGCTGAACGGTAGGCTTTATAGGCCTCGCGCAACAGGCTGGCGTCTTCGGCGGGCATCAGCCCTTCCTCCTCCAGCCCTTCCAGAATGCGGATATTGTCAGTCCAGCGCAGCAATGGCGGGTGCGATTCGGACCACGCCAGGGCCGCGTATTGCACCATAAATTCAATATCGACGATACCTCCGGCGTCCTGCTTGAGATCGAACGGCGCCGTGGCCTCGAAGGCATTTGCCCCGGTGCCCGCCGCGGTGCTCTTGCTGCCAAGGTTATCGCGCATTTTGGCGCGCATCTCACTGACCTCCTGGCGCAAGGTTGTAAGGTCCCGCGACTTGCCCAATACCGCCGCGCGGACTTTCTCGAACGCCTGGCCGACGTCCGGACTGCCCACCAGCACCCGCGCCCGCACCAGCGCCTGATGTTCCCAGGTCCAGGCTTCATTTTCCTGATACCGGGCAAACGCACCGAGCGAACTCACCAGCAACCCCGACGCACCGGAAGGTCGCAGGCGCATATCGACTTCATACAGCTGACCGGAGTTGGTCTGGGCCGTGAGTAAGTGAATGATCCGCTGCCCCAGCCGAGTGAAAAATTGCGCACCGTCGATAGGTTTCGGCCCGTCGGTTTCCGCCTGCGGATCGCCATCGTGAATGAACACCAGGTCCAGGTCCGAACCATGCCCCAGTTCCAGACCCCCGACTTTCCCATAACCGACAATGATGAAGCCGGGATCGCACAAGGTGCCGTCGGTACGCAGCGGCGTGCCGTATTTGGCCACGGTCTGGCGCCAGGCCAGGGCCAGCACTTGTTCCAGGATCGCTTCGGCGAGCCAGGTCAGGTAATCACTGACCTTCATCAACGGCAGGCTGCCGGCGATTTCCGAAGCGGCGACCCGTAAACGGTGCGCCAGTTTGAAATGCCGCAGGGCTTCCATTTGCTGTTCAAGGTCGTCTTCGGGAATCCGCGTCAAACGCTCGCGTAACTCGGCAGCCAGTTCCGGCGCCAGCGGCGGCTTGAACAGCCGACCTTCGTTGAGCAATTCGTCGAGCAGCAGCGGGAAGCGGGTGATCTGTTCGGCGATCCACGGGCTCGCGGCGCACAAGGTCAACAAACGTCGCAGCGCGCCGGGGTTTTCGGTCAGCAACACCAGATACGCGGAACGACGGGCCACGGCTTCCACCAGCGGCAATACTCTTTCCAGCACCAGATCCGGATTGGCGTGCTCCACGGCCTGAGCCAGCAACCGCGGAATAAAGGCATCAAGGCGCTCACGCCCCAAGCGCTGCATCGCCCGCAGCTGCGGGCTGCTGCGCAAACCGGCCAACGCTTTCAGGGCCTTGGTGGCATCGGCGAAGCCGCCCTCTTCCAACTGGCGGCAAGCGGCCTCTTCGTCCTGAGCCTCTTCCCACAACGGCAGCCATTCGCCGCCGACCACCACTTCGCTTTCGGTGCCTTCCTCTTCGTCGGGATCGGCGATCACCTGACCAAAGTGCCAAGCCACGCGGCCACGCCAATACATCAGCTGCTCATGGAAAGCCTCCCAGTCGGCGAAGCCCAACATAAAGGCAATGCGCGCCTGATCCTGAGCACCGTCGGGCAGCATCTGGGTCTGGCGGTCGGCAATCGCCTGGATCGCGTGCTCGGTGTAACGCAAGAATTCGTAGCCTTCGCGCAGTTCGCTGATCACCGCCGGCGGCAGGTAACCCTGACCTTCCAGCGTGCTCAGTACTTTTAATAGAGGACGTTGCTGCAGACTCAGGTCGCGGCCACCGTGGATCAACTGGAACGCCTGGGCGATAAATTCGACTTCACGAATGCCACCGGAGCCGAGCTTGATGTTGTCGGCCATGCCCTTGCGCCGGACTTCTTGCTGGATCAGCTGCTTCATGGTGCGCAGCGCTTCGATGGCCGAGAAGTCGAGGTAACGCCGGTAAACGAACGGCCGCAGCATCTCTTGCAATTGCGCGCCGGCCACTTGATCGCCGGCCACCACCCGCGACTTGATCATCGCATAGCGTTCCCAGTCGCGACCCTGATCCTGGTAATACTGCTCCAGCGCGTTGAAGCTCAGCACCAATGCGCCGGCCGAACCGTAAGGCCGCAGGCGCATGTCGACGCGGAATACAAAACCGTCGACGGTCATCGGGTCCAACGCCTTGATCAGGCGCTGGCCGAGACGAATGAAAAATTCCTGGTTATCCAGCGAGCGTTTGACGCCGACGGTTTCGCCGCCCTCGGGATAGGCGAAGATCAGGTCGATGTCCGACGACAGATTGAGTTCCACCGCGCCGAGCTTGCCCATGCCGAGAATGACCATCTGCTGCGGCTCGCCGCTGCGCCGGCCAGTCGGCACGCCGAACTGCTGACAATGCCGCGAGTACAACCACTGATAAGCCTGATCGATGCTGGCATCGGCCATGTCCGAGAGGTCGCG
This sequence comes from Pseudomonas sp. F01002, assembly GCF_004402115.1. Taxonomy (NCBI): domain Bacteria; kingdom Pseudomonadati; phylum Pseudomonadota; class Gammaproteobacteria; order Pseudomonadales; family Pseudomonadaceae; genus Pseudomonas; species Pseudomonas sp. F01002. Next base: position 346,817 of record NZ_SOPU01000015.1, on the reverse strand, counting down.
ACAGGTCTGGGTCAGATCGCACTGACGCGTCAGGTCGCGCCAGATGATCCGCACTTGATGGCGGGTACGTTGACGACGCAGGGCGCGACCGAGCCCATCGTCGGTTTCTGCTGCATTCACCGCTGCCGCAATCTGTGCGCACAGCTCGCCGGGCGCAAAACGTCGGTCCAGCTCACCGGACTGCACCAGCTCCAGCAACATCAATGGGTCACGGACACTTTGTTCAATCACGAAGTCGCTGGCAGCGGTGACGCGGGCAAATTGCGCCCAGCGTTCAGGCGTCCAGCCGGCCAGGCCATGGTCGTCGGGAAGCACCGCGACGGCCGTACGGAACGACTGCTCGGCGCGGGTGACAAACGGCAGGAGGATGCCAGGCAGTTCGGCAAGCGAAGGGAGGCTCATGGTCTATCCTTGATCGGCGTGTAGAGGGCTGCATGTAGTGATTCGCGAGAATGCACTACCTGATCGACTGTCGAACAAAGGTTAGAAATAGCTGAAATTTCTTTATTTTTGGCAGACAGCATCAAGCTTTCACCTTTTCTGGTTGGCAAAAGACCAACCTTAACGATTATTCTCACAACGCAGCTGGAGGCCACAAGCCGCTCATCTGTAGTTTTACTACTCGTATATACATTCGAAAGGCTGAAATGCCCGAAGATTTGTAGTAAAACTACACGCCGCCGGAACAACCTCTCGGCAATCCAAGAATTTATATCGTCTGCCCACAAGGCCAGTCGCAAACTCAGGCAACCGATTCTGGAAGCCTTTCCGCCCTGGAGCAAGCCATGCAAGACCTCGATCCCGTCGAAACCCAGGAATGGCTGGACGCCCTGGAATCGGTTCTCGACAAAGAAGGCGAAGACCGCGCTCACTATCTGATGACCCGTATGGGCGAACTCGCAACCCGTAGCGGTTCGCAATTGCCTTACGCCATCACCACGCCATACCGCAACACGATCCCTGTCACCCACGAAGCACGCATGCCTGGCGACCTGTTCATGGAACGCCGCATTCGCTCGTTGGTACGCTGGAACGCGATGGCCATGGTGATGCGTACGAACCTGAAAGATTCTGACCTGGGCGGTCACATCTCCAGCTTCGCCTCCAGCGCAACGCTGTATGACATCGGCTTCAACTATTTCTTCCAGGCCCCGACCGACGAACACGGCGGCGACCTGATCTACTTCCAGGGTCACACCTCGCCAGGCGTTTACGCCCGTGCGTTCATGGAAGGCCGCATCACCGAAGACCAGATGAACAACTTCCGTCAGGAAGTCGACGGTCAGGGCCTGTCGTCCTACCCGCACCCGTGGCTGATGCCTGATTTCTGGCAGTTCCCGACCGTATCCATGGGTCTGGGCCCGATCCAGGCGATCTACCAGGCACGCTTCATGAAGTACCTGGAAGCCCGTGGTTTTATCCCTGAAGGCAAGCAAAAAGTCTGGTGCTTCCTGGGCGACGGCGAGTGTGACGAGCCGGAATCCCTGGGCGCGATCTCGCTGGCTGGCCGCGAGAAGCTCGACAACCTGATCTTCGTTATTAACTGCAACCTGCAGCGCCTTGATGGCCCGGTTCGCGGCAACGGCAAGATCATCCAGGAACTCGAAGGCGTGTTCCGCGGTGCTCAGTGGAACGTGACCAAAGTCATCTGGGGCCGTTTCTGGGACCCACTGTTGGCCAAAGACGTCGACGGTATCCTGCAACGCCGCATGGACGAAGTCATCGACGGCGAGTACCAGAACTACAAAGCCAAAGACGGCGCGTTCGTACGCGAACACTTCTTCAACTCGCCAGAACTCAAGGCGATGGTTGCTGATCTGTCCGACGACGAGATCTGGAAACTCAACCGTGGCGGTCACGACCCGTACAAGGTCTACGCGGCGTACCACGAAGCGGTCAACCACAAAGAACAACCGACCGTCATCCTGGCCAAGACCATCAAAGGTTATGGCACCGGTGCCGGCGAAGCGAAAAACACTGCGCACAACACCAAGAAAGTTGATGTTGAAAGCCTGAAGTTGTTCCGTGATCGCTTCGACATTCCGGTCAAAGACGAAGAACTGGAAAACCTGCCGTTCTTCAAACCGGAACCCAACAGCGCTGAAGCCCGTTACCTGAGCGAGCGCCGCACTGCACTGGGCGGTTTCGTGCCACAGCGCCGTGCCAAAAGCTTCGACATCCCGACGCCATCGCTGGATACCCTCAAGGCAATCCTGGACGGCTCGGGCGACCGTGAAATTTCCACCACCATGGCCTTCGTGCGGATCCTCGCGCAGCTGGTCAAGGACAAGGAAATCGGCTCGCGCATCGTTCCGATCATCCCGGACGAAGCCCGTACCTTCGGTATGGAAGGCATGTTCCGTCAGTTGGGCATCTACTCCTCCGTCGGCCAGCTCTACGAGCCAGTCGATAAAGACCAGGTGATGTTCTACAAAGAAGACAAGAAGGGCCAGATCCTCGAAGAAGGCATCAACGAAGCGGGCGCCATGAGCTCCTTCATCGCTGCCGGTACTTCGTACTCCAGCCACAACCAGCCAATGCTGCCGTTCTACATCTTCTACTCGATGTTCGGCTTCCAGCGTATCGGCGACCTCGCCTGGGCCGCTGGCGACAGCCGTACCCGTGGCTTCCTGATCGGCGGCACCGCCGGCCGGACCACGCTGAACGGCGAAGGCCTGCAACACGAAGACGGTCACAGCCACATCCTGGCTGCCACCATCCCGAACTGCCGCACCTTTGATCCAACCTACGGCTACGAGCTGGCGGTGATCATTCAGGACGGCATGAAGAAGATGACCGAACAGCAGCAGGACGTTTTCTACTACATCACCGTGATGAACGAGTCCTACCAGCAGCCAGCCATGCCGGCCGGTGTCGAGGAAGGCATCATCAAGGGCATGTACCTGCTCGAGGAAGACACCCGCGAAGCGGCGCACCACGTTCAGCTGATGGGCTCCGGCACCATCCTGCGCGAAGTTCGCGAAGCGGCGAAAATCCTGCGTGAACAGTTCAACGTCGGCGCTGACGTGTGGAGCGTTACCAGCTTCAACGAACTGCGTCGCGATGGCCTGGCCGTAGAGCGCAGCAACCGTCTGCACCCGGGCCAGAAGCCAAAACTGAGCTATGTCGAAGAGTGCCTGAACGGCCGTCAAGGTCCGGTCATCGCGTCTACCGACTACATGAAGCTGTTCGCTGAGCAAATTCGTCAGTGGGTCCCGTCCAAGGAATTCAAAGTCCTGGGCACCGACGGTTTCGGCCGCAGTGACAGCCGCAAGAAGCTGCGTCACTTCTTCGAAGTCGACCGTCATTTCGTGGTGTTGGCAGCCCTGGAAGCCTTGGCTGACCGTGGTGATATCGAACCTAAAGTGGTGGCTGAAGCCATCGCCAAGTTCGGGATCAACCCGGAAAAACGCAACCCACTGGACTGCTGAGGAGACACTCTGTGAGCGAACTCATTCGCGTACCTGACATCGGCAGCGGTGAAGGTGAAGTAATCGAACTATTTGTGAAGGTCGGCGACCGTGTGGAAGCCGACCAAAGCATCCTGACGCTTGAGTCGGACAAGGCGAGCATGGAAATCCCTGCGCCCAAGGCTGGCATCGTCAAGAGCATCAAAGTGAAGCTGGGCGATCGCCTGAAAGAAGGCGACGAACTGCTGGAGCTGGAAGTCGAAGGTGCCGCTGCTGCGGCCCCTGCGGCTGCGGCTGCCGCTGCGCCGGCGGCCAAAGCTGAAGCGAAACCGGCTGCTGCTCCTGCTCCGGCAGCGGCTGCTCCGGCCGCAGCTCCAGCTGCTGCAACCACCCAGCAAGTGCACGTGCCGGACATCGGTTCGTCGGGCAAGGCCCAGATCATCGAGATCCAGGTCAAAGTCGGCGACACCGTCGAGGCTGATCAGTCTTTGATCACCCTGGAATCCGACAAGGCCAGCATGGAAATCCCTTCGCCTGCAGCTGGCGTGGTCAAGGCCATCAGCGTCAAGCTCAACGACGAAGTCGGCACCGGCGACCTGATTCTGGATCTGGAAGTGGCAGGTGCCGCGGCACCGGCTGCGGCCGCGCCAGCTCAGGCGGCGGCACCTGCTGCCGCTGCTCCAGCGCCAGCCGCTGCGGCCCCGGCTGCACCGGTTGCTGACAGCGTTCAGGACATTCATGTCCCGGACATCGGTTCGGCAGGCAAGGCCAAGATCATCGAAGTCCTGGTCAAGGCCGGCGACACCGTTGAAGCCGACCAGTCGCTGATCACCCTGGAATCCGACAAGGCGAGCATGGAAATTCCATCGCCTGCCGCTGGCGTGGTGGAAAGCGTTTCCATCAAGCTGGATGACGAAGTCGGTACCGGCGACCTGATCCTGAAGCTGAAAGTCAAAGGCGTTGCGCCTGCTGCTGCCCCGGCTCCGGCCGCTGCTGCTGCTCCTAGTGCTCCAGCTCCAGCCGCCGCTGCGCCTGCTGCTCCGGCACCGGCCGCACCTGCTGCTGCACCGGCCAAACCGGGCGCCAAGGTTCACGCAGGTCCTGCGGTGCGCCAACTGGCTCGCGAGTTCGGCGTCGAGCTGAGCTCGGTCAGCCCAAGCGGCCCGCACGGTCGCGTGCTCAAGGAAGACGTGCAGGTTTACGTCAAAGCCATGATGCAGAAGGCCAAGGAAGCACCGGCCGCTGCTGCTGGCGCAACCGGTGGCGCAGGCATCCCGCCGATTCCGGTCGTGGACTTCAGCCGCTTCGGTGAAACCGAAGAAGTGCCGATGACACGCCTGATGCAAATCGGCGCGTCGAGCCTGCATCGCAGCTGGCTGAACATTCCGCACGTGACTCAGTTCGATTCGGCTGATATCACCGACCTGGAAGCGTTCCGTATCGCTCAGAAAGCCGTTGCAGAGAAGGCTGGCGTCAAGCTGACCATCCTGCCACTGCTGCTCAAATCCTGCGCACACCTGCTCAAGGAACTGCCGGACTTCAACAGTTCGCTGGCACCAAGCGGCAAAGCGATCATCCGCAAGAAGTACGTGAACATCGGCTTCGCAGTCGACACCCCTGAAGGCCTGTTGGTACCGGTCATCAAGAACGTCGATCAGAAGAGCCTGTTGCAACTGGCAGCCGAAGCCGCCGTGCTGGCCGCCAAGGCCCGCGACAAAAAGCTCACCGCTGACGACATGCAAGGCGCCTGCTTCACCATTTCCAGCCTCGGCCACATTGGCGGCACCGGCTTCACGCCGATCGTCAACGCGCCGGAAGTGGCGATCCTCGGTGTTTCCAAGGCAACCATCCAGCCAGTCTGGGACGGCAAAGCCTTCCAGCCGAAACTGATGCTGCCGCTGTCGCTGTCCTACGATCACCGCGTGATCAACGGCGCCGCTGCTGCACGCTTCACCAAGCGTCTGAGCGACCTGCTGGCGGACATCCGCACCATCCTGCTGTAACACCGATCGGCCCTCCTTCACCGGAGGGCCCGTCGCGTTCCACGTTTTCCGAGCGCCACGCTCGTACCTCAACCCCGCCAGTTTGGCGGGGCTTTTTTTGCCTGGAAGAAAGTCACCCAACACCCCTTTCCTACATTCGCGGCTTACGTCGCCCACAACTCCAGTCCACTTCTGCTCGATATTTTTTGCGAGCCCATAACTAAGCTTACTTCAACTAATTGTTGCTAGAACCCTTATCAACTTATTTTGCTTAGTTAGCATTACTTCGAATGGATTCGAACATGTTTAAACCGACTGTCGGCCCTATTATTGGCCACACAACAACTAACCACACACGCATCTTCTTGCGTGGCGAACTTCAAAACAATGCGCCGGCATTTGCAGGTATTCGTTATCGCCGGCCTGGCGAAGAGCGCTGGTCCCAAGGTGTATTTGCAAAGTTGACGATCTTGCGTGATATGTCCGATGTGATTGCACTCAACGACCTTGCCACCGACACCGAGTACGAATACCAAGCAGGCTGGTTCAGCCCCATGAGCCCGGTGCACACCGTGGAGACAATTCAGGAACTGCCGCTGCAATGGCCGCGCGATATCTACCGGTTTCGCACACAGTCCAGCAAAGCCACGATTCCACGGGCCTATATCGTCGGTTCATGTCGTTACCTGCGCATGACCGCTGGCGTCCCGTCTGCACCGCATCTGGGGGACAGGATTTTCGCCTCGATCACGAATCTGGCGCAGCAGGCCGAACCGCCCATCAGCGCCATGTTGATGACCGGCGATCAAATCTATGTCGATGACCTGAACGTCATTGCTCCCGACCGGGAATACAAGGAAATACTCAGTAAGTACCGCGCGGCTTTTTCCCAACCCAATATTGCCAAGTTAATGTCCGGCGTGCCGACTTACATGATCCTCGATGATCATGAAATTGAAGACAACTGGCCCGCCAAAAAAAATAAGGCCGACGCCTATTTATACAAAAACGCCATCGCGGCGTATGAGTTGTATCAAGCCAGTCATAGCCCGGCGCATACACTTCTTGCCAGCGGGCAAATAAATAGAAAACTGGAACAGTATTGGTATCAGTTCGCCGAAGGTGATATCGAATGGTTTGTCACTGACAGTCGAACCCGACGCAACCTGTCGGCCAATGATCGACGCATCCTCGATGAAGAGCAGGAACAGGTCTTGTGCAAATGGTTGATTCACAGCCCGGCCAGGGTCAAATTCGTGGTCACCAGCGTGATGTTCTACCCCGACCGCAAAGCCCACGGTGATGACGCGTGGAAAGCCTTTCCCGAACAGCGTCTGCGGCTGCTGGAGACAATTCGTACACACCGCATCAAGAACGTCTTCTTCGTTTCCGGTGATGTCCATGGCTCCCTGACCAGTCGCCTGACCCACAGCGAGGACCCGGACTTCGAGGTGCACACCATCGTCTCCTCACCCTTGTGCAACAGCAAACTGCTGCCGTACGCCAAGGCATCCACCTTCATCCTCGATCAACCGTTGGCGCGAACAGCCGCTGGCGACTATCAGCATGAACTGACCAGCCAGGTGGTCAGTCAGGACAACTTTGCCCATTTGATCGTTGATCAGGAGAAGGTTCAGGTCAACTATCACGACAGGGACGGCAACCTTTTGCAGTCGGTCGGCATAGCACTTCGGTGATCCCAAAAAGATCGCAGCCTTCGGCAGCTCCTACATCCCAACGTAGGAGCTGCCGCAGGCTGCGATCTTTTCGGCTTGAAGCATTACTTTTAGCCGGCTGCTGGAGAAACTCGTCCTCCTGCCGACATATTCTTATAGCACTTGGCCTTCATGTCTCTTGTCAGTCAGTGTCGCAATGATGCAACCTTGCCGCTGGTAACAGTAAAGAGGGCGAGAGCCCGGCGCGATCAGCCTATTCGAAGTGAGTTTCCCTCCATATGAAGAGCCAACCCGATGCCGCCAGCCGTATGGTGGCCGAGGTAGTGACGCAGTTGCCTGTGCCCTCGCGGCTCGGCATGCTGCGTTTCGAACGGCTGAATGAAGCGAGTTGGGCGCTGCTGTTTCTCGATCCTAATTGCGAACGACAGTTCGGCCTGCCTGCGGTGGAGCTCTGCGCTCTGGTCGGCTCGCCCTACGCCAGCCTGATGGAGCCCGAAGCGCGCTATCAGCTGCATGACGCGGTTCAGCAGCAACTCACCGAAAGCCCGCATTACCTGATCCGCTACACCCTGCACACCGCCGCCGGCTCCTTGAACCTGCTGGAACTGGGCGAAGCCTACAAACAACATAATCGACACCTGCTGCGCGGCTACCTGCTGGTGGTCGACGGCCTGTTCGATGGCGAGCAACTGCTGCCGGCCCTGGACCTCGAAACCCAGAACTCTCGCCTGCAAATCGCCCTGGAACTCAATCAGCGCGCCCAGCAGGAACAGCTTCTGCACCTGGACCGGGTGCGCGCCCAGCAAGACTTGATCCTGCTGCTGACCCGCCAGCGCTATAGCAGCAACAAATCCCTGCAAGAAGCCGCCGAACTGATCACTCGCAGCGCCTGTGACATTTACGAAATCGACTGCGCCAGCCTGTGGAACCTCGAAGGTTCACTGCTCGTGCCGATTTCGGCCTATCACCGCGCCAGCCAGGAATACCTGCTGCCGGAGCCGATTGACGTCAGTCTCTTCCCTGATTATCTGGATGCCTTGCACACCGGCCGCGCCATCGACGCCCACAACGCCATGCGCGACCCGCGCACCCGGGAAATGGCCGAACATCTGCGCTCGCGTGATGTGAACGCCATGCTCGACGCCAGTATCCGCGTCGACGGCCAAGTGGTCGGCGTACTCTGCCTGGAACAGACCGGTACGACCCGCGCCTGGCAATCGGACGAAATTGCTTTCGCCGGCGAACTGGCGGATCAGTTTGCCCAAGTCATCAACAACCACAACCGTCGCACCGCCACCAGCGCCCTGCACCTGTTTCAGCGTGCGGTAGAGCAAAGCGCCAACGCCTTTTTGCTGGTTAATTGCGATGGCGTGGTGGAATACGTCAACCCGAGTTTCACGGCGATCACCCAGTACACCACCGAAGAAGTCCACGGCCAGCGGCTGTCGGAACTGCCGGCACTGGAAAACCTCAGCGAGCTGTTGTTCGACGCGCCCTCGGCGCTGGCCAAGAGCAACAGTTGGCAAGGCGAATTCAAAAGCCGCCGCAAAAATCTCGAACCCTACTGGGGCCAGTTGTCGATTTCCAAGGTTTACGGCGACAACCGCGAGCTGACGCATTACATCGGCATCTACGAAGACATCACCCAGACCAAGCTCGCTCAGCAGCGCATTGAGCGTCTGGCTTACACCGATAACCTGACCAACCTCGGCAACCGTCCGGCCTTCATCCGCAACCTCGATGAACGTTTCGCCCGAGACAGCGATACCCCGATCAGCTTGTTGCTAGTGGACATCGACAACTTCAAGCGGATCAACGACAGCCTCGGCCACCAGACCGGCGACAAACTGCTGATCAGCCTGGCCCGACGCCTGCGCAACAGCCTGAGCCCGAGTGGCAGCCTGGCGCGGTTCGCCAGTAACGAATTCGCCGTGCTGCTGGACGACACCGACCTGCGTGCGGGCCAGCAGATCGCCAATCAATTGCTGGCGACCCTCGACAAGCCGATGTTCGTCGACAACCAACTGATCAGCGTCACCGGCTCCGTGGGCCTGGCCTGCGCACCGTTGCACGGTCGCGATCCGCAAACCCTGATGCGCAACGCCGGCCTCGCGCTGCACAAGGCCAAGGCCAACGGAAAACACCAGGTTCAGGTGTTCACCGAAGCGCTGAACGCAGAAGCCAGCTACAAACTGTTCGTCGAAAACAACCTGCGTCGCGCCCTGACCCAGAATGAGCTGGACGTGTTCTACCAGCCCAAGCTTTGCCTGCGCAGCGGTCGCCTGTTGGGGATGGAAGCGCTGCTGCGCTGGAACCATCCGGAAAAAGGCATGATCCGCCCGGACCAGTTCATCAGCGTCGCCGAAGAAACCGGCCTGATCATCCCCATCGGCAAATGGATCGCCCGCCAGGCCTGCCGCATGAGCAAAGACCTGACCGCCGCTGGCCTGGGCAATCTTCAGGTGGCAATCAACCTATCGCCTAAGCAGTTCTCCGACCCGGACCTGGTGTCGTCCATCGCCAACATCCTCAAAGAAGAGGCGCTGCCGGCAAACCTGCTGGAACTCGAACTCACCGAAGGCTTGCTGCTGGAAGCCACCGAAGACACCCACTTGCAGCTCGATCAGCTCAAGCGCCTGGGCCTGACCCTGGCCATGGATGACTTCGGCACCGGTTACTCGTCGCTCAGTTACTTGAAAAAATTCCCGATCGACATCATTAAGATTGATCGAAGCTTCATCCACGAAATCCCGGACAACCAGGACGACATGGAAATCACCTCCGCGGTGATCGCCATGGCCCACAACCTGAAACTCAAGGTCGTGGCTGAAGGCATCGAAACCGCCGAGCAGTTGGCTTTCCTGCGCCGTCACCGCTGCGACGTCGGCCAGGGCTACCTGTTCGACCGACCGATCCCGGGCACCGAGCTGATCGAAAAGCTCAAGCGCTACCCGCGTGGCCCGATCGCCTGAATAAGGCTGAAGGCTCTTTCTGCCAAGACACAAAACCCTGTGGGAGCGAGCTTGCTCGCGATGAGGCCGTGTCAGTCAGCATTGATGTCGACTGATACTGCTATCGTCGGAACGCCGCCCGGAGCAAGCTCGCTCCCACAGGAGTAGTGATTAACTTGGCATCATTGGGCACACTGGTGGTCTGTTTATTTACATCCAACCTGACTGAGAGGACTGATGATGGTCTTGCGCTCGGAAATCCTGGTGAACAAAAACGTGCTCCCGACTAAAGAACAAGCTCTGCCTGGCCGTGAAACCCCAATGAACCTGCCGGAAAAACACTTCGTCCACGACGCCCCGCTGCTGGGCCCGTTCGCGATGGACGTGGATTTCGCGATCTTCGGCCTGGGCTGCTTCTGGGGCGCGGAACGCAAGTTCTGGCAGCGCGAAGGCGTGGTCAGCACGGTGGTGGGTTATGCCGGCGGCTTTACGCCGAACCCGACGTATGAAGAAGTCTGCTCGGGCCTGACCGGCCACAGCGAAGTGGTACTGGTGGTCTACGAGCCGGCGAAAGTCAGCTACGAAGAACTGCTGAAGATGTTCTGGGAACTGCACAACCCGACCCAGGGCATGCGTCAGGGCAACGACATCGGCACCCAATACCGCTCGGTGATCTACGCCACCAACCCGACTCAGTTGGCAGCCGCCAAGCACAGCGAGCAAGTGTTCCAGGCCGAGTTGACCAAGGCTGGCAAAGGCACGATCACCACTGAAATCGACGAAGCGCCGACGGTCTACTTCGCCGAGGCTTACCACCAGCAATACCTGGCGAAAAACCCTGAAGGGTATTGCGGCATTGGCGGTACAGGCGTGACTTGCCCGATCTGAATCCCAAAAAGCAAAAGATCGCAGCCTCGTTTCACTCGACAGCTCCTACAGAGAAATGCATTCCCCCTGTAGGAGCTGTCGAGTGAAACGAGGCTGCGATCTTTTGATCTTGCTCGTCAATTGACCCTATTCGGCAATCAACCAATCCATCTGCCAACCACCCTGGGTCTGCCCCAGCTTCTTGGACAACCACGGCAGCAACTCACGCAATTCCTCTTCCAGACCCCACGGCGGATTCGCAATCGCCAGCCCCGAACCATTCAGACTGTTCGGCGTATCCAACGGATGCACCAGCAACTCGACCCGCAACAACTTCGGCGCGCCCGTGCCCGCCAGATCCTGATAAAAACGACGCAACATGCGCTGGTCCTTCACCGGGTACCAAATCGCCGCCACGGTCTGCCGCATCCGGCCAATCGCCTCTTTCAGCGACGCCGCACAGCGCTGCATCTCATCCAGTTGCTCGAACGGCGGATCAATCAACATCACCGCCCGCTTCTCCTGCACCGGCAACATCGCACGCGGCACATGCCAGCCTTCGCCCAGATGCACCTTCACTCGACGGTCGCCGGCCATGTTGTCTTTGAGCAACACACCGTCTTGCGGGTGTTTCTCGTTGAGCATCACCCGATCCTGCGGCCGCGTCAGACGCCGCGCCAACTCCGGTGACCCCGGGTAATAGCGCAACTGGCCATCCGGGTTCATGTCGTGCAGCACCTTCATGTAATCAGCGGTCAACGCCGGCAGATCCGGCTGATCCCACAAACGCGCAATACCTTCCAGGTACTCACCGGTACGGCTCGCCTGATCACCCTGCAGGTCATACAGACCAATACCGGCGTGAGTGTCGAGATAGGCAAACGGCTGCTCCTTGCGCGACATCAAAGCGATGATGCGGGTCAAAGTCAGGTGTT
>NZ_SOPU01000015.1:328645-334991 GCF_004402115.1 Pseudomonas sp. F01002 | reverse complement strand
TGAACACATCGGCGTGATTGCCGGCATGGAAGGCGTGACGATAATTCATGGCTGCTCCTGCGAAGGGCGGGAAGTTTACCTTGTACGGCGGCGAACGTCAGGGCCTCACAGCCGAGCGGGCAAGCTGCCACACAACCTGTAGCAGCTGGCGAAGCCTGCGTCCGGCTGCGCAGCAGTCGTAAACCCTGCTTGCACGGCGTGTCTGAAAAATCGCGAGTGCTGATTTTACGACTGCTGCGCAGCCGGACGCAGGCTTCNNNNGCCAGCTGCTACAACTCGTGCGACTCAGCCAAAGTTGTTTGACTGAATCGCATCAGGGAAAGCGTCCGGAGTTACTCCTAAGGCCGAGCCTTCAATCGTCGCCCTAACACATCCAGCACATCACACCCATCCCGCAACGGAATGGCACAGAGCAAAGCAAAATCACTAAGAATGAAGGACTGACACTCGATCGAACCGCGCATGGACAAGTTCTCCATCACTTGGGTGACGGCGCGAATTCGGTAGCTGGCAGCGTCATACAAAACATCCAGCGGCGCTTGGGTGTCGACGAACAGGGTTGGCATGTCGTCGCAATTGCTGGTGAGCGCCATGAAACGGCTTTGGGGATGGGGGGTTGGTTTTTCGTAGGGTGGATCGGGGTGAAGTGCTTTCATCAATTTTAGTCCTAACGTATGGATTGACGCCGCCAGAAATCGCTTCCACGCAATGGGTGGCGGCTGTACGCAGGTGTGGAAGACCGAGACGTTAGGCACCCGGCGCACTCGAAAGCGCCCCGCGCACAGCCACCATAAAACACAGACGATAAAAAACGCCGAACTGGTGGCGCTTGATGCGCCTAACGATAGAAGGGCTTCCACGCCCTGTCACTGAATTTGCAGTGACGGTAAAAAGACTATCGATGAGACCCGTTCCGCACCAGTTCATGGAAACCACTACGAGTTGAAGGAAACTTCCGATGACCTTGCCCAGAAATTTCGCGATCGTTGCAAGACTTCTAAACAGCCGAATCAGTCTGTGGTGCTTGCAATCAACGCGCTAATAGTTCGACGTTTGGGATTCCAAATCGTGAGACACCACACCCCCCACCACTCCAAGCCAGCATCAAAATAATTTCTCCAAGACTCTACACTTGAAATGGTGTCGTCATAACCATGCAGACCCGTATTGAGCCCCTCGATCCAATTCACTACAGAGACATCATCTATTTCGTTTAACCCAAGGAGTTCGCACCATTTGAGAAAAACCGACTGTGCCTCCGTCTTCCCCCTTTTAAACTGAGCACGATACGGAGGATTTATAAAGCAGGCGTATAATGCTAACCGTTCAAAAATATCGGTTTTATCAGTCGATGCCAGATTCCGCACTTCATCCCAACTGAGCGGAGCAGCTATGGCGTTTTCTAAATCCCAACTAATCAGCGGTTCTGGATAATCTTCATACTTTGGATCCTTGATGAGATTTTCGTGCCACTCCATCGCCTCTGTCATCAGCATCTCATGCAGCGCTATCAACGCCTGTCGATGCATGCTTTCATCAGCTTCAATAGCAGATTCCGGCGAAAGAACCAAAAACTTGAATACGCATCCCGCGTTATCCATTCGATCACGCAATGATGCAGTGTTTTCTTTTTCAACAACCTTCAACAAAATAACCAACCTCTAAAAAACACAAAACTTCTGATCAACGACAAAAGCTGGACGAATTTCCGACAGGGAACCGAAGACCCAACCCGCACAGCTTAACTATTCGTATCAGCCTCAAACAAACTTAGATCTGTTTTTCTCCGACAGCTCCAATAAAACTCAAGCACGCAACTAGTTTCATCATGCCTAAAATCCATAATCTGTTTGTATAACGATTGAATAGCAGGATCAGCGATATTTTTCATACTATCGATTACCAAACATGCTTCGTAAACACGCACCGCCACTTTTTCAACTTCCGACATGTAATCTTCCAGAGACTTAATCCCAAGAAATCGAGAAAAATGAAACGGTAGATCCCTGCCAGACCGAAACACATTGCATAGACTGAGCGCTAAAAGGTCAGCACAGTAAGATCGAGCTCTACAGTCCGGATTCGAAATCAGCTCTAAAATGCCCGCATCTCCGCACTCACCTAAAATATTCATATCAACAGCATCAGGATCCTCTACGTAGTCATCGTCAAACAACTCAGCGTCTGTCTCTCCACGCGTCCAACGCTTGAAATCATCAAACGACCATCGCCCCTCAATAACTTCAGGCATAATTCACGCTCCATTATTTCCCGACTGATAAAACCTCAAACGTTCCAGGAGCACTTTCATAAACCGACGTTGATCTTCAACCTCGCTGTCAAAGTACGTATCTATCCTAGTGAACACCTCATCAAAATTATCTCCAAGGTCGAGAAAATACAATATTGTGTCGACAAACCATTGACGCTCATCTGGCCGATACTTTAAAAAATCTGACCTCAGTAAAAGATCAAACAACTCAGCCAACTCACAATCATCATTTACATTTTTTGAGGTTATTATTTCTTCTCTTGCTTCACTTTTCGTGTTCTCAATATCAAACACGAAAAGTAAACTTCTCAAGACAACCATACTCGGCTTCGGTTTCATCGATTGAACTCTGTGTAAGATGTTATCGCATCACCATCATCATTAAGTATGACAATAGCCTTATTCTGCTCTCCATATTCAAGTCCTTTTCTTTTGTAGCCCTCACCCACTTTTCGCCCAAAATCTATTGGTTCTCGAGAATTCAACAGGCCGCTTTGCCTAAATATCAACTTCGCCCTATAGATGGCATTTAATTGATCACGATGACTAACAAATTTAGTCGCTGCACTTGGTATCACAGGCTCTCCCTTTCTCCTTCCCTTTTTATAAAGCTCAATCTCGCCCGTCGTTGGATTTTTACCTGTACTCACACGGTCCAGTTGAGACTGAAGGGTCGTTTGAGCTCCATGTTTTTGTAAAAAATGGGCTTCATCTATCGAGTCTTCCATTTCTTTTAATCGCCTAAATGCATTCGCCTCAGCCAACTCATCAATCCGCGACCGCCGCGGATCACCCGTTAGCTTCGGCAGCGGCGGCTCACCCTCATCCACCCTAGCGCCAGTCGTATCATCCGGCGCCTGACACCCAGCCTTACCCGACTGCGGACAATTCCCACTCAACCCCAACGGATCAACCCACCCCGTCGGATTCGGCGTGTACTGATACTGGTTTAGCCCGCCCGCCAACTTGATCGGATCTGGCGTCAGATACCGTCCAACCTCCGGATCATAGTACCGATGCCGGTTGTAATGCAGACCACTCTCGGCGTCGAAGTACTGCCCCTGAAACCGCAACGGTTGCTCGAGCTGCTCTCCCCCGCCGAACGCCAGGCGGGTGACCTTGCCGTAGGCGTTGTACTTCGCCGACCACACAATCTCGCCACCAAAATCCGTCAGTTCCTGCGGCGTGCCCAGGTGATCGAGCTGGTAGTAAAACGGGCAAGCCTTGCGCGGGCCTTTGCCGTCGAGCATGGCCAGTGGGCGGAAGCTGCCGGGTTCGTAGACGTAGCTGCGGTAATGCTCGCGGCTGCTTTCGGCGACGAGGTTGTCGCCTTGCCAGAAGAATTCGGTGGTTTTGCCGTCGACGGTTTTGACGATGCGGCGACCGAAGGCGTCGTAGCGATATGTCGTACAACGTCCGTCCGGGGTTGTGACGCCAATCAGTCGGTGTTGGCAGTCATACCGATACTCGGTGACCAGTTTTTGCCCGGTGCCACGCCGTTCGCGGATCAGGTTGCCGAAGGCGTCGTAATCGTAGTGGCGGTCGCCTTGCATCAGCAGGCGATTGCCCTTGACGGTCGCGGCGCCGGGGCGGTCCTGCATCAGCAGGTTGCCGGCGGGGTCGTGGGCGAAGCTTTCCGGTGGATCGTCTCGGGTGTGGCGCACGCGAGTCAGGCGATTGAGCGGGTCGTACTGGTAATTGCGTTGGCCGTGACGGGTGTCGGCGATGCTGTCGAGATTGCCGTTGGCGCTGTAGGCATAGTCGCGGCGATACAGCGTTTGATGCTGTTGACTGACAGCGTGGGCCTTCAATCGGCCCTGATCGTCGTAGGCATATTCGCTGAGCACCTGCCCCTGCTGGCGTTGCTGTTCGCGACCGAAGGCGAATTGGTGAGTGGTGAGTCGCGCGCCGTTGAGGTCGATGGCCGTCAGCGCACCGCCCTTGGCGTGGTGGTAGTCGAGTTTGCTGCCGTCCGGCAGGCGCAGGCGATTGAGCTGGCCGCAGGCGTCGTAGCCATAGCGCAAGGTTCCCCAGCCTTGGTGCTCGGTGATCAGGCGGTCTTGCCGGTCGTATTCGAACTCCAGCGGGTGATCGTGACCGTCGTCGACGCTGACCAACCGGCCGAGGCTGTCGTAGCGGTATTCAACCTTGATGCCGTTGGGTAGGGTTTTGACCAGCAGACGTCCGGCCGAATCCCGCTGATAACCCGTCACCAGTTGCGAGCCATCGTCGCCGAATTCGGTTTTCTCCAGCAACTGGCCGTTGAGGTCGTAGGCATACGCCGTGCGTTGGCCGTCGAATCCGGTTTCCTGTCGGATCAGGCCATTGGGCGTGTAGTCCAGGAGATATTTTTCGCCGGATTCGTTTTCGATCTCGGTGAGCAACAGCTGGGCGTTGTCGTAGCGGTACTTCAGCTGGGTGCCGTCGGCATTGAGGCGGCGGCTGACCAGGTGCAGGTCGTCGACGTATTCGTAACGGGTGACGCGGCCCAGCTCATCACGTTCGGCGGTGATCTTGCCGTAGGCGTTGTAGCTGAAGGCGCGGCTGGCGCCTGTAGGAAGCGTGGTCTGGATCAGTCGGCCAACGGCATCCCATTGGTACTGGGTGACGGCACCGTGTTCGTCCTGACGGGTAATCTGCCGCCCCAACGCGTCGTAGGAAAACCGCCGCACACCACCATCCGGCAGCGTTTCCTCAACCAACTGCCCCAAGCCATTCCAGGCAAAGACATGCCGACTGGTGTCCGGGTAACGGATCGACAGCAACAGCCCTTTTTCGTCGTAGTGATAGTGGCTGACATGGCCGTCGGGGTCGGTCGCTTCGGTGATGTCACCGTGCGTATTGCGCTGATATTTCCACACGGCTTTGCCGCGGTACCGCGCATGCAGGAAACCGTTTCGATACTCGTAGGCCGTCGGTTCGTCTTCCGGTGGAATCAGCGCGATCAGCCGTCCGATTTCGTCGTAACGGTATTCGGTGACGGCGCCTAACGGGTCTTGCTCGGCAATCAGCCGACCGTTGTCGTCGTAGGCCTTGAGGTGTTCGCCGCCGTCCAGCTCGACCTTGCGCACCAGCCGCGCGCGGTCGTCGTGGACGTAAACCTCTTCACTGCCATCGATGTTCTGGACGGTGACACTGCCCTCGTCATCCCAGACATAACGCGTGTCCATCTGCGAAAACGACGCCCAATGCCGCACACATCGTGCCGCCTTGCCGGACCTTTCCCACTCCCAGAAGAAACTCGCCCCACCAGCCAATTGCCGCTGCAGGATGACGTGCTGATCGTCGTAGTCGTAACGTTCGCTTTCGCCGGCGGCATTGGTTGCTTCGATCAGTTGATCGCGTTCGTCGTAGCCGTAACTGACCAGTGTCTGCTCGGTGTGCCAAGCCTCGTCGAGGGTCTGGGCCGGGACAAAAACCTGATAGTCGACGGCGACCAAATGGCTGCGGTCATAGCGCAATCGCAAGGCACGGCCGGCGCCATTGTCGAGGCGCTTGATGCGGTCTTGCCGGTCGCGGGTGATGCGCAGGCGGTTGTCGTAGGCGTCGCTGATCGTTGTCAGTCGGCCGTTTTGAAAGTGATAGAAGCGCGTGTCGTCACCGGCCTGGGCGAGGATCAGTTCTTCTGGTTGATCTCCGAGATAAATCGCCGCCCGCGACAGGCTGTTGTGTATCGCCGGGCGCTCGGTACTCGGTAGCGGAAAGGTCGTACGGCGGTTTTCGTGGTCGATCCAAAGGACGTTTTCGCCATCGATTTCCAGTCGATGAGACAGCGAATGGCTCCAGCCGAAGCCGAGGCCGTCATCGATTTCAGCGGCACTGGTGCGGTATAGCCGGGTGAACTCGAACTGGAGGATGCCGTCCAGCGAGCCGTCGGTGAGGGTCAGCAGTTCTTCGCCGGTGACCATCGACACCGGACATTTGTTGGTGGCGGTTTTATCAACGGAATCCGCGCTGTCGCCGTTGGGGTTTTTCGCCTGATCAGGGACGTTGTCGTGGTGTTCGTTTTGCTTGAGCGTGGTATTGCGCTTGGCATCCCAGCGCAGTTGCATCCGGCCTTTTTTCATACCGGCC
>NZ_SOPU01000015.1:249826-328631 GCF_004402115.1 Pseudomonas sp. F01002 | reverse complement strand
TCGCTTTGACGAGGCGCAGGACAGCGCTGAGTAATTGCGCAGCTCGATTAGCCAGCCGCATCGTCAAATAGGCGATACCGGCCCCTGCTGCAGCGAACGTCAGAACGATGCCAATCAGGATATCGATCAACAGCTGCACCACCACCGTCGACACGGCTTCGGCGGTTTTGCCGGCGATCTCGCCGGGCGGCAGCATGTCCAACCAGAGGCTGGCGGTGCGTAACAGCAGGCACAGCGCCGCTTCGTCACTGGCCAGCAGTTGGGCTTTTTCCATGACATCGGGGGCGGTTTCCGCGAGGTTCTTCAGCTCTGCGGCGCTCTCGCCCAACCGCTCACCAAACTTCCCGGGATCCTTGAGGATGTCCGAAAGCAGTCCGATGCCGTCCCACACGCCCTCGATTGCCGCCCAACTTCCCGCAAGCATTCCATTGCCTACAGCAACCGCAGAAGACTCCGACCACTTCGGTTTGAATGTCTTCCACTCTTCACGCAGCCAGTGTTCGAGCTCTTTCGTCAGCCCATCGTAGGACGAGAAAAGGTCTTCAACCTGCTGCGGCGTGACTTCGTGGTGAACGTGAACGCGGTAGAACCTGCCGGGTGTACCGGTGAACGTTCCCTTGCCGTTTTTATCGAGGGTGACCAGCGTCTTTTCGCCGCCCTCACTGGCAATCACATCGACCTGAATATTCCCCACGGGAACGTCATAAACCGATTCGAACTTGCTCTCGATTTCTAGCACTCCACCTTTCGGGCACTGCACGACGGTGGATAAAAACTCGTCATCACCGCTGCTGACAGCGGTGCTGGAGTTGCCGAACCGGATGATCCGCTCCATGCCCATCAGCGAAGGCAAATCAGCGGCGCGGCTGGCCTTGTCCGCCGCTTGGCTGAGCCAGTGCTTCAACTGTTCGCGGTAAAGGGAAAGGGTGTTTGGGAAACTGTCGAGCTCCTGCTCGATCCGTACGATCTGATCCATCAGTTCAGCTCCGCCATCAGGTAGTCCACCAAGGCTGTTTGGGGTGCTTGAGGCAGGTCCGTCGCTTCCAGAAAGATCGCGACTTTGTGCCGCAATACGTTTTGCGAAAACGCCTCATAAAGATCAGGTCGGTCTTCGCTCAACCACTTCAGCAAGTTGTTGATGCGGGTTGTCGCGGACTCCGAGGCGAGGTGTTTGAGCAGCGACTCAGAAACCTCCCACCACGGAAACAAGCGGGAGGTTTTCAGCGCATTACCACCGATTTCGACCGATTGGCCGTTGATCAAACAGCGCCCGATCACAGGCATTAACTGCGTAGCGTTAACCTCGGCAGACTGAAGAATCGACAGCAAATAACGCCCATCCCAAAAGCGAAAAAACACCGCATTACCGTTGGGCAAAAGGACTTGAGTAAGGCTGCGCAAATGCTCGACCAGCACTTCTTGAGAGGCCGAAGAAACCGCCAGCCAACCCCAATCGCGAGACTCGGTGTTGGCGACCCACTGCTGAAACTCACTGCCTGCAGCGACTATTCCGACATAGGGCATCACCGGTTCCCACTCGGCGTAAGCGGTGTCGGCCCAGATCGGACTGGGTGCTTGAGCGGAGATCGAACGCTGCCACGCTTTGAACGGTTCAGCGCCGCTCGCATTGCTGAAAACCGCGAACAACTGCTCGGAAGGTTTGAGCGGTTGGCGATCCAGCCAGTCGTGGGGTGACAAGACATCAGGCTGCACAGACACCCTCCTTGCAGCGCTCACATTCCTCACAGAACGGCGCGTCGCTTTTCAGGCTCAGAATCTGTGCGGCACTTAGCAGCGCCGCCGGGGCGGCGACGAGTTTCAGCGGCGTATCCGGCGAGGTCGGCGCAGCGGCCAGAGCCGGCATCAACGCTCCCCCCACCTGAATGGGTACGCTGCTGAAGATCCCGCCCGGCCCAATGTTGATCCACTGCCCGCCCGCCTGAATCGTCGCGCTGGCCCCGCCGTCGATCACCACTTGCTGGCCGGCGCTGACATGGAATTGCTGACTGGCATTCAGCGCCTGGCTGGTCACGCGAATGTGTCGGTCACCGACCACCACCAGGTGATCATCCAGTTTCACTTCGGTCTGGCGCTGGCCGTGGGTGATGCGTTGCTCGTCGGCCTTCAGCTCATGGCGAGCGGTGCCGGTGACGACAATGCTGCGGGCGTTATCAACCTGCACTTGTTGATCATTCAGCACGTGCTGAGTCCAGTTTCGCTGGGCGCGCAGGTAGATTTCCTCGGCGCCTTTGCGATCCTCGATGCGCAATTCGTTGTAACCGCCGCCACCGGGACTGCTCTGGCTGCGGAAGATGCTGCGGGTTTTGTCGGCGGGCAGATCGAGCGGCACCGGGGTTGCGGCGTTTGGCAGGCAACCCATCACCAGCGGTTTGTCGGCATCGGCGTCGACGAATCCCACCAGCACTTCCATGCCGACTCGCGGGATCATCACGCTGCCATAACGGTCGTGCGCCCAGCCGGTGGCGACGCGCAGCCAGCAACTGGCGTGTTCATCGAGCTGACCGTCACGGTCCCAAGCCAGCTGAACCTTGACCCGACCGAACTCGTCGCAATGGATTTCGCTGTCGGCCGGGCCGGTGACCACGGCGGGTTGATAGCCGAGCATGCGTGGTTTTTCCGGCCCGAGTGGAGGGCGAAAAGAAACGTCCCACGGTGTTGCCAGAAAGGTATTGCGATAGCCCTGGAAATCATCCGGATTGTCGCTGGTGACTGACTCTTCCAGCACTTGCGGCTGGCGGCCACGGTGCTCGATTTCGGTGATCAACCACAGGTCATTCCATGCCTGACGCGGATGCTCGGCCAGGTGTAGGAAGTGGCCACTGACCAACGCCGATTCATCGCCACGACCTTCGGCCTGACGGAAGTCGGCGTTGTGGCGTTCGAGTGCTCGTTGGGCCAGGTGCCTGCCGTGTTCGCGATCGGTGAATTGACCAGGAAAGTGGTAATCCTCGAGCACCGGTCGCAGCTCACTGTCGAGGCGGCTTTCAAGTTGCAGGCGAGGTTTCTGGAAGTCGTAGTCGCGACGGGCTACGGCTGTCGTCCGGGTTTCCAGTCGCACGTTGAAACGCTTGATGGCCGGCGCATCCGCCGCCATTCCGCTGCCCGGCAGGTATAGCGTCGGCTCGGGCAGACGAGGAAAAACCGTCTGATCATCACCAAATACCAGCAGGTGCCCGTCGAGGCTGTGCTGAAAGTGGTAGTGAATGCCGATCTCGGCACACAGCCGCTGGATGAACGCCAGATCGCTTTCGGCGTATTGCACGCAGTACTCACGAGGGGAGTAGTCGCTGCCGAGCCGAAACTCGAAAGCATCGCGCTGGATGCCGTGGTCCTTGAGGATTTGCGCGACGATCGTCGGCACGCTTTTGTGCTGGAAAATCCGCTGATTGATGCGCTGGCCGAGGTAGGCCAGACGCGGCACGAGACTGATTTGGTAACCCGTCAGGCGTTGTCCGGAATCGCTTTGGCCGACGCGAAATATCTGACCATGAATGCCGGAACCCTGCGCATCAAAACTCAGAAATGCCTGACGATGCAGGAGGCTTTCAAGTTCGATGTCGGGCCGTTCGCTGACCAGTTCCAGGTCAAAACGGTAGGGCTGGCTGATGGCTTCCTTGCCCATGAACTCAAGCACCTTGAGCTCATTCTGGACGCCGTCGATCGTCAACGTGAAACGCGGTTGATTGGCAGGAGCGAACATCCGATGTGTCTCTGCAGAATGAAGGCGGGCGATTCTGCATGAGCGACAAGGGGCATCGATGGAGGGACAGGGAAATCAGATTTTCCCTACTTTTTTAGAGATTTTTCTTTCACAAGTAAGGGTAAAAAACTACAGACATACCCGTCAGATGGGACGTACAGGCAAAAAAACGGCCCGCCTCCAAAGGAAGCGGGCCGTTTTCATGTTCGGCGAAAGGTCAGAGCATCAGCTCTTCCCCATCACTTATTCAGGCGGAAATCTGCCTCGGCAGCGGCGAAGCGCTGAAGCATGCCGTGAGTCGGCGTGCCCAGTTTGCTGACGATGTAGATGGCCAGGCTGGCGAAGATGAAACCAGGGATGATTTCGTACAGGCCCAGCAGTTCGAAGTGTTTCCAGACGATCACGGTGATCGCGCCGACCAGGATGCCGGCCAGTGCGCCGTTACGGGTCATGTCTTTCCAGATCACGGAGATCAGGACCACCGGACCGAACGCAGCGCCGAAACCGGCCCAGGCGTAGCTGACCAGGCCCAAAACGCGGTTTTCCGGGTTAGCGGCAAGACCGATAGCGATCAGGGCAACCAGCAGCACCATGGCGCGGCCGACCCAGACCAGCTCAACCTGGGAAGCGGTTTTACGCAGGAAGGTTTTGTAGAAGTCTTCCGTCAGGGCGCTCGAGCACACCAGCAACTGGCAGCTCAGGGTGCTCATCACGGCAGCCAGAATGGCCGACAGCAGTACACCGGCAACCCAAGGATTGAAGAGGATTTTCGCCAGTTCGATAAACACGCGCTCGTGGTTTTCGGTCACCGGTGCGGCCAATTCAGGGTGCGCTGAGAAGTAAGCAATACCGAAGAAACCTACAGCGACGGTGCCGCCCAGGCACAGGATCATCCAGGTCATGGAGATGCGACGCGCTTTAGCGATCGACTTGACCGAATCCGCCGCCATGAAACGCGCCAGAATGTGCGGCTGGCCGAAGTAGCCCAGGCCCCAGCCCATCAGCGAAATCACGCCGATGAAGGTGGTGTTTTTCAGCATGTCGAAGTTGCTTGCGTCTTGCGCTTCGATGGCCAGGAACGTGGTGTCGACGCCGCCGGTGGCCAGCAGCACGATGATAGGCGTCAGCAACAGGGCGAAGATCATCAGGGTGGCTTGTACGGTGTCAGTCCAGCTCACGGCCAGGAAACCGCCAACGAAGGTGTAGGCAATCGTCGCCGCAGCACCGGCCCACAGCGCCGTCTCGTAGGACATGCCGAAGGTGCTTTCAAACAGACGGGCGCCAGCCACGATGCCGGAAGCGCAGTAGATGGTGAAGAACACCAGGATCACGACCGCGGAGATGATACGCAGCAGACCGCTTTTGTCTTCGAAACGGCTGGAGAAGTAATCCGGCAGGGTCAGCGCATCGCCGTTGTGCTCGGTCTGCACGCGCAGACGGCCGGCGACGAACAGCCAGTTCAGGTAAGCACCGATGATCAGGCCGATGGCGATCCAGCTTTCGGACAGACCAGACATGTAGATAGCGCCCGGCAAGCCCATCAACAACCAGCCGCTCATGTCGGAGGCGCCGGCGGACAATGCAGTCACGACGCTGCCCAGGCTGCGACCGCCCAGAATGTAGTCAGAAAGATTGTTGGTGGAGCGATAGGCCATGAAGCCGATCAGCACCATTGCTGCGATGTAGATCACGAACGTGATCAGTGTTGGATTGCTTACGCTCATTAAGTGATGCCCTGGCTTTGTTTTTATGTAGCGGCAGAGTGTGAAACCGCCGACAAACGACAACGTTTGTTCAGACGATTTCGGGGCCCGCGCATTTATGACTGATGTTTCCCCAGGAAAGCCATCAGCCGGTGCACCTGTCTTTTTTGACCGGTTGCACCTTGGGCGCGAATGCTATTCAACAAAGCAAATAAGGTGCAACCAGTTTCGCGAGAATAAGTTGCACCCAGTCGGATTTATCCGGAAAAACCCTGTTTTTGCTCCCTTTTAGCGCAGTCCTGGCGGTTTACTAGAAGCAAAAGCACCAAGCAGGAGCGGTACGTTCGTACCGGAATTTATTTCCTGACGAGCTGCGTATTATTCCGACAAAAAAAGGGTTGCACCCGGTTGCACCTCGACGGTTGCACGGCTAATCTTGCCGCCAGCTGATGCCACGCGGTTGTGGCAAACATGAGGATAAAAATATGGCTACCACCACCCTTGGGGTCAAACTTGACGACCCGACCCGCGAGCGCCTCAAGGCTGCCGCGACCTCGATTGATCGCACGCCGCACTGGCTGATCAAGCAGGCAATTTTCAATTACCTGGAAAAACTCGAGGGTGGTGCAACCCTGACCGAGCTGAGCGGTTTGATCAGCAAAGACGCTGACGACGCCGGCGAAGTCCACGCCGACCACGCGCACCAGTGCTTCCTGGAGTTCGCTGAAAGTATCCTGCCGCAATCGGTGCTGCGCGCTTCGATCACCGCCGCTTACCGTCGCCCTGAGCCGGAAGTGGTGCCGATGCTGATCGAGCAGGCTCGCCTGCCGATCGCCATGGCCGAAGCCACCAACAAGCTCGCCGCCTCGATTGCCGAAAAACTGCGCAATCAGAAGAGCGCCGGCGGCCGTGCCGGGATTGTTCAGGGCCTGTTGCAGGAATTTTCTCTGTCGTCCCAGGAAGGCGTGGCGCTGATGTGCCTGGCCGAAGCGCTGCTGCGCATCCCGGACAAAGGCACCCGTGACGCGCTGATCCGCGACAAGATCAGCACCGGCAACTGGCACCCGCACTTGGGCAACAGCCCGTCGTTGTTCGTCAACGCCGCCACGTGGGGCTTGCTGCTGACCGGCAAACTGGTCGCCACCCACAACGAAGCCGGCCTGACTTCGTCCTTGAGCCGCATCATCGGCAAGAGCGGCGAGCCGATGATCCGCAAGGGCGTCGACATGGCCATGCGCCTGATGGGCGAGCAGTTCGTGACCGGCGAAACCATCGCCGAAGCCCTGGCCAACGCCAGCAAGTTCGAAGCCAAAGGCTTCCGCTATTCCTACGACATGCTGGGTGAAGCCGCGCTCACCGAGCACGACGCCCAGAAGTACCTGGCGTCGTACGAACAAGCCATCCACTCGATCGGCAAAGCGTCACACGGTCGTGGGATTTATGAAGGCCCGGGCATCTCGATCAAGCTCTCGGCCCTGCACCCGCGCTACAGCCGTGCGCAGTACGAGCGCGTGATGGACGAGTTGTACCCGCGCCTGCTGTCGCTGACCTTGTTGGCCAAGCAATACGACATCGGCCTGAACATCGACGCCGAAGAAGCTGACCGCCTCGAGCTGTCGCTGGATCTGCTGGAGCGCCTGTGCTTCGAGCCGCAACTGACCGGCTGGAACGGCATCGGTTTCGTGATCCAGGCTTATCAAAAGCGTTGCCCGTATGTGATCGACTACGTGATCGACCTGGCTCGCCGCAGTCGTCATCGCCTGATGATCCGCCTGGTGAAAGGCGCGTACTGGGACAGCGAAATCAAGCGCGCCCAGGTCGAAGGCCTGGAAGGCTATCCGGTCTACACCCGCAAGGTGTACACCGACGTGTCCTACATCGCCTGCGCCCGCAAACTGCTGTCGGTACCAGAAGTCATCTACCCGCAGTTCGCCACGCACAACGCCCACACCTTGTCGGCCATTTATCACATTGCCGGTCAGAACTATTACCCCGGCCAGTACGAGTTCCAGTGCCTGCACGGCATGGGCGAACCGTTGTACGAACAAGTTGTAGGTAAAGTTTCCGAAGGCAAGCTGAACCGTCCATGCCGCGTGTACGCACCGGTCGGTACTCACGAAACACTGCTGGCGTACCTGGTACGTCGTCTGCTGGAAAACGGTGCGAACACCTCGTTCGTCAACCGCATCGCCGACCAATCTATTTCGATCCAGGAGCTGGTGGCCGATCCAGTGGCCAGCATCGAGCAGATGGCGACGCTGGAAGGCGGCTTCGGCCTGCCGCACCCGCGTATCCCACTGCCGCGTGATCTTTATGGTGCCGAGCGCGCCAACTCCAGCGGCATCGACATGGCCAACGAACATCGTCTGGCTTCCCTGTCCTGCGCCTTGCTGGCAACCGCTCATAACAACTGGAAAGCCGCGCCGATGCTCGGTTGCACCTCCAGCACTGAAACCCCTGCACCAGTCCTGAACCCGTCCGATCTGCGTGACGTGGTTGGCCACGTACAGGAAGCGACCGTCGAAGACGTCGACAACGCGATCCAGTGCGCCCTGAATGCTGCGCCGATCTGGCAGGCCACCCCGCCGGCCGAGCGCGCTGCGATTCTGGAACGTGCCGCCGATTTGATGGAAGGCGAGATCCAGCCGCTGATGGGCCTGCTGGCTCGCGAAGCCGGCAAGACCTTCGCCAACGCCATCGCCGAAGTACGTGAAGCTGTGGACTTCCTGCGTTATTACGCAGTGCAGGCTCGCAACGATTTCACCAACGACGCCCACCGTCCATTGGGTCCGGTGGTGTGCATCAGCCCGTGGAACTTCCCGCTGGCGATTTTCAGTGGCCAAGTCGCTGCTGCATTGGCCGCCGGTAACCCGGTACTGGCCAAGCCTGCGGAACAAACCCCGCTGGTGGCTGCTCAAGCCGTGCGCTTGCTGCTCGAAGCCGGGATTCCGGAAGGCGTGCTGCAACTGCTGCCGGGCCGTGGCGAAACCGTTGGCGCGCGTCTGGTCGGCGACGATCGGGTCAAAGGTGTGATGTTCACCGGTTCCACCGAAGTCGCTCGCTTGCTGCAACGCAACGTCGCGGGTCGTCTGGATGCTCAAGGTCGCCCGATTCCGCTGATCGCCGAAACCGGCGGCCAGAACGCGATGATCGTCGACTCCTCGGCACTGACTGAACAAGTTGTGATCGACGTGGTGTCTTCGGCCTTCGACAGCGCCGGTCAACGTTGCTCGGCGCTGCGTGTGCTGTGCCTGCAGGAAGATTCCGCTGACCGTGTCATCGAAATGCTTAAAGGTGCCATGGCTGAATGCCGACTCGGCAACCCTGAGCGGCTGTCCGTGGACATCGGCCCGGTGATCGACGCCGAAGCCAAGGCCGGTATCGAGAAGCACATCCAGGGCATGCGTGACAAAGGTCGCAGCGTGTACCAGGTGGCAATCGCCAACACCGAAGAAGTCAAACGCGGCACCTTCGTGATGCCGACGCTGATCGAACTGGAAAGCTTCGACGAGCTGCAACGGGAGATCTTCGGCCCGGTGCTGCACGTGGTTCGCTACAAGCGCAAAGAGATTGATCAGCTGATTGGTCAGATCAACGCTTCCGGCTACGGCCTGACCTTGGGCGTGCACACTCGCATCGACGAGACCATCGCCAAGGTGATCGACAACGTCAACGCCGGTAACGTCTACGTGAACCGCAACATTGTGGGTGCTGTGGTTGGCGTGCAGCCGTTCGGTGGCGAAGGTCTGTCGGGCACCGGTCCGAAGGCCGGTGGTCCGTTGTACTTGTACCGCCTGCTGTCGACGCGTCCTACCGATGCAATCGAACAATCCTTCGCTCGCGGTGATGCCATCGCGGCACCGGATGTTCGTCTGCGTGATGCCATGAGCAAACCGTTGAAGGCCCTGCAAGCCTGGGCTGACAGCAACAAGATTGCCGACCTGAGCACCCTGTGCGTGCAGTTCGCGGCGCAATCGCAAAGCGGGATCACCCGTGTTCTGGCGGGCCCGACCGGCGAGCGCAACAGCTACGCCATCCTGCCGCGCGAACACGTGCTGTGCCTGGCGGAAGTCGAAGGCGATCTGCTGACGCAACTGGCGGCGGTATTGGCAGTCGGCGGTTCGGCGGTATGGCCGGAAGCTGAATTGACCAAGGCATTGTTCGCACGTCTGCCAAAGGAAGTTCAGGCGAAGATCAAGCTGGTTTCCGACTGGAGCAAGGACGAAGTACTGTTTGATGCGGTTCTGCATCACGGCCATTCCGATCAGTTGCGTGCGGTGTGCCAGCAAGTGGCCAAGCGTGCCGGTGCGATCGTTGGGGTTCATGGTTTGTCGCAAGGCGAAACCAACATTGCGTTGGAGCGTCTGGTGATCGAGCGGGCGTTGAGCGTTAACACTGCTGCGGCGGGTGGTAATGCGAGCTTGATGACTATCGGCTAAACCGCAACAAGACCGGGCGCCCGCTATGGACGCCTGGAATGCAAAACCCCTTGTGGGAGCGGGCTTGCTCGCGAAGGCGGTCGATCATTCAACATTGATGTTGAATGTAATGGCCTCTTCGCGAGCAAGCCCGCTCCCACATTTGATTAGCGGTGCCCGGACTCCACCATCACGCTCATCAATCATCCTGTTCAGCCTCTATTCCCACGCCTAGACTCGGCCCATTCCAAAAGAAGGTAGGCCGCCATGTCCGAGACGTTGCTCAGTTCCCGCAATCTGGCTTTCGAGCTGTATGAAGTCCTCGATGCCGAAGGCCTGACCCAGCGTGAGCGTTTCGCCGAGCACAACCGCGAGACCTTCGATGCTGCCATCGGCACCGCCCGCACCATCGCCGAGAAGTTCTTCGCGCCGCATAACCGCAAGGGCGACGAGAACGAGCCGCGCTATGAGGACGGTCAGGCGATTCTGATTCCGGAAGTGAAACCAGCGGTGGACGCCTTCCTTGAAGCCGGTTTCCTCAACGCTGCGCGCAGTTTCGATGCGGGCGGCATGCAACTTCCTACGCTGTTGTCCCAAGCCTGTTTTGCGCATTTCCAATCAGCCAACGCGGCGTCGACCTCTTATCCGTTCCTGACCATGGGCGCGGCGAGTCTGATCGAGAGTTTCGGCACCGAAGAGCAGAAACAGCGCTTCCTGCAACCGATGATCGACGGACGCTTCTTCGGCACCATGGCGCTGACCGAACCGCATGCCGGCTCGTCGCTATCGGATATTCGTACCCGTGCAGAGCCGGCGTCTGACGGCACGTACCGACTCAAGGGCAACAAGATCTTTATCTCTGGCGGTGATCACCCGCTGTCGGAAAACATCGTGCACATGGTGCTGGCCAAGCTGCCGGATGCACCAGCTGGTGTGAAAGGGATTTCGCTGTTCATCGTGCCCAAGTTTCTGGTCAACGATGACGGCAGTCTGGGCAAACGTAACGACGTACTGCTGGCCGGGTTGTTCCACAAGATGGGCTGGCGCGGCACTACGTCCACCGCGCTGAACTTCGGCGATAACGGCGAGTGTGTCGGCTATCTGGTGGGCAAGCCGCATCACGGCCTGAGCTACATGTTCCAGATGATGAACGAGGCGCGAATCGGCGTCGGCATGGGCGCGGTGATGCTCGGTTACGCCGGTTATCTGTATTCCCTGGAGTACGCACGCGAGCGTCCGCAAGGTCGCGTGCCGGACAGCAAGGACCCGAACACCGCGCCAGTGGCGATCATTCAGCACGCCGACGTCAAACGCATGTTGCTGACCCAGAAAGCGTACGTCGAAGGCTCGTTCGACCTCGGGTTATACGCGGCGCGACTGTTTGACGACACCACGACGCTTGAGACTGAAGCTGAGCGCAAACAGGCCCATGAACTGCTGGATTTGCTGACGCCGATCGTCAAATCCTGGCCGTCGGAGTTTTGCCTGAAGGCTAACGAACTGGCGATCCAGATACTCGGCGGCCACGGCTACACCCGCGAATACCCGGTGGAGCAGTATTACCGCGACAACCGTCTGAACCCGATCCACGAAGGGACTCACGGCATTCAATCGCTGGACTTGCTGGGCCGCAAACTGGCACAGAACGGTGGTGCGGGACTCAAGCAATTGATCCGCCTGATTGCCGATACCGCCGAGCGCGCTCAAGCGTATGAATCGTTGACCGCGCTGCGTGAGCCGCTGGAGAAATTGGTGGCGCGTCTGCAAACCGTGACCATTGGTTTGCTGACGGATTTGGGGCAAGGCAAGGTTAATAGCAGCCTGGCGAACTCGGCGCTGTACCTGAAAGTGTTCGGGCATACGGTGATTGGCTGGCGCTGGCTGGAACAGGCAATTCGCGCTGAGGAAGGGCTGGCCAAAGGGAATGTGGCGGATGTGAGCTTCTATAAAGGCAAGCTGCAGGCGGCGCGGTATTTTCTGACGTGGGAAGTGCCGGGTTGCCATCATGAATTGGCGATTCTTGAGGCTCGGGATGATGTGTGCCTTGGGATGCAGGATGAGTGGTTCTAACCAGAGCCCTTTTGTGCTGCTGAAATCCCTTCGCGAGCAAGCCCGCTCCCACAGTTGACCGCGTTGCCTGATGCATCGCGGATCAAATGTGGGAGCGGGCTTGCTCGCGAAGGGGCCCGCACTGACTACACATCAACTCAGCTTGAAACTGCCCATCTGCCGCGCCAAATCATCGGCCAACCGCTGTAACGTTTGACAATCCTCACGGCAAGCCCTGACTTCCCCTGCCGTCGCCCGGGCCAAATCAGAAATCCCCTGCACGTTCCGGTTAATCTCTTCCGTCACCGCCGACTGCTCTTCCGTCGCCGCCGCCACCTGATGGTTCATGTCGCTGATGCGCTCGACCTGCCCGGTAATCGCCGTCAACGACGCCCCGGTGCGCTGGCTCGACTCAACCCCCGTGCCCGTCGCCGCTTGCCCGGAATGCATCGACGACACCGCGTTCTCCGCGCCTTGCTTGAGGCTGCCAATCATCTGCTGAATCTCATCAGTCGACGACTGCGTCCGCCGCGCCAACGTCCGCACTTCATCCGCGACTACCGCAAACCCACGCCCCATGTCCCCGGCCCGCGCCGCTTCGATGGCCGCGTTGAGCGCCAACAAGTTGGTCTGCTCGGAAATCCCGCGAATCACTGCCAGCACCTGATCGATGGATGCCACCTGATGGGCCAACTCGCCCACCGCACTGGCAGCGAGGCCAATCTCATCGGACATGCTTTCAATATGCCGGATCGACCCGCCCACCACTTCCCGCGCCTGCATCGCCTCATCCCGGGCGGTTTGCGAAGCCACGGCTGCATTACCGGCGTTCTGGGCGATTTCCTGTACGGTCAGTCCCATCTCATGGACGGCGGTGGCGACCATGTCGGTCATTTCCTGCTGACGGCCGGAGCGTTCGGCGGTGTTGTCCACCACCCGCGCCACCTGGCCGACTGCCGTGCGTAAACGCTCGCTGGTGGTCAGTACTTCGCCGATCATGTCGCGCTGGCTTTCCAGGAATCGATTGAAGCCACGCGCCAGGTCACCCAGCTCATCGGCGCGACTGGAATCTAACCTGTGGGTCAAATCTCCCCCACCGCTACCGATGGCTACCAGCGCTGCTGTTACCTGACGGATCGGCCGCACCAATCCCCGGGCCAGCAACACCACCAGCAACAGGCACACCAGCGCCACCGCCAGGCCGATGCCGCTGCTCATCCACATGGCGCGACGGGCTTCAGCGTAGATTTGCGACTGTGGCACTTCGGCCACCAGCGTCCAGCCCAGATCACGCAACGGCAGGCTCAACGCCAGATAATCTTCGCCGTCGCGGACAAAGCTACTGTTGGTGGCAACTTTTTGACCCATCACCGCTTGTGCGGCAGTTGCACCAATTTGTTCGGCCAACGTGCGTTTGCCGCTGAACTGCGCTTCGGGGTGAACCTGGATCAAACCGTCGGAACGCACGAGATAGACCTTGCCGCGTTCACCGAAGTTGAAGTTGTGGATCAGCTCCGACAGCTCTTTCATGCTCAGGCCGAGCCCGGCGACGCCCACGACTTTGCCGGCCTGCTCGACTTTGAGGTCGATGAACAGCGCCAATTCTCCAGTCGCGGTGTCATTGTCGATATTGAGGGTGCGCGGCTGGTTGCTGTCGAGGAACGAATAGAACCAGGCGTCTTTGGGGTTGGAGCGGCTGAGGGTCCGGTCCAGGCCTTTTTCGGTGAAGTAGTGGTTTGAAGCAGCGCCTATGATCAGCGCGGTAAAGGCTTTGTGCTCGGCACGGATGCCTTCCAGATAGGTAACGAAGGTGTTGGTCTGGGCACTGTTTTCACCCCCGGCCAACCAGTCGCGCACCATGCTATTGCTGGCGATGTCCTTGGCGGCGGTGAGGGGTTGAACGAGGATTCGCTCGATGTCGTTGCGCATCGCTTCGATGCTCGACGGCAGCGCTTGTTCGACCAGATAGCGCTCGGCGAGGCGGTTGACCACGAGGGTATAAATGCCAACCACGATCAGAATACTGACCAGCAGGGCGGTGCCCATGCTCAGGATCAACTGCCATTGAATACTGCGTCGCCAGAACTGCATGGAGCACCCCCAAAGAATAAGAGGCTGAAACACTGCAACAGCCGTGCCGATTGTATACAACGCAAACGACAATTTATTCTTTGGTTGTGCGCAAAGCCGATCAGGCCTGATTGATCGTCTTGGAGATCACTTCAACCGTGGCGCTGACTTGCTCTTGGTAACGGTCGAGTTCCTGCTTGTGCTGTTTCTGCATTTCGATCTGCTGGGAGCACAGATTCATTGCCGCCAGCACCAGCAAGCGGTCACCGATCAGTGTCGGGTACTTCTTTTTGGTGTCAGCCAGGGCAGCCTTCAGCATTAACGCGGCGTCCAGCAGGGTTTGTTCTTCCCCGGCCGGCGCCTTGATCGAATAGTCCTCCCCCAGGATCGAGACGACTTTTACCCCTGCGGCGCCGTGATTCATGCGCTGACTGGGCCGGCGCTGACGCGCTCAACCAGGGCCTGGATGCGTGCAGCGGTGGCACCTTGTTTCTCTTCCTGTTCCATCAGGCTCAGCTGCAGGCTTTCGTTTTCATCCTTGGCCTGGGCCAGTTCTGCGCTCAGGGTTTGGTTGGTACCGAGCAGGGTCTGGTTCTGTTGCACCAGGTCGCTGACCAGCTGTTCCAATTGGCTTAGGGATGCTTCCAACATTTTGATTTTCCAAGCATTTTCAAAGGGCGCGTACGATAAAGAAAAGTCACCACGGATGCCAGGGTTATTGGGGCGCAAGGCCTTGATTTTCCTGGCGGGTGACCTTCCTCGCGAACTTTAAAGACTGTGATTGGCGGATCTGGTTCCTGCACTTCGTCGCCGGAGCCTTTGTGCGACAAAAACGCGCAGGGCCTCAAGACTTTAGTCGTATGACCGATAAGTCACCCATACGTCAGTCTCAGCGCCGCACGGATGCGCTCTTTTCGGTAAACACCATGTCCCTTCGTAATATGAATATCGCGCCACGGGCGTTCCTCGGTTTTGCCCTGATTGGCGGTTTGATGCTGGTTTTGGGGGTATTTGCCTTGAACCAGATGAGCAAGATTCGCGACGCCGGTGAAGACATCGCCTCCATGAGTGTGCCGAGCATCAAGAGCCTCGACGAATTCACTCAGCTGACACTGCGCCTGCGGGTGCTGTCCTACCGTTTGCTGGTGAACCGCGAACCGGACGTGCAGCAGAAAACCTTCGAGCTGTTTGACTTGCGTAATCAGCAGATCCGCGACGCTCAACGAGTCTACGAACCGCTGATCGACGGCCCGCAGGAACGCGCTGCTTACGATCAATACGTGCAGTTGCTGGCGCAGTATCGCCAACTCGAAGATCGGATGAAGACGCTGTCGCGCAACAACCAGGTCGACGAACTGCGCACCATGCTCAACAGCGAATTGCTCTCCAACTCCGAAGCGGTCAACTCGGCCCTGGCAAAGTTGCTTGAGATCAACACCCGACAGATCGAAGCAACCGACACCCTTGCCGGTGAGCAATATTCGACGTCTCTCAATCTGGTGATCATTTTGCTGGTCATCGCCAGCGGCCTGACCCTGCTTTTCGCCTGGTTGCTGACCAACAGCATCACCAAGCCAATCGCCAACGCCCTGAGCGCTGCCGAAGAAATTGCTGAAGGCAACCTGACTCGCCCGATCACCGTAGACGGTGAGGACGAAGCCGGCCGCTTGCTGCTGGCCATGTCGAAGATGCAGGACAAGCTGCGCGACACCCTGCAACGGATTTCTGGTTCCGCCACGCAACTGGCGTCGGCCGCTGAAGAGCTCAACAGTGTCACTGACGAAAGCGCTCGTGGCCTGACCCAGCAGAACAACGAAATCGAACAGGCCGCCACCGCGGTCAACGAAATGACCAGCGCCGTGGAAGAAGTCGCGCGCAATGCCGTCAGCACGTCCGAAGCCTCGAAAAATGCCACCACTTCCGCCGGTGATGGTCGTGACCTGGTGCAGGAAACCGTCAGCGCCATCGAACGCATGAGCGCCGACGTGCAGAGCACCGCGACCCTGATTGGCGACCTGGCCAACGAGTCCCGTGACATCGGCAAAGTGCTGGACGTGATTCGCGGCCTGGCTGACCAGACCAACCTGCTGGCATTGAACGCAGCCATCGAAGCAGCCCGTGCCGGTGAGGCCGGTCGTGGTTTTGCCGTAGTAGCAGATGAGGTCCGTGCCCTGGCGCATCGCACCCAGCAGTCGACCAGCGAAATCGAACGCATGATCGGCAGCATCCAGAGCGGTACCGAGCACGCGGTGGATTCGATGCGCAACAGCACCGAGCGTGCTGAATCGACCTTGAACATCGCCCGTGGTGCGGGCATGTCGCTGGACACTATTAATAGCGCGATCGTCGAAATCAACGAACGCAACCTGGTGATCGCCAGCGCCGCCGAAGAGCAGGCACAGGTGGCCCGCGAAGTGGATCGCAACCTGGTGAACATTCGTGATCTGTCGGTGCAGTCGGCGACCGGGGCTAACCAGACCAGTGCCGCGAGCAATGAGCTGTCGCGATTGGCGCTGGACCTGAACAACATGGTTGGGCGGTTTAGCCTCTAAACGAAGATCGCGTCACTGCCGAAAAGATCGCAGCCTCGTTTCACTCGACAGCTCCTACAGGTTTACGCGGATCCTTTGTAGGAGCTGTCGAGTGAAGCGAGGCTGCGATCTTTTGATCTGCAAAACCTTTTTGACAGCATCACATTTCAACAGGTTAGAATCGCTGGCACGCAGACTGCATGGTCAGTTTGCGCCCGCCTTTCAGCTTTCTGGAGTACTGCCTTTGAATGCGACGACCATCAACAGCCTGTTCTTGATCGGCGCGTTGCTGGTAGGTGCAAGCATTCTGGTGAGCTCACTTTCATCGCGCCTCGGTATCCCGATTCTGGTGATCATCCTCGCGGTGGGCATGTCGGCCGGCGTCGATGGCGCCGGCATTATTTTCGATAACTACCCAACAGCTTATCTGGTCGGCAACCTCGCGCTGGCCGTCATCCTGCTCGACGGCGGTTTGCGCACCCGGGTTTCCAGCTTCCGCGTGGCGTTATGGCCGGCGCTGTCGCTGGCGACGGTCGGGGTGTTGATCACCACCGGGCTGACCGGCATGGCCGCCGCGTGGCTGTTCAACCTGAACCTGATCCAGGGCCTGCTGATCGGCGCTATCGTCGGCTCCACCGACGCCGCGGCGGTGTTCTCGCTGCTCGGCGGCAAAGGCCTGAACGAACGGGTCACCGCCAGCCTCGAGATCGAGTCGGGCAGCAACGACCCGATGGCGGTGTTCCTCACCGTGACCCTGATCGACATGCTCGCCAGCGGCCAGACCGGTCTGCATTGGAGCCTGCTCGGGCACTTGATGCGTGAGTTCGGTATCGGTGCCGTCATCGGCCTGGGCGGCGGCTGGGTCATGTTGCAGCTGGTCAACCGTATCCACTTGGCCACCGGCCTTTATCCGATTCTGGTCATTGCTGGCGGACTGGTCGTGTTTGCCCTGACCAACGCCTTGCACGGCAGCGGCTTTTTGGCGGTTTACCTGTGCGGCCTGGTCATCGGCAACCGCCCGGTGCGCAGCCGCCACGGAATTTTGCACATGCTCGATGGCATGGCCTGGCTGGCGCAAATCGGCATGTTCCTGGTGCTGGGGTTGCTGGTGACGCCCCACGACTTGTTGCCGATTGCCCTGCCCGCTCTGGGCCTGGCGCTGTGGATGATTCTGTTTGCGCGGCCGTTGTCGGTGATCGTTGGCCTGCTGCCCTTCAGGGCGTTCCATGGGCGCGAGAAGGCGTTCATTTCTTGGGTCGGGTTACGCGGCGCGGTCCCGATCATTCTGGCGGTGTTCCCGCTAATGGCCGGCCTGCCCAACGCCCAGCTGTACTTCAACCTCGCGTTCTTTATCGTGTTGGTGTCGCTGCTGGTGCAGGGTACGAGCCTGCCGTGGGTGGCGAAGCTTTTGAAAGTGACCGTTCCGCCGGAGCCTGCGCCGATCTCCCGCGCAGCTCTGGAAGTGCACGTCACCAGTGAGTGGGAGCTGTTCGTTTATCGCCTCGGTGCCGAGAAATGGTGCATCGGCTCGCCCCTTCGCGAGCTGAAAATGCCCGAAGGCACCCGGATTGCGGCACTGTTTCGTGGCCAGCAACTGCTCCATCCGTCGGGTAGTACGGTGCTCGAAGTCGACGATTTACTGTGCGTAATCGGCCATGAACACAACCTTCCGGCCCTCGGAAAACTCTTCAGTCAGGCACCGCAACGGGGCCTCGATTTGCGCTTCTTCGGCGACTTCGTACTCGAAGGAGACGCCCAGTTGGCCGCGGTTGCGGCGCTGTACGGGTTGAAAGTGGATGGCATCGATCCGGACATGTCGCTCGGCCACTTCATTGCCCATAAAGTGGGCGGTGCACCCGTAGTCGGCGACCAGGTGGAGTGGAACAACACCATTTGGACCGTCGCGGTCATGGAAGGGAACAAGATCGGTAAAGTGGGCGTCAGATTCCCCGAAGGAAGTCGCCCCGGTCCGGGCTTGTTCCTCTAAACTCCACACTTCGTCTCGTTTTCGATCGGTCTCTATGTCAACCCTGCGCACCTTTTTCATCATGGCCCTGCTGGGCTTGAGTCTTTCTGTCGGTACATTGCAAGCGGCCGAACCGCCGTCCAGCGAAGCCGTGCAGGCGAACCTGGACAAGATCGCCGACCGCAAACTGCCGGAAGCCGATCAGAAAGCCCTGCAGAGCATCCTGCAAAGCACGCTGACACAGCTCAACAACCAGCGTGATTACGAGCAGAAACTGGCCGATCTCAAGCAGCAACTGGCCAGCGCCCCGAAGCAGAACATCGAGAACCAGCGGGAACTGACCAAGCTCAAAGCCTCCAAAGTGCTGCCAGTACCGCAGCGCTATGCCAAAGAGCCTATTCAGCAACTGGAGCAAATGCTCACCGAGCGCTCCACCCAGCAAAGCGATCTGCAGAAAGCCTTGGCTGACGCCAACAGTCTGGTGATTACTGCCCAGACCCGCCCCGAGCGCGCACAGGCCGAAATTTCCACCAGCCAGACACGCATCCAGCAGATCAACAACATCCTCAAGGTCGGCAAGGACGCCGGCAAGACCTTGACCCCTGAGCAACGCGACCTGCTCAACGCCGAGCTCGCAGCACTGAATGCCCTGATCCCGTTGCGTCGCCAGGAACTGGCTGGCAACAATCAGCTGCAGGACTTGGGCAACAGCCAGCATGACTTGCTCTCGGAAAAATCCGATCGTCTGGATCAGGAAATCCAGGAGCTGCAAAACCTGATCAACCAGAAGCGCCTGGCCCAGTCCCAGGAGACGGTGACGCAGCAATCCATCGAAGCGCAGAAGTCCGGCGGCAGCAGCCTGCTGGCTACCGAAAGCGCGGCCAACCTGAAGCTTTCGGACTACCTGCTCAAAAGTACTGACCGCCTCAACGAAGTCACCCAGCAGAACCTGCAGACCAAGCAGCAACTGGACAACGTGACCCAAAGCGATTCGGCGCTGGACGAGCAGATCAACGTGCTCAAGGGCAGCCTGCTGCTCTCCAAGATTCTCTACAAACAGAAACAGGCCCTGCCACTCCTCAAGCTCGACCGCGACCTGGCCGACCAGATCGCCGACATTCGCCTCTATCAATTCGAAGTCAGCCAGCAACGGGAACTGCTCAGCAACCCGGCGACCTACGTCGACAACCTGCTGTCGACTCAGCCTCCCGAGCAAGTCACCCCGCAGCTGCGCAAGAGCCTGCTGGAACTGGCCACGACCCGCGCCGACCTGCTGGAGCGGCTGAACCGCGAACTCAGCGCGGTGCTCAACGAATCCATCACGTTGCAACTCAATCAGAAGCAACTGCTGAGCACCGCGCAAAGCCTGCGGGCGACCCTCGATGAGCAAATGTTCTGGATTCCCAGCAACAAGCCGCTGGACCTGGAATGGATGCGCGCCGTACCGGAGCGCCTGGAACGTCAGGTCACCACGCTGCCATGGGCTTCCAGCCTGAGCGAATTAAGTGACGGCCTGACCCAACGGCCGCTGCTGTTCCTGCCCTTGGCACTGTTGATCGGTGCCCTGCTGTGGCGGCGCAAAAGCCTGTATGCCCGACTGAGCAAGGTTCACCAGGACATCGGCCACTTCAAACGCGACAGCCAATGGCACACGCCGCAGGCAATCCTGATCAACATTCTGCTGGCGATGCCGGTCTCCCTGGGCCTGGCCTTGTGTGGCCTGGCCTTGCAAATCGACGCCCGCGGACAGAACGCGAACATGGGCGCGGCACTGTTGCAAATGGCCCAGGCCTGGCTAGTGTTCTACACCGCTTACCGGGTCCTCGCGCCGGGCGGCGTGGCCGAACTGCATTTCCGCTGGGAAAAACCTCAGGTCGAATTCCTGCAGGGCTGGGTCCGTCGACTCGGACTGGTGGTCATGGCGTTGGTCGCGGTGGTGGCAGTCGCCGAGCTGCAACCCGCGACCCTGGCCGATGACGTACTCGGCATGCCGGTGGTGCTGACCTGCTACGCGTTGATGGCCTGGCTGCTCAGCCGCCTGCTGATCAGCAGCCCGACTCACCAGAACGCTTCGCTGTTCCGCAAGGCCGTGGGGATCATGTTCACCGTCCTGCCTGTCGCGCTGTTCGTGGCGGTGTGCTTTGGCTACTACTACACCGCGCTGAAGCTCAGCGACCGGTTGATCAACACCCTTTACCTGCTGATGTTCTGGCTGGTGATCGAGGCCACCTTCGTGCGCGGCCTCAGCGTTGCGGCACGACGCTTGGCCTACCAACGCGCCCTGGCCAAACGCCAGGCCGCGAAAGAGGCCGGTGACGGTGAAGCGGTCATCGAAGAGCCAACCCTGGATATCGAGAAGGTCAACGAACAGTCCCTGCGCCTGATCCGCCTGGCACTGCTTGGTGGTTTCATCGCGGCGCTGTACTGGGTCTGGTCGGACCTGATCTCTGTGTTCTCGTACCTGGATAACGTCACCCTCTACGAATACACCAGCGGCACCGGCGCCAACATGAGCATGGTGCCGATCAGCATTGGCGACATGCTCGGCGCGCTGATCATCATCGGCATAACCTTCGCCCTCGCGCGCAACTTGCCGGGGTTGCTGGAAGTGTTGGTGCTGTCGAAGCTGAACCTGGCTCAGGGCAGTGCCTATGCCACCACCACCTTGCTGTCTTACGTGATCGCTGGCGTCGGTTTCGTCTCGACCCTGTCGACACTCGGCGTGAGTTGGGACAAGTTGCAATGGCTGGTGGCGGCGCTGTCGGTGGGGCTCGGCTTCGGGATGCAGGAAATCTTCGCGAACTTCATCTCCGGGATCATGATCCTGTTCGAACGTCCGGTGCGGATTGGCGACACCATCACCATCGGCAACCTGTCCGGCACCGTGAGCAAGATCCGCATCCGCGCCACGACCATCACCGACTTCGACCGCAAGGACATCATCGTCCCGAACAAGACGTTCATCACCGGGCAACTGATCAACTGGTCCCTGACCGACACCATCACCCGAGTGACCCTCAAGCTCGGTGTCGATTACGGCTCGGACCTGGACCTGGTCAAGGAGTTGCTGCTCAAGGCTGCCCGTGAAAACCCACGTGTGCTGAAGGATCCCGAGCCTCATGTGTACTTCCTGAACTTCGGCGAAAGCACCCTCGACCATGAGTTGCGCATGCATGTGCGCGACCTCGGCGACCGTAACCCGGTGCTTGATGAGGTCAACCGCTTCATCAACCGCGAGTTCAAGAAACATCACATCAACATCTCGTTCCGGCAGATGGAGGTTTACCTCAAGAACATCCAGGGTCAGGAATACAGGATGGTGCCCGTCGATCCGGAAGCCAAAACCATCGTGCCGCTGGTTGATGGCAAATCGCCGCAAGAGCCACCACCGGCCAAGCTCGACTAAGCGGCTTATCCCTAGCAGAATGCTCGGACATTCTGCTGGAGATGGCCCTTGAAAGCCCTCGACGAACTGACCTTCGATAATCGTTTCGCCCGCCTGGGCGATACGTTTTCTGCCCACGTGCTGCCCGAGCCGATCGACAACCCGCGCCTGGTGGTGGCCAGCCCCGCCGCCATGGCGCTGCTCGATCTCGACCCTACCGTGGCCGAAACCCCGGAGTTCGCCGAACTGTTCAGCGGCCATAAGCTCTGGGCTGACGCGATACCGAGGGCGATGGTCTACTCAGGTCATCAGTTCGGTTCCTACAACCCACAACTGGGCGATGGTCGCGGTCTGTTGCTGGGCGAGGTCTACAACGAGGCCGGCGAGCATTGGGACCTGCACCTCAAGGGTGCCGGCCAGACGCCCTTTTCGCGCATGGGTGATGGGAGGGCGGTCCTGCGGTCCTCGATCCGCGAATTTCTTGCCTCTGAAGCGCTGTATGCCCTGAACATCCCGACCACCCGCGCCCTATGCGTGATCGGCTCCGACACGCCGGTGTGGCGCGAGAAGCAGGAACGCGCGGCCATGGTCCTGCGCATGGCGCCGAGCCATGTGCGTTTCGGGCATTTCGAATATTTCTACTACACCAAACGTCCCGAGAAACAGAAAGAACTCGGCGACCACGTGCTGGCCATGCATTTCCCGGAATGCCTGGAACAGCCGGAACCGTACCTGGCGATGTTTCGCGAAATCGTCGAGCGCAATGCCGAGCTGATCGCCAAATGGCAGGCCTATGGTTTCTGCCACGGCGTGATGAACACCGACAACATGTCGATCCTCGGCATTACCTTCGATTACGGCCCGTTCGCCTTCCTCGACGACTTCGACGCCCACTTCATCTGCAACCACTCCGATGATCAGGGCCGTTACTCCTTCAGCAACCAGGTGCCGATCGGCCAGTGGAACCTCAGCGCCCTCGCTCAGGCCCTGACGCCGTTCATCAGCGTCGAAGCCCTGCGTGAAACGCTCGGCCTGTACTTCCCGCTTTACCAGGCCCATTACCTGGACCTGATGCGCCGCCGCCTCGGGTTCACCACGGCCGAAGACGATGACCAGAAACTGCTGGAGCACTTGCTGCAACTGATGCAGAACAGTGGCGTCGACTACAGCCTGTTCTTCCGCCGTTTGGGGGAAGAATCACCGGAACTGGCCGTCGCCCGCTTGCGCGATGACTTCGTCGACATCAAAGGCTTCGATGCCTGGGGCGAGCTCTACATCGCCCGGGTGACGCGTGAAGGCGAGGTGGATCAAGAACAACGCCGCAAACGGATGCACGCCGTCAATCCGCTGTACATCTTGCGTAACTACCTGGCACAGAAAGCCATCGATGCCGCGGAGAGCGGCGACTATTCAGAGGTTCGTCGGCTGCACGCGGTGCTGAGTAATCCGTTCGAGGAGCAGCCGGGGATGGAGAGTTATGCCGAGCGGCCGCCGGAGTGGGGCAAGCATCTGGAGATCAGTTGCTCTTCCTGAATCCGATCAGATAAAGGTCTCCACCGACACTCCGAAGCGCTCGGCCAACCAGCGGATCTGCCGCAGGTTGAGCTGACGCTTGCCGCTCAAGATCTCGGATACCACCGATTGGGTGCCGACGCCGGGCAGCTCGCTTTGACTCAATCCGTGTTCGCGCATCATGTAGCCGAGAACCTCTGCACCAGAGGCTTCGCGCATGGGGTGATGCTCACGATCCCACTCTGCAATCCAGTCACCGATGATGTCCACCAAGCTCATCAACGGGTGCGACTCATCATCCCCGGTCATCTCAAGCAATTCATCAAGTGCCTGCGCCAAAATGTCATAGTCGTCTTCGTTTTTCGGTTTTCGAAGCAATGGCGAGACGAACTCCCAATGCTCGGCAGCTTTTTTGATTAGAACACTCATGCCCTTCCCTCCTTCCATTTACCGCGGTCATATTCGCGGTGATCCAGCACATGCTTTATATAAAGCTTTTGAGACCGATACCTGACAAAAGCGATCAGCCGCAACTTGTTGCCACCGATGTCGAACACATGAAACTCGCCGACTTTGTCAGTCGCGGGGAAAATCGACTTCATCGCCGCGAAATCTCCCGGGTTACTCCCTTTGGCAA
This sequence comes from Pseudomonas sp. F01002, assembly GCF_004402115.1. Lineage (NCBI taxonomy): Bacteria > Pseudomonadati > Pseudomonadota > Gammaproteobacteria > Pseudomonadales > Pseudomonadaceae > Pseudomonas > Pseudomonas sp. F01002. The sequence continues at coordinate 304,639 of NZ_SOPU01000015.1, read as the reverse complement.
GTCGATACCATTGCTCCAGTGCATTGGCTGCCCGCGGCCACTTTTCCTTGGCCTCATGGATTGGTTTTTCGGTGAACACATGCATGCAACATCCTTATCGCATTCTGCTATGGGAGTTAATCACAGATCAAAAATATCGCAAGATGCGATAACTCTGAGCAGACCAACGGTGTCGCTCAGTACGACTCAGCCTAGTTTCATCGCCGGTCGCTGCACGATTGAAAATATGAGTAAACGTCTCCAAATAGAAGTGATCGGCTTCTTTAACAGGATCATCCGCATGACCGACCCACTCCTCATCCCCTGCCCCCACTGCAACGGCCTCAACCGCATCCCCGCCGAACGCCTCAACGACCATCCAAAATGCGGTCGCTGCAAAGCCGAAGTTCTGCTGAATAAACCCTTTGAGTTAAAGCAAAGCGATTACCCCAGCCAGATCAAAGGTGATCTGCCGTTGCTGGTGGACGTTTGGGCGGACTGGTGTGGACCGTGCAAGTCGTTTGCGCCAGTGTTCGAGCAGGCGGCGGTGCAATTGGCGGGTAAGTGTCGACTGGCCAAGCTGGACAGCGAGGCAAACCAGCAGTTGTCGGCGCAGTTGGGGATCCGTTCGATCCCGAGTCTGATTCTGTTCAAGAACGGCCGGGAAGTGGCGCGTCAGAGCGGCGCCTTCCCGTTACCGCAGTTGATGAGCTGGTTACGTAGCCAAGGGATTTAGAACTATCACAGTGGTTCGGTGTTGTTTGCAGGAATCAGGTGTTTTCGAGGAGGTTGTGCAGATCGACGAATTGCTGCGTCAGTTTATGCCGCGGATCGAGGTGAATCAGCGGCGTGTTGGCCTGGTGGGATTCGCGCATGCGCACCGAGCTGCCCAAATACACCGGTAATACCGGCAGGCCTTCGGCGATCAATTCATCGAGGATTTGCTGAGGCAGACTGGCGCGAGCCTGGAACTGGTTGACGACAATCCCTTCGACTTCCAGCCCTTCGTTGTGGTCGTCCTTCAATTCTTCGATTTCCGCCAACAGACCGTACAGCGCCTGACGCGAAAAGCTGTCGCAGTCGAAGGGAATCAGCACACGATCAGCAGCAATCAACGCAGATACCGCATAGAAATTCAGCGCTGGCGGGGTATCGAGGTAGATCCGATCGTAATCGCCGTCCAGTTCCTCGAGCAATTTGCGCAGCTTGTTGATCTTGTGTTTGGCCTCAAGCTTGGGCTGCAAGTCAGCCAGCTCGGCAGTGGCAGTGATAACGTGGAGGTTGTCGAACGGGGTTTCGTAGATATCGACCTGGTTTTTCTTGGAGAACGGTCCGGATGACAGGGTCTGTTTGAAAAAATCGGCGATCCCCATCGGAATGTCACCACCGGTGAGGCCCGTCAGGTACTGAGTAGAGTTGGCCTGGGCATCGAGATCCACCAACAGCGTGCGATAACCCTCGCTGGCACTGACCGCAGCCAGATTGCAGGCAATGCTGGATTTGCCTACGCCACCTTTCTGATTGAATACCACGCGCCGCATGTCAAAACCTCCGTGTATCAAAGAATGATCGAGTGTAGTAGTCCACCGCGCTGCTTAGCTACCTCGCCGGCATAGGGACTACACAGTCATCGGCAATCTCTCAATAAAAAAGCCGCTAACTCTGCCGTTGACCACTGACAGAGCCGACAGACATGCCCACCACGATGTGGATAATGGCCAAACGACAGCCATGCACGAACCAACCGGTACATTTCATTGAGCAAAATGTAACCATCATTTGCTACGCGCCCGCCGCAACGGGATAATGCGCGCCACTCGGCGCTAAGCGCTACGTCAGGTAGTTCGCGTTTTTTGCGACTCTCCGCGTCAAGGAAGCCCGCAAGGGCGGGATGAATGTCTGTGATCAATTTCAACATCGCCCAATGGCGCGCGTGGGCCCCTGGGCTCGAAAGCGTGGACGATTGGCAGGCCTGGAGCCGACAACCGGTCGTGCTTGCGAGCAGCGATGCCGCACCCGACGTCTCGTTTCTGCCGGCCATGCAGCGCCGGCGACTCAGTCGTCTCGCGCGGATGGCGTTCAGTGTCGGCTGGCCCTTGGCCGATGGCCGCCAGGACCTACCGTTGGTCTTTATTTCTCGCCACGGCGAAACCCCGCGCACCTTCGATATCCTCAGCGATCTGGCTGCCGATCAGCCGCTGTCGCCGACTCAATTCAGCCTGTCCGTGCACAACGCGATCATAGGCCTGTGGTCGATCATGCGCGGCGAAACCAGCGAAATGACTGCCCTCGCTGCAGCCGGCGATGGCCTTGAACACGGCATGCTAGAGGCCGCGGCTTTGCTTTCCGAGGGCGCTCCCGCGGTACTGCTGATCGTCACCGAAGAGCAACCGCCCGAGGCCTACTCGACCTGGATCGACGACGTGCCGTTCCCTTACGCGGTCGGCCTGCTGATCACCCCCGGAAACGACTGGCAGTTGTCCCTGAACAGCGCCTCGGATGAGTTGTCCAAAGCCCACTGGCCCCATGCCCTGAACCTATTGAGTACCCTGCTCGGCCAGCAGACAACCTGCCAACATGCCTGGAAAAATCGTGTATGGACCTGGCAACGCAACCTGTAACCGAAAAAAACCGCGACGCCTATTACTGGCGCCTGCTGGCTACCGCCGCAAGCTTCACCCTGTTCGGGTTGGGCGGGCTGTGCCTGCGGCTTGTGGTTTTCCCGCTACTGAACTGCCTGCCCGGCGATGCCCGGACACACCGGCGGCGAGCGCGGCACACCGTCGCCCGCCTGTTCTGGTTTTTTGTGCGGTTCATGGCCCGCACCGGTGTGCTGACTTACGACATCCAGGGCGCCGAAAAACTTGGTCGACCGGGGCAAATGATCATTGCCAATCACCCGTCGCTGATTGATGTGGTGTTCCTGATCGGCCTGGTGCGCCACGCCAACTGCGTGGTCAAGAAAAGCCTCTGGGAGAACCCTTTTACCCGCGGCCCGCTGCGCTGCATCGAATACATCAGCAACGACGGCAGTATGGACATGCTCGATGCCGCTGCCGACGCGCTGAAAAGCGGCCAGACCCTGATCATCTTTCCTGAAGGCACCCGCACTCGGCCCGGTCAGACGCCAGCCTTCCATCGGGGCGCTGCGGCAATCGCTCTGCGCGGTGCGAAAATCCTCACCCCGGTGATTATCAAGGTCAGCCCGACCACGTTGACCAAGGCCGAGCCCTGGTATCGGATCCCCAAACGCCGCGTGCACTTCAGTTTCCGTGTCGGGGCCGATATAGACCCACAAGCCTTCGCCTCGCAGGGCCCTGCTCCTCAGGCCTCGCGTAAGCTCAATGACTATTTGCATCATTACTACATTAAGGAGCTCGCCGAAGATGAGCGATCTGCACACTCTTAGTCTCAAGCAGGAAATCAAAGAACTGATCATCGACGCCCTGGGCCTTGAAGACATCAGCGCACAAGACATCGGCGACGACCAGACGCTGTTCGGCGAAGGCTTGGGCCTGGATTCGGTAGACGCTCTGGAACTCGGCCTGGCAATCCAGAAAAAGTACGGCATCAAAATCGACGCCGACGCCAAAGACACCCGCAATCACTTCAGCAACGTGGCGAGCCTTGCGGCGTTCGTCACTGCAAAACAGGCAGCTTGAGACCGGACCATGCAAACTCGTGACGACATCTTCAACACCCTGCGCGATGCTCTGGTCGAACTCTTCGAGCTGGACCCCGAGCGCGTGAGCCTCGAATCCAACCTGTATCAGGACCTGGAAATCGACAGCATTGACGCGGTCGACCTGATCGATCACATCAAACGCCAGACCGGTAAGAAAATCGCTGCCGAAGAGTTCAAATCGGTGCGTACCGTCAGCGACGTGGTCGAGGCGGTCTACCGTCTGGTTCAGCCGGCCGCATGAGCCGACTGATCGGCCTCGGCCTGCTGCTGGCGGGCCTGCTGTACCCCTTCGCGGTGTATTTCGGCATGGAACATTTCGCGCCGTGGCAGTTTGGTCTGCTGCTGGGCAGCCTGTGGCTGGCCCGGGCACTGCTCGGTACGCGCAAGCCCGGCAGTTTGTGGATGGCAGTCACCGCGATTGCTTTTTGCCTGTTGCTGGCGTTGTTCGACAGCCCGCTGCTGCTGCGCTGGTACCCGGTGCTGATCAGCGCGTTCATGCTCGGGCTGTTCGGCCTGAGCTTGATCGTTGGCCCGCCAATCATCGAACGCCTGGCGCGTTTGCGCGAACCGCAACTGCCGGCCAAGGCGATTGTTTATACCCGCCAGGTGACGATTGTCTGGTGCGTGTTTTTCTTCTGTAACGGTTTGCTCGCCGCCGCCCTGACCCTCTGGGCGCCGCTGAGTTGGTGGATGTTGTACACCGGCCTGATTTCCTACGGATTGATGGGCCTGCTATTTGCCATTGAATGGCTTATACGACAACGGGTACGAGGCCACCCATGAATTGGATAAAACTTGAGCAATTGTTGCTCAAGGCTCAACCGGAACGTGCCGTGACGGCCGAACCGGCACTGAATCACGCACAGCTTTGCGAACAGGCTTTAAGCCTCGCCGCGGGCCTGCAAGCCCAGGGTGCACGGCGTATTGCCGTGCACCTTGAGGACGCCGCTGACCTGGCGATTGCCCTGCTGGGTGCCTGGCGTGCCGGGGTCAGCGTGCTGCTGCCCGCAGACCTGCAAGCCCAGACTCGCCAGCGCTGGTCGACCGAAGTCGATCTGTGGCTGACCGATCAGGCCGATGACGCACACCTGAGCGATTACCGGCATCCGCCGTTGATGGCGGCCGCACTGGATCTGGATCGCTGTTCGCTGAGCCTGTGCACGTCCGGCTCCAGTGGCGAGCCCAAGCGCATCGACAAAACCCTGCGCCAACTGGCCAATGAAGTCGAAGCGCTGGAACTGCTCTGGGGCGCCGATCTTGGTACGGCTTGCATCATCGGCAGCGTCGCCACTCAGCATATTTACGGATTGTTGTTTCGAGTGCTGTGGCCGCTGTGCGCCGGGCGCTCGTTTGTGCGCAAGCAGCTGGCATTCCCTGAAGATCTGCAGCGCGCCAGCCGCGAACACCCGGCGTTCGCCTGGGTCGCCAGCCCGGCGCTGCTCAAGCGCATGGGCGACAACCTCGACTGGCCCGCATTAAGTGCGGTTCGCCGGGTGTTTTCCTCCGGTGGCGCCTTGCCGGCCGAGGCCGCACAAAGCCTGCATCAACGCCTACAGCAGTGGCCTACGGAAATCCTCGGCAGCTCGGAAACCGGCGGCATCGCCTGGCGTCAGGGCCACGCGCTCTGGCAGCCCTTTGCTGACATCGAGTTGAGCCAGGACAGCGACGGCGCCCTGCTCATTGCTTCGCCGTACTTGCCTCCCGGGCATATCGAACACACCGCGGATGCCGCGCGAATCGCTGCCGACGGCCGATTCGAACTGCTCGGACGGCTGGACCGGATCGTCAAACTGGAAGAAAAACGTATCTCACTACCGATGCTGGAACAGGCCCTGATGGCCCACGACTGGGTCGCCGAAGCGCGTCTTGGCGTGGTTCAGGAAAACCGCGCTTCATTGGGTGCGCTGCTGGTGCTGACCGAGTCAGGCCTGCATGCGTTGCGCAATCAGGGTCGACGCACCCTCACGCAAGAATTGCGTCAGCATTTGAGCCAGCATTGCGAAGCCCTGGCGTTGCCACGACGCTGGCGCCTGCTGCGGCAACTACCGCTGAACGCACAGGGCAAACTGCCCCAGGCCATCGTTGAAGCCCTGCTGCTGGCGCCGCGTCCGAAGGCGCCGGAAGTGCTGGATCAGGTCGAAGTCGATGGCGAGTGGAGCCTGCAACTGGCGGTACCACCCGACCTCGCCTACTTCAGCGGCCACTTCCCCCAAACGCCGGTATTGCCCGGCGTGGTGCAAGTGGAGTGGGCGTTAATGCTGGGCCAGCAATTGATGGACCTGCCGGAAAAATTCGCTGGCATGGAAGTGCTGAAATTCCAGCAACTGGTGCGCCCCGGCGATGAAGTCCAGCTGCACCTGCGCTTCGATCCGACGCGCAGCAAGTTGTATTTCGCCTATCGCAACGAGACCGCGACCTGCTCCAGTGGGCGGATCTTGCTGGAGGCCTCAAGCGATGCATAACTTTGGTGAGTGCTGCGCACTCAATCGCGAGCAAGCTCGCTCCCACAGGGGATTCGTGGTTAACAGAGATCCAATGTGGGAGCGAGCTTGCTCGCGATGCAGGCACCTCGGTCCTTCAGGTGAACACCAACATGCATAACCCCTGCGCAATCATCCCGGTCTACAACCACGAAACCGCCATCACCACGGTGGTTGATGCGCTGCTCGCCAGCAGCCTGCCATGCATTCTCGTGGACGACGCCAGTAGCCCGGCCTGTGCAAAGGTCCTCGATCAACTGGCCCAGCGCGACAAGGTGTTCCTGATCCGGCTCGGCGCCAACCAGGGCAAGGGTGGCGCGGTCATGACCGGTTTTCGCGAAGCCTCGCGCCTGGGCTTCAGCCATGCCTTGCAGGTGGACGCCGACGGTCAGCATGATCTGCAAGACGTCCGGACCTTCATCGAACTGTCACGCGCCCATCCCGAGGCGGTGATCTGCGGCTATCCGCGATACGACGCCAGCGTGCCGAAAGGTCGCTTGTACGCCCGTTACCTGACTCACGTCATGGTCTGGATCAACACCCTGTCGTTGCAGATTCGCGATTCCATGTGCGGCTTCCGTGTCTATCCGTTGCCACCGACCCTGGCGCTGATCGATTCGGCGAAGATCGGCAAGCGCATGGACTTCGACTCGGACATTCTCGTGCGGCTGGCCTGGCGCAATCTCCCCATGCAATGGCTGCAAACCAAAGTCCACTACCCGCTGGATGGCGTCTCGCATTTTCGCCTGTTCCACGACAACGTGCTGATTACGAGCATGCACACCCGGTTGTTCTTCGGCATGTTGCTGCGTGCTCCGGTCATCCTCTGGCGACGGTGGCGGGCATGAGCACTGAGACGGACAAAAAACACTGGGCCGACCGCGAAGAGCGCGGCAGCTTCTGGCTGATGAAATTCACCGCACTCTGCGCCAAAGTGCTGGGCCGGCGGCTGCTGAGCCCGCTGCTGTACGGCATCGTTCTGTACTTTTTCCTGTTCGGGCGCAGCGCCCGTCACAGCGCCTGGCAATACCAGCAACGGCTCGCCGACTGGAATGGTCGCAACGAATTGCGCCCGACCCATTGGCGAGTGTTCGGCCAGTTCATGGCCTTCGCCGACTCCATGCTCGACAAGCTCGACGTATGGAACGGCAAGCTGAGCATCGAGCAGATTGAAATCATCGACCCGGCATTGCTGCGCAATCAACTGCGCGGCACCCGCGGGCAGATGCTGGTAGGTGCGCATTTGGGCAATCTCGAGGTCTGCCGTGCGCTGGCCGAGATCGGCGAAAAAGTCACGATGAACGTGCTGGTACACACCAAGCACGCCGAACAATTCAACCGCTTGCTCGGCGAAGCCGGCGCGACCAATCTGCGGCTGATTCAGGTCAGCGAGCTGGACCCGCTGATCATGCTGCAACTCCATGAGCGCCTTGAACGCGGCGAATGGCTGGCGATTGCCGGCGACCGCGTGCCGCTGCATGGCGGGCGCAGCGTGACGGTGGACTTCCTCGGCCATCAAGCCGCGTTCCCTCAGGGGCCATGGTTGCTGGCCGGTCTGCTGAAATGCCCGATCAACCTGATGCTGTGCCTGAAGAAGCCGACGGGCGACTATCGACTGACCCTCGAACCGTTCGCCGAGGCCGTGGTGTGGAAGCGCAGCGACCGCGAGCAGGTCATTCATCAGTGGGCCTCCCGCTATGCCGAACGCTTGGGTCACTATTGCCTTGAAGCGCCCCAACAATGGTTCAACTTTTACCCTTTCTGGAAGACCGATGACGACGCCAACGCTTGAGCCGGTAACCTTCGGCGAACTCCCTTTGCGCATCGAAGACGTGCTGGCCCTGGCCAACCGTCAGGTGCCGACGCAGTTGCAAGGCGACCCTGCGTACCGCGAGCGTATCGCCAAGGGTGCGCGATTCCTGGACTCCCTGCTGGGCAAGGAAGGCGTGATCTACGGCGTGACCACCGGTTACGGCGATTCTTGCGTGGTCGCGGTGCCGCTGCATCACGTCGAGGCGTTGCCCCGTCATTTGTATACGTTCCACGGCTGCGGTCTGGGCAAACTGCTTGATGCACAAGCCACTCGCGCGGTACTGGCGGCGCGTTTGCAGTCGCTGTGCCACGGCGTGTCCGGGGTGCGCGTGGAACTGCTGGAACGCCTGCAAGCCTTCCTCGAACACGACATTCTGCCGCTGATCCCGGAAGAAGGTTCGGTGGGTGCCAGCGGTGATCTGACGCCGTTGTCTTACGTCGCCGCGACCTTGTCCGGCGAGCGTGAAGTGATGTTCCGTGGCGAACGCTGGCAAGCTGCCGACGTACACCGCGAACTGGGTTGGGAACCGCTGGTACTGCGCCCGAAAGAAGCGCTGGCGCTGATGAACGGCACCGCCGTCATGACTGGCCTCGCCTGCCTGGCCTACGCCCGCGCCGATTACCTGCTGCAACTGGCCACGCGCATCACCGCGTTGAACGTGGTCGCCCTGCAAGGCAACCCCGAGCACTTCGACGAGCGCCTGTTCGCCACCAAACCGCATCCGGGGCAGATGCAAGTCGCCGCGTGGTTGCGCAAGGATCTGGCGATCGACGCGCCGACCGCGCCGCTGCATCGCCTGCAAGACCGTTATTCCCTGCGTTGTGCACCCCACGTCCTCGGCGTATTGGCCGACAGCCTGAACTGGCTGCGCTCGTTCATCGAGATCGAGCTCAACAGTGCCAACGACAACCCGATTATCGACGCCGAAGCCGAGCGCGTGCTGCACGGCGGGCACTTCTACGGCGGCCACATTGCGTTCGCCATGGACAGCCTGAAAAACCTGGTAGCCAACGTCGCCGATCTGCTCGATCGTCAACTCGCCCTGCTGGTGGACGAGCGTTACAACCATGGCCTGCCAAGCAACCTGTCCGGCGCCACCGCTGACCGGGCGATGCTCAATCACGGCTTCAAAGCCGTGCAGATCGGTACCAGTGCCTGGACCGCCGAAGCGCTGAAAAACACCATGCCGGCCAGCGTCTTCTCGCGCTCCACCGAGTGCCACAACCAGGACAAAGTGAGCATGGGCACCATCGCCGCCCGCGATGCGATCCGTGTGCTGGAACTGACCGAACAGGTCGCCGCTGCCACCCTGCTGGCCGCCAACCAAGGCGTCTGGCTGCGCAGCAAGGCCGAGGATGCACGTCCATTGCCGCCGGCCCTGGCCGCCATGCACGAGGAGTTGACCAAGGACTTCCCGCCGGTCATCGAAGACCGCGCGCTGGAAGGCGAACTGCGCCTGTGCCTGAAGCGTATTGCCGAGCAACACTGGAGGCTGCATGCGTAGCAAGGGAGTGCTTCATACCGATACGGAAATCCTCGTGCCGTTCTTTGATGTCGACACCATGAACGTTGTCTGGCACGGCCATTACATCAAATACCTGGAAGTCGCCCGCTGCGCGCTGCTGGACAAGATCGGCCACAACTACACGGCCATGGTCGAGTCGGGTTACGCGTGGCCAGTGATCGATCTGCAATTGCGTTATGTGCGCGGCGCCGTGTTCGGCCAAAAGCTGAACGTGCGCGCCAATCTGGTGGAATGGGAGAACCGTCTGAAGATCAGCTACCTGATCAGCGATCTGGAAACCGGCGAACGCTTGACCCGCGCCAGTTCCGTGCAGGTCGCCGTCGACATGAGCAGCCGCGAAATGCAGTTGGCCTCACCCAAGGTTTTCACCGACGCTGTTGAAAGGATGCTCGCATGAACCTGCTGAAAACCGTCTGTAGCAGCTGGCGAAGCCTGCGTTCGATTGCGCAGCAGTCGCCCTGCGTTTCTCCTGATGCACCACAAGCGCAGGTTTTACGACGGCTTCGCCGCCGAACGCAGCCTCGCGGGCTCGGCAGCTGCTACCTGTTCGTGATGGCGCTGGGGTTTTCTTCGCTGGCGCAGGCTTTTGATTTGCAGCAGTTGAGTGATCAACTGGCAAAACCTGACGTGATCCACGGCAATTTCATCCAGGAAAAACACCTGCGCGCACTGCCTCAGCCGCTGACCAGCAAGGGCTCTTTCGTCCTCGCTAAAAATCACGGCTTGCTCTGGCTGCTGAAAACCCCGCTGCAACAGGATTACCGCATCAGCGCCAAAGGCATTGCCCGGCGTGACGCCAACGGCTGGCAAATGCTGCCAAGCAAGAGTGCCGGCGCCGAGCAGAACCGTTTGTTCCTCGCCGTACTGCAAGGCGACAGCAGTGGGCTGCAACGGGATTTCGAGCTTTCACTGAGCGGCGATGCACAGAACTGGAAGCTGACGCTGACCCCGCGGTCCATGCTGCTCAAGCAGGTGTTCACTCAGATCAACATTGACGGCGGCGAACTGGTGCACAGCATCGAGTTGCTCGAAACCCAGGGTGACAGCACCCTCTTGCGCATGCAGGACAGCACCCGCTTCCAACCGTTGAGCGATGCGGAGCAACATGACTTTGCCGAGTGAACGGAGGCTTCCACGGCTGTTTCTGATCCTGCTGCTGGCGGTGTTCGCGCTCGCCGGTTGGCAATGGCGTGACGGCGCCCCGCTGTCGGCCAACCTGATGGAACTGGTGCCAGGCACGGCGCCGGACGCGCTGGAACTGCGCGCCGAACAACGCATGCAAGAACCGCTGAACCGCGAAATGCTGGTGCTGGTCGGCCACACCGATCGCCAGCAAGCCGTCGCGATGGCGCAGAAACTGGGTGAACAGTGGCAGGCCAGCGGTTTGTTCGAAAAGGTCCAATGGAACCTCCAAGCTGACCTCCCGGCGCTGCGCACTCAATTGCTCAATGGTCGACTCGCGATGTTGTCAGCGGCTGACCGGCAGCAACTCATTGAACATCCCGACGCCTTTATCCAGCAGCGAGTACAAGCGCTGTTCGACCCCTTCACCGGCTTCAGTCTGGTGCCGAGCCAGGATGACTGGCTGGGCCTGACCGGGCGCATTCAGAACAGCCAGCCGCAGCACGGGTCGGTGCAACTGGACATCGGCAGCGGTGCGCTGGTCGCCGATGCCGACGGCAAGAGTTGGGTGTTGCTGCGCTCGCGCACCACGGGCAACGCCTTCGACATGAACTTGCCGCTGCAAGTGGCCGACCTGCTCCAGCACAGCCGTGAACAAGCCGCCCAGGCAAACGTTCAATTGCTTGCCGCCAGCGGCTTGCTCTATGCGGCCAGTGGGCAAAAGCAAGCCACCCGGGAAATGACCTGGGTCGGTGGCGGCGCCACGGCGGGCATTCTATTGCTGTTGCTGCTGGCCTTCCGGCGCTGGCGGGTGTTGCTGGCCTTCGTCCCGGTGCTGGTCGGCATGCTCTTCGGTGCGGTGGCCTGCGTGGCACTGTTCGGCCATATGCACGTGATGACGTTGGTGCTCGGTTCGAGCCTGATCGGCGTGGCGGTCGATTACCCGCTGCACTACCTGTCCAAGAGCTGGAGCCTGAAACCCTGGCACAGTTGGCCGGCCCTGCGCCTGACGTTGCCGGGCCTGACGCTGAGCCTGATCACCAGTTGCATCGGTTACCTGGCCCTGGCCTGGACACCGTTCCCGGCGCTGACCCAAATTGCCGTGTTCTCTGCCGCCGGTCTGCTCGGCGCTTATTTGTCCGCCGTGTGCCTGCTGCCGGCACTGCTCAAGGGCACAGATTTGCGGCCAGCGCAGTGGCCGCTGCGGGTGTCCGAGTTTTTGCTGGGGCGCCGTGAAGCGTTGCTCAAACTCGCGAGTACGCCGGTGCTGCTGGCGCTGCTGATTGCCTTTTGTGTGGGCGGCCTGTTGCAGCTCGACACCAAAAACGACATTCGCCAGTGGGTCGGTGCACCGCAGCAACTGACTGACGAAGCGCAAACCATTGCACGCATCACCGGCTATCAACCTACCAGCCAGTTCTTCCTGGTGCGCGCCGCCAATCAACAGCAACTGCTGGAACGCCAAACCGCGCTGAACGAGCGGCTGGATCAGTTGGTCAACCTGGAAAAACTCCAGGGTTATCTGTCGCTCAATCAATTGGTCAGCCAACCCACCGAACAGCGGCAAGTGCGCGAAGCGTTGAACAAGTTGCCGCAATTCTGGCAACCGCTACTCGATGTCGGCGTGCCGGCCGAGGCGCTGCAAGCAGAGCTCACGAAGTTGCAGGCACTGCCCACCGAAGACGTCGACGCGGCGCTGGTCGGTCCGTTGGCGGAACCCTACCGCGCGCTGTGGCTGGGACCGACCGATGACGGCGTAGCGGCGATGGTCAGTCTGCAAGGCCTGAACAACCCCTCTCTGCTACGCGTCCAGGCGCTGGATTTGCCGGGCGTGGAACTGGTGGATCGCCTTGGTGAGTTGAACAAAGTGTTCGCCGACACCCAGATCAGTGCCGCAGAGTTGAAACTCGCTTCCTGTGTGCTGATCGTGCTGGTGCTGATCCTGCCGTTCGGTTTCGGCGGCGCGCTGCGAATCGTCGCGCTGCCGCTGCTGGCCGCACTGTGCAGCCTGGCCAGTCTCGGCTGGATGGGGCAACCGCTGACGCTGTTCAGCCTGTTCGGCCTGCTGCTGGTGACGGCCATCAGCGTCGATTACGCGATCCTCATGCGTGAACAGGTCGGCGGCGCAGCCGTGAGCCTGCTGGGCACCTTGCTGGCGGCGCTGACCACCTGGCTGTCGTTCGGTTTGCTGGCGGTGTCCAGCACGCCGGCGGTGAGCAACTTCGGTCTGTCGGTGAGCCTGGGGCTGGCGTTCAGCTTCATTCTTGCGCCGTGGGCCGGACGCCAGATTCACGCCGCCCCGGTCACGGAGTCGGCAACATGATGATCGCTTTGTTCTGGGCAATGGCCCTGGTGCTGTTCGCCGTGGCCACTCGCGTCGGTCGACACTTCGGCGTGATCCCGATTGTCAGCCAGTTGTTGCTGGCCACCTTCGGCCTGCCGCTGCTGATGTATTTCTGGATCGAACCCCAGTGGCAATTGAGCGGCGCAACGCTGGTCGCGCCGGGCTGGCTGAAAAACGTCTACAGCCTGAGTTTTGCCTTGTTGCTGGGGCACATTCTCAGTGACGTGATCGACCTGCGACTCGACCGTCAAAGCCTGAAAATCGCCCTGCCGAGTTTCTCCCTTCCGTTTGCCTGCGGCCTCGCGACAGCGGTCTGGCTGTTACCGCCGCAACCGTGGATCAGTTCACTGGCGGTCGGTCTGGTGTTCGCTATCACCGCGATCCCGGTGTTGTATCTGTACCTGCGGCACATCAAGTACCCGCCTGCCGCTACCCGGCGACTGGTGCAGACCGCGATCCTCATCGACCTCACTTGCTGGACCCTGTTCGCCATCGCCCAGGGCAGCCTGCACCTGAGCAGCCTCCTGCTGCCGCTGGCCGGCGCCTGCCTGCCGTTGCTGCTGCGTCTGCTCCGCTTGCGCCAGCCGTTGCTGCACAGCGGTTGCTTCTTCGCACTGCTGGTCGTGGCGGAACACTTCAAGCTCAATGCGCTGATTTTCGGCATCGGTTACCTGTTGTGGATGGCCGCACTCAAAGTGCCGCTGGTGCTGCCGTTGCCGGTGATCTGGATGAGTCACTTGCAGACGTATATCGCGATCCCGCTGATCCTCACGTTCGGCATTGTGCAAATCAACGTCCACGCGGCCATGACCAGCCTCGGCTGGGTGCAACTGGCCGCACTGCTGCTGTTCCCGATTGCCAGTAAACTGCTGGGCAACTGGCTGGGCCTCGGTTGGGCCGGCGCCTCGTTTGAAGGCGCCAGTCGCTGGCGGGAAAGTGTCTTGCTGAATATTCGTGGCTTGAGCGAGATCGTCTTTCTCAACCTGCTGCTGCAACAACAACTCATCAGCCCGGCGCTGTACTTCGCGCTGATGGTGATGGGCCTGATCGCGACACTGCTGCCGGCACTCGCCGGCATGCACCGAACCCCTTTGAACATCGCCGTCCCGGCAAGGAGCCCCCGTGCCAACAGTTGAAATGGAACATCGCCAGGTCGTGGTGATCGGTGCAGGTCCGTCGGGCGCCATCGCCGCCGCGTTGCTCAAGCGCAAGGGTCACGACGTACTGATGATCGAACGCCAGCATTTCCCAAGGTTTTCCATCGGTGAAAGCCTGCTGTCCCACTGCCTGGATTTCGTCGAAGAGGCCGGCATGCTCGAGGCGGTGAACGCCGCCGGATTCCAGTTGAAAAACGGTGCAGCATTCGCCTGGGGCGAGCAGTACAGCGCCTTTGATTTCGGCGAGACTTTCAGCAACGGCAAGCCGACCACCTTCCAGGTCCTGCGCGCCGATTTCGACAAGCTGCTGGCCGATCAGGCCGCGCTGCAAGGTGTGGAGGTTCGCTACGGCGAAGCCATCGTCAGCGTCGATTTCACCCTGCCCAAACCGCAGCTCGACGTGCTTCGCGAAGACGGCAGCCAGTACCGCGTCGAAGCCGATTTCGTGCTGGATGCCAGCGGCTACGGCCGTGTGCTGCCGCGCTTGCTCGACCTTGAAGCGCCGTCGGATTTCCCGGTGCGCCAGGCCGTGTTCACCCACGTCGAAGACCACATCGACAACCCGGCCTTCGAGCGGGAAAAAATCCTCATCACCACCCATCCGATCCACCGCGACATCTGGTTCTGGACCATCCCGTTCAGCAACGGCCGTTGTTCGGTGGGCGTGGTCGCGGCAGCCGAACACTTCGAAGGCCGCATGGAGAACCTGGACGAGTGCCTGCGTGGGTTTATCGCTGAAACCCCAAGCCTGGCCAGCGTGTTGAACAACGCCGTGTGGGATACGCCGGCTCGAACCATCGGCGGCTACTCGGCCAACGTTAAAACCCTCCACGGGCCAGGCTTTGCCCTGCTCGGCAACGCGGCGGAATTTCTCGACCCGGTGTTCTCTTCTGGCGTGACCATCGCCATGCGCTCGGCGAGCATGGCCGCCGGGGTTCTGCACCGCCAACTGCAAGGCGAAAGTGTCGATTGGCAGACTGAGTTCGCCATCCCGCTCAAGCGCGGCGTCGACACGTTCCGTTGCTACGTTGAAGGCTGGTACGCCGGGACGTTCCAGGATGTGATTTACCATGAGGGCGGCTCGCCCGATATTCGCCGCATGATCAGCTCGATCCTCGCCGGGTATGCCTGGGACGAGCGTAATCCGTTCGTCGCCGAACCCAAGCGCCGGCTGCGGATGCTCTCAGAGCTCTGTGCAAGGGATGCCACATGAGCTATTTGAGCGACACCTACGTCGAAGAAACCCGTTTCGGTTTCTGGTTCCTGCGCAGCCACACCTGGCAGCACCATGTACTGCGAGTGGCAATCACCGATTTGCGTAGCCTGTTCAGCGAAACACCGCCGAGCAACCCGGTGCTGCTGGATGCCGGTTGCGGTCAGGGCAAATCGTTCCAGTACCTGCGCCAGACCTTTGCCCCCCAGCGCCTGATCGGTCTGGACGCCGATCCTCACAGCCTGAGCCTGGCCGGCGAAGAAGCCGTCCGTCAGGGCATGGCGGTGGAGTTGATCGGCAGCGACTGCGCGAGCATCAACGTCCCGGACGCCAGCGTCGATTTGCTGTTCTGTCACCAGACCTTCCATCATCTGGTGCAGCAGGAACAGGCTCTGGCCGAGTTCTACCGCGTGCTCAAGCCCGGTGGCTATCTGCTGTTCGCCGAATCCACCGAGGCTTACATTGATACCTGGGTGATCCGCTGGTTGTTCCGCCATCCGATGCACGTGCAAAAGAGCGCCGCCGGGTACCTGGACATGATTCGCCAGCAGGGTTTCGAACTCGGCCCGAAAAACGTGTCTTATCCATACTTGTGGTGGAGCCGCGCCAAGGATTTCGGCCTGCTTGAACGCTTGGGTCTGCGCCAGCCAAAGCCCTTCGGCCAACGGGAAGAAACCTTGGTCAATGTGGTCGCGCGCAAACCCCTTGAAGGTGCTGTTTGATGTATAGCGTAATTCAAACCTGTGGGAGCGGCGGTGCGGCGATCCGACTTGCTCGCGAATGCGGAGTGTCAGTCGACATCATGGGTGAATGTAAGACCGCATTCGCGAGCAAGCCCGCTCCCACAGGGACTGCAACCATTCTGCGATTTCTGCTACTTGGCGCGGTCCTGTTGCTGAGCGCCTGCGCCAGCCGGGCGCCGCTGCCCGAGCAAACCCCGAACCTGTCGTTGCCGCTGCAATTGCACATCCAGCGTCTGGTGGCCGACCAACGGCAGGACTGGGTGCTGGTGATCCAGCGTGAAGGCCTAGGCATTCGCTGGTCGATGATGGACTTGCTGGGCATTCCACAGGCACGCCAGAAACTGGTCGATGGCGAGTGGCAGGCTGACGGTCTGCTGCCGCCCAATCCGGAAGCGCGAGAGCTGTTCGCCGCGCTGCTGTTTGCGCTGACCCCTAAAGATGAACTGTCGGGCAACTATCCCGCCGCGTGGCAGCATGGCTCGCAACGATCCTTGCCAGCGCACTGGGAAGTCCGTTACTCACAACCCATGAGCTTTGAATTGAACCTGCCCAAAGGCCCGAAATATCAAGTCACGCCGCTCAGCGGGGACGCGCCATGACCGCCTACCTGAATGCCCTCGGGGTGATCTGCGCCCTGGGCCGTGACAAGTCCGAAGTCGCTCGCAACCTGTTTGCCGGTGACTGTTCGGGCATGCGCAATGAGGCCGGCTGGGTGGCGGAACGGTCGTTGCCCGTGGCCGCGGTTCGCGGCGAACTGGCGTCGATCCCGGCTGAGCTTGCGCCGCAAGACACTCGTAATAATCAATTGCTGCTGGAAGCCGCGCTGCAAATTCGCGAAGACATCGACCACGCGATCCAGACCTACGGCCGCGACCGCATCGGTATCGTTCTGGGCACCAGCACCTCGGGCATCGACGAAGCCAGTCGCGGCCTGGCCCATTACATCCGCGAACATCAGTTCCCGGCCGATTACGACTACCAGCAACAGGAGCTCGGCGCTCCGGCGAACTTCCTTGCCGACTGGCTGCAACTGAGCGGCCCGGCCTATGTGATCTCCACGGCCTGCACCTCCAGCGCTCGGGCGCTGATGAGTGCTCAGCGACTGTTGGACCTGGGCATTTGCGATGCGGTGCTGTGCGGCGGTGTCGACAGCCTGTGCAAGCTGACCCTCAATGGGTTCTCGGCGCTGGAAGCGGTGTCCGGGCAACGCTGCAACCCGTTTTCGGTGAACCGTAACGGCATCAACATTGGCGAAGCGGCGGTGCTGTTTTTGATGAGCAAAAATGTCGGCAACAGCCAACCAATTGCCCTGCTCGGCAGCGGCGCCAGCTCCGATGCACACCACATTTCCGCACCGGAACCGACTGGCCGTGGCGCCCTGCAAGCGATGCGCAAAGCCTTGATCCGAGCACAACTGCAACCGCAACAGATCGATTACCTGAACCTGCACGGCACCGCCACCCAACACAACGACGCCATGGAAAGCCTGGCGGTGGCGACGTTGTTCCCGACGGGTGTGTCGTGTTCGTCGACCAAACCCATGACCGGCCACACCCTCGGTGCGGCCGGCGCTCTGGAAGCGGCGTTCTGCTGGTTGAGCCTGAGTGCAGGCAATCGCGAGCACGCCCTGCCGCCTCACGTCTGGGACGGCCAACCGGATCCCAAATTGCCAGCCCTGAATTGGGTGACCCCGGCCGATCGCCTGACGTCCATTGCACCTCGCTATCTGATGAGCAATTCCTTTGCCTTCGGTGGTAACAACGTCAGCCTGATTATCGGAGACGCCCCATGATTGACTGGCCGATCGCCGAACTGCTGCCGCACGCTGGCGACATGATCTTTATCGAGCAGATCCTGTCGTTCGATGACGAGCAGATTTACACCCGCCTCACGGTCAAACCCGATGGCCTGTTCAACCGCCCGGACGGCAGCCTGCCGGCCTGGGTCGGCATCGAACTGATGGCCCAGAGCGTCGCCGCCTACGCCGGTTGCCATGCGCGCCAGCGAGGCGATGCAGTGGAGCTGGGGTTTCTGCTTGGCACCCGCAAATTCGAATGCAACGTCGAGCACTTCCCTGCTGGCACCGAGCTGACCATCCACGGCATCCGCTCGCTGGAAGACGACAACGGCATGGGCGTGTTCGAATGCCACATCACCGCGCCCGGCATTCACGCCACCGCTCGTCTGAACGTGTTCCGTCCGCCTCAGGCCGCTCAATACCTTCATGAAACCCAAGGAACCCAGCCATGACTGAATCCGTACTGATCACCGGTTCCAGCCGTGGCATCGGCCGCGCTATCGCTTTGCGTCTGGCCCAGGCCGGGCATGACATCGTGCTGCATTGCCGCAGCGGCCTGGCGGACGCTGAAGCCGTGAAGGCCGAAATCGAAGCCTTGGGGCGCAACGTGCGCATTCTGCAATTCGACGTATCCGACCGTGCCAGCTGCAAAGCCATTCTCGAAGCCGACGTGGAAACCCACGGTGCCTATTACGGCGTGGTGCTGAACGCCGGCCTGACACGCGACGGTGCTTTTCCGGCCTTGAGCGAGGATGATTGGGACATGGTGATGCGCACCAACCTCGACGGTTTCTACAACGTGCTGCACCCGGTGATGATGCCAATGATTCGCCGTCGCGCCGCCGGGCGGATTGTTTGCATCACCTCGGTTTCCGGGTTGATCGGCAACCGTGGCCAGGTCAACTACAGCGCTTCCAAGGCCGGTTTGATCGGCGCGGCGAAGGCGTTGGCGATCGAGTTGGGCAAGCGCAAAATCACCGTTAACTGTGTCGCACCCGGCTTGATCGACACCGCGATGCTCGATGAAAACGTGCCGGTGGAAGAAATGATGAAAATGATCCCCGCACAACGCATGGGCACCCCGGAAGAGGTGGCCAGCGCGGTGAATTTCCTGATGTCGGCGGAAGCGTCGTACATCACCCGGCAGGTTCTGGCCGTCAACGGAGGCCTGTGCTGATGAAGCGCGTCGTCGTCACCGGCATGGCCGGCATCACCTCACTGGGCAGCGATTGGGACACCATCGCCGCTAACTTTGCGGCCAACCGCAGCGGCATACGCCGCATGGACGAGTGGGATCGTTTCACCGAACTCAACACACGCTTGGCCGGGCCAATCGATGACTTCAAAGTGCCGAGCCACTGGACCCGCAAGCAATTGCGCAGCATGGGCCGGGTCTCGCGCCTGGCGGTCGGCGCGGCAGAACAGGCATTGGCCGATGCTGGTCTGTTGGGTGACCCGTCGATCAAGGACGGGCGCATGGGCGTTTCCTGCGGCTCATCCACCGGCAGCACCGACGAGATCAAGGCGTTCGGCAACATGCTGCTCAACTCGGTGGCCGAGGGCCTGAACGCCAACTCCTATGTGCGCATGATGCCGCACACCACGGCGGCGAATATCAGCATCTTCTTCGGCCTCACCGGCCGATTGATCCCGACCTCCAGCGCTTGCACCAGCGGCAGTCAGGGCATCGGTTATGCCTACGAGTCGGTCAAGTTTGGTCGCCTGCCATTGATGCTCGCCGGCGGTGCCGAAGAACTGTGCCCCACCGAAGCCATGGTCTTCGACGCGCTCTACGCCACCAGCCTGAAAAACGATGCGCCGCAGACTTCCCCACGCCCCTACGACAGCGGCCGCGATGGCCTGGTGATCGGCGAAGGCAGCGGCATGCTGGTGCTCGAAGAACTCGAACACGCCTTGGCTCGCGGTGCGCACATCCACGCCGAACTCGTCGGTTTCGGCAGCAACGCCGACGGCCAGCACGCCACCCGTCCAGAACAGGTCACCATGCGCCGGGCCATGGAACTGGCCCTGGAAGACGCCGGGCTGCAACCTTCTGACATTGGCTACGTGAATGGTCACGGCACGGCCACTGAACAGGGCGACATTGCCGAAACACTCGCAACCAGCGCGTTGTTCGGTGAACACATGCCGATCAGCTCGCAGAAGAGTTTCCTTGGCCACACCCTCGGAGCCTGCGGTGCGCTGGAATCCTGGTTCAGCATCGAAATGATGAACCGCGACCTGTACGTCCACACCCTCAACCTCGACGACGTCGACCCGCACTGCGGCAAACTCGATTACCTGCGCGGCGAGTTCCGGCAGATGAGCAACCAGTACGTGATGAACAATAACTTTGCGTTTGGTGGGGTTAATACTTCGCTGATTTTTAAGCGCTGGTCGTAAGCAAAATCAAAAGATCGCAGCCTTCGGCAGCTCCTACAGGAGAGCGTGTACATCTGTAGGAGCTGCCGAAGGCTGCGATCTTTTGATGTTCAAGGTATCCACTAGGGTGAATCGAGGTTATCCAACACACGGTTTACTGCCAGTTCCCCCAACATGATCGACTGCTGAATCCCCAGCAGTGTGTTGCTTTGCGATCCTTCCAGATACCTCGCGAAATCGCTCGCCATGACGTTGGCTGATGCCAGGGATTCACAGGCGTATTCCAGTAGGGTGTGGTTGTCGATATTGGGGGCGATGAGGAAGATTTTGCTTGGTTGGCGTGGAGCATCCGGATCGGTGTCCGGTAGGTTTGTTGTTGTATTCGTCATGTTTCGGCTACCTACAAAGTGGAGCCACCGAGTCGCTACTAATCAAAAGGGTGGCAGCCGTACGCAGGTTAGTAGACCGGGAAACACGAACCGGCGCGCCCGAGAGCGCCCTACGCACAGCTACCATCAAAGTGCAGGCATGAAATTACCTGACTATCCGGCATGCAAATGCGCATCGTGTAAACACGGGCTACTAAACCCGATCACTGGAAATCAGTGACGCGAATCAAGTTACCGATGGCCCCCAAAGCGCACAAGCCGGCGGATTCTGGAGTAATTGTAGGCAATGCCGCAAGGCGCTGTGGCCTGTTCAAGGTAGTTCGGAAATGTCTTACACCCTTCAGCGAAGCGTCCGCTATGGCATCGGTAACTGCTCCTTTTTTGGTGAACTTGCGGACGCTTTCGCGAGCAAGCTCGCTCGCTCCCACAGGGATTTGCGGTGTGAACCGATTTTTGTTCCACCCCCTATCCACTGTGGGAGCGGGCCTGCCCGCGATTGACTGCGAAGCAGTCACGCCTTCAGCGGCTCAACCTTACGCGTCAACAACTCCACAAACGCCCTGGCCATTGGCGACTTCTGATCCTTACGCTGCACCAGCCACACTGCCGACACCGCCTCTGGATCGAGCAGAGGCCGATAGACCACCCCTTCGATGCGCATCCGCTGATAGGACGCCGGCAGCACGGATACACCCAACCCCGCCGCCACCAGACCAATGATCGTCATCGCCTCGCCCGCCTCCTGTGCAAAGTGCGGACTAAACCCCGCATCCCGCGCCAGGCTGAGCAATTGCGCGTACAGACCACTGCCATAACTGCGTGGGAAAAATACGAAGGGTTCGAGCGCCAGAGCTGACAGAAACAAGCCTTCTTCGCTACCGGTCACCAACGGATGCTTCGAGCTGAGCACCGCCACCAGCGGCTCACGCATCAACTCCACCACGCTGAGCGAGTCCGGCAACCCAAGCGGCCGCATGATCCCGACTTCAATCGACTCATCCACCAACGCATCGGCGACCTGGGTGCTGCTCATCTCCCGCAGGTTCAGGTGCACCGCCGGAAATCGCTGGCGAAACGAAAAAATCGCCTGTGGAATGGTCGAGTTGAACGGCGCCGACGAGGTGAAGCCGATCTTCAGTTCGCCCAATTCACCCAACTGCGCACGCCGTGCAACATCCGCCGCCTTGTCGACCTGCGCCAACACCAGCCGCGCCTCTTCCAGAAACAGCCGACCGGCTTCACTGAGTTCGACCCGACGATTGGTCCGCTCGAACAACCGCGCGCCCACCTCCTGCTCCAGCGCCTGAATCTGCTGGCTCAGGGGTGGTTGCGAGATGCCCAGCACCTGGGCGGCGCGGCCGAAGTGCAGTTCTTCGGCAACAGCAATGAAGTAGCGCAGGTGACGCAATTCCATGAAAACTCCATTAGGTCGTTAAACCTATCAAACAGGTCGAACAATATATTGGATTGAATCATTAGGCAGCTATATGCTTTTTTCATTGCCTGACCGGCTGCGTCCTCCGAGGTCCGAAGTGAAAACTGCTGTCGCTCCACTTGCCCATGAAGTCCCGCCCGCAGCGGTGGACGATGTTGTCGCCGAACTGAAAGAGATCTACATCGAAAAAGGCACGCCGATGTTCATGCGCACGGTGCTGGCGCTGTTCTCCGGCGGCTTCGCGACCTTCGCTTTGCTCTACTGCGTGCAGCCAATGATGCCGTTGCTGTCCCACGAGTACTCAATCAATGCGGCGCAGAGCAGCCTGATCCTGTCGGTCGCTACGGGCACGCTCGCCATCGGTCTGCTGATCACTGGCCCGATCTCTGATCGCATCGGGCGCAAACCGGTGATGGTCGCCGCGTTGTTCGCCGCCGCGCTCTGCACAATCGCCAGTTCCATGATGCCGAGCTGGCACGGCGTGTTGGTGATGCGCGCGCTGACAGGGTTGTCGTTGAGCGGCTTGGCGGCGGTCGCCATGACTTACCTGAGCGAAGAGATCCACCCGCAGCACATCGGCCTTGCCATGGGTTTGTACATTGGCGGCAACGCGATTGGCGGGATGTGCGGACGCTTGATCACTGGCGTGTTGATCGACTTCGTCAGCTGGCACACGGCGATGCTGGTGATCGGCGGCCTGGCGCTGATCGCGGCGGCGGTGTTCTGGAAAATCCTCCCCGAATCGCGCAACTTCCGCGCCCGTTCATTACACCCGCGCAGCTTGATTGACGGCTTCACCATGCACTTTCGCGACGCCGGCCTGCCGCTGCTGTTCCTTGAAGCTTTCGTGCTGATGGGCGCGTTCGTCACCCTCTTCAACTACATCGGTTATCGCCTGCTGGCCGAGCCGTACCACATGGATCAGGCCTTCGTCGGGCTGCTCTCGGTGGTGTATCTGTCGGGTATCTACAGCTCAGCGAAAATCGGCGCCCTGGCCGACCAGCTCGGTCGTCGCAAAGTACTCTGGGCAACCATCGTGCTGATGATCGCCGGCCTCGCCCTGACCATGCTCACGCCGCTGCCAGTGGTGATCATCGGCATGCTGATCTTCACCTTCGGCTTCTTCGGCGCGCATTCGGTGGCGAGTAGCTGGATTGGGCGTCGTGCGATCAAAGCCAAGGGGCAGGCGTCGTCGCTTTATCTGTTCAGCTATTACGCCGGTTCGAGCATCGCCGGGACGGCGGGCGGGGTGTTCTGGCACATGGGGGGGTGGAACGGGATCGGGTTGTTCATTGGCGGGTTGCTGGTGATTGCGCTGCTGGTGGCGTTGAAACTGGCGAAGTTGCCACCGCTGGAAAATGTGAAGGCGTGACGCACAACCCTGTGGGAGCGGCGGTGCGACGATTCGACTTGCTCGCGAAAGCGGTGGGTCAGTCGGCATCGATGTTGAATGATCAACCGCTTTCGCGAGCAAGCCCGCTCCCACATTGACCGGGTACGATCTGGTACCTCATACAAAAACGCCCGGCACAAGCCGGGCGTTTTTTATTGGGCGACGATCACTCGTGATACTGCGCCGACAGTTCGTGCACCGCGCGCAGGAAGGCGCCGGCGTGTTCCGGGTCGACTTCAGGCGTAATGCCATGGCCGAGGTTGAACACGTGACCGCTGCCTTTGCCATAGCTGGCGAGGATGCGGCCGACTTCGGTACGAATCGCTTCCGGCTTGGCGTACAGCACGGTTGGGTCCATGTTGCCTTGCAGCGCGACTTTGCTGCCGACGCGATCACGGGCGTTGCCGATGTCGCAGGTCCAGTCCAGGCCGAGGGCATCAGCGCCAGCGTCGGCGATGCTTTCCAGCCACAGGCCACCGTTCTTGGTGAACAGAATGACCGGCACCTTGCGCCCTTCGTGTTCGCGGATCAGGCCGCTGACGATTTTGCGCATGTAGGCCAGGGAGAATTCCTGGTACGCCGCCGCCGAAAGGCTGCCGCCCCAGCTGTCGAAGATCTGCACCGCTTGCGCGCCGGCCATGATCTGGCCGTTGAGGTAGCTGGTGACCGTCTGCGCGAGCTTGTCCAGCAGCAGGTGCAAGGCTTGCGGGTTGTCGTAGAGCATGGTTTTGGTCTTGCGGTAGTCTTTCGACGAGCCGCCTTCGACCATGTAGGTGGCCAGGGTCCATGGGCTGCCTGCGAAGCCGATCAGCGGCACGCGGCCGTTCAGTTCGCGGCGGATGGTGCTGACCGCGTCCATGACGTAGCCCAGGTCTTTGTGCGGATCAGGAATCGGCAGCGCTTCGATGTCAGCCATCGTGCTGATGACTTTCTTGAAGCGCGGACCTTCACCGGTTTCGAAGTACAGGCCTTGGCCCATAGCGTCCGGGATGGTCAGGATGTCGGAGAAAAGGATCGCCGCGTCCAGTTGTGGGTAGCGGTCGAGCGGCTGCATCGTGACTTCGCAAGCGAACTCCGGGTTCATGCACAGGCTCATGAAGTCACCGGCCTTGGCACGGCTGGCGCGGTATTCCGGCAGGTAGCGACCGGCCTGACGCATCATCCAGACAGGCGTGACGTCTACGGGTTGCTTGAGCAGGGCGCGAAGGAAACGGTCGTTCTTCAGGGCAGTCATGTCGGCATCCGGAAAAAAAGTGCGGGCATTTTCTCAGAGCGCGACGCAAAAGGCACGGCAAGAGCCGTGCCTTTTGTCTATCGGGTCAATTTGTCGCGGTGGAACACGGTCTTTGCAACACCGAAAAACCAATGTGGGAGCGGCGGTGCGACGATTCGACTTGCTCGCGAAGAGGTCGTTACGTTCAACAGAGATGTTGACTGACAAACCGCCTTCGCGAGCAAGCCCGCTCCCACATTTGATCGCATTCCAATTTTGGAAAGTGATCAGACGCCCAGGTAATCCAGGATCCCTTCGGCGGCATTACGGCCTTCGAAGATCGCCGTCACAACCAGGTCAGAACCGCGAACCATGTCGCCACCGGCGAAGATTTTCGGGTTGCTGGTCTGGTGCTTGTACTGACCTTGCTCCGGGGCTACAACGCGGCCCTGGCTGTCGGTCTGGATGCTGTGCTGTTCGAACCACGACGCCGGGCTCGGACGGAAACCGAACGCGATGACCACGGCATCAGCCGGGATGATCTCTTCGGAACCCGGAATCGGCTCGGGGCTGCGACGGCCACGGGCGTCCGGTTCGCCGAGACGGGTCTCGACCACCTTCACGCCTTCGACGCGGTCTTCACCGACGATCGCGATTGGCTGGCGGTTATAGAGGAATTTCACGCCTTCTTCCTTGGCGTTCTTCACCTCTTTGTGCGAGCCCGGCATGTTCGCTTCGTCACGACGATAAGCGCAGGTCACCGACTTGGCGCCCTGGCGAATCGACGTACGGTTGCAGTCCATCGCCGTGTCGCCGCCACCCAATACCACGACCTTCTTGCCTTTCATGTCGACGAAATCTTCCGGCGACTTTTCAAAGCCCAGGTTGCGATTGACGTTGGCGATCAGGAAGTCCAGCGCGTCATGCACGCCCGGCAAATCTTCACCGGCAAAGCCGCCCTTCATGTAGGTGTAGGTGCCCATGCCCATGAACACGGCATCGTATTCTTCGAGCAGTTGCTCGACGGTCACGTCCTTGCCCACTTCGGTGTTCAGGCGGAACTCGATGCCCATGCCGGTGAAGACTTCGCGACGATTGCTCAGCACGGTCTTTTCCAGCTTGAACTCGGGGATGCCGAAGGTCAGCAGACCGCCGATTTCCGGGTTCTTGTCGAACACCACCGGGGTCACGCCGCCGCGTACCAGCACGTCGGCACAGCCCAGGCCTGCCGGGCCTGCGCCGATCACCGCAACACGCTTGCCGGTCGGTATGACCTTGGACATGTCCGGGCGCCAGCCCATGGCGAACGCGGTGTCAGTGATGTACTTCTCGACCGAACCAATGGTCACCGCGCCGAAACCGTCGTTGAGGGTGCAGGCACCCTCGCACAGACGATCCTGCGGGCACACCCGGCCGCAGACTTCCGGCAGGGTGTTGGTCTGGTGCGACAGCTCGGCGGCCTGGAGGATGTTGCCCTCGGCCACCAGCTTCAGCCAGTTCGGAATGAAGTTGTGCACCGGGCACTTCCATTCGCAATACGGGTTACCGCAACCCAGGCAGCGGTGGGCCTGATCGGCCGAATGCTGGGGTTTGAAGGGTTCGTAGATCTCCACGAACTCTTTCTTGCGTTGACGCAACAGTTTCTTCTTCGGATCCTTGCGCCCGACATCGATGAACTGGAAGTCGTTATTCAGACGTTCAGCCATTGTTAAAACCTCATCAAACTCTTCAGGCGCATATCACTGCGGGTTGGCACGGGTGCTGGAAAGCAACGATTTCAGGTTGGCAGCCTTGGGCTTGACCAGCCAGAAACGACGCAGATAGTCATCGAGGTTTTCAGCGAGGTTACGACCCCACTCGCTGTCGGTTTCCTCGACGTATTCGTTCAGCACGCGTTGCAGGTGGCTGCGATAGGCTTCCATCGCCTCACCGCTGATCCGCTGGATTTCCACCAGTTCGTGGTTGACCCGGTCAACGAAGGTGTTGTCCTGGTCGAGCACGTAGGCGAAACCGCCGGTCATGCCTGAGCCAAAGTTGTAACCGGTCTTGCCCAATACGCAGACGAAACCACCGGTCATGTACTCGCAGCAGTGATCGCCCGTGCCTTCCACTACGGTGTGAGCACCGGAGTTACGCACCGCAAAACGCTCGCCCGCGGTACCGGCGGCGAACAGCTTGCCGCCAGTGGCGCCGTACAGGCAGGTGTTGCCGATAATGGCGCTGTCCTGAGTCTTGTAGACGCTGCCCTTCGGCGGAACGATGACCAGTTTGCCGCCGGTCATGCCTTTGCCGACGTAGTCGTTGGCGTCGCCTTCCAGGTACATGTTCAGGCCGCCAGCGTTCCACACGCCGAAGCTCTGACCAGCCGTCCCTTTGAAGCGGAAGGTGATCGGCGCGTTCGCCATGCCTTGGTTGCCGTGTTTGCGAGCGATTTCACCGGAGATCCGCGCGCCGATGGAACGGTCGCAGTTGCAGATATCCAGGGCGAAATCGGCGCCGCTCATGTCGTTGATGGCCGAGGTGGCCATGTCGACCATTTTCTCGGCCAGCAGGCCTTTGTCGAACGGTGGGTTGCGGTCGACCTGGCAGAACTGAGGTTTGTCTGCCGGGATGTGATCACTGCCCAGCAATGGCGTCAGGTCCAGGTGTTGCTGCTTGGCGGTCTGGCCTTCGAGGATGTCCAGCAGATCGGTACGACCGATCAGCTCTTCGAGGGAGCGCACGCCCAGCTTGGCCAGCCACTCACGGGTTTCTTCGGCGACGTAGGTGAAGAAATTCACCACCATGTCGACGGTGCCGATGTAGTGATCCTTGCGCAGCTTCTCGTTCTGAGTCGCGACGCCGGTGGCGCAGTTGTTCAGGTGACAGATACGCAGGTATTTGCAGCCCAGCGCGATCATCGGCGCGGTGCCGAAGCCGAAGCTTTCAGCGCCGAGGATGGCAGCCTTGATCACGTCGAGGCCGGTTTTCAGGCCGCCGTCGGTTTGTACCCGCACTTTGCCGCGCAGGTCGTTGCCGCGCAGGGTCTGGTGAGTTTCGGCCAGGCCGAGTTCCCACGGAGCGCCCGCGTATTTGATCGAGGTCAGCGGCGATGCACCGGTGCCGCCGTCGTAGCCGGAGATGGTGATCAAGTCCGCGTAGGCCTTGGCCACACCGGCGGCGATGGTGCCGACGCCCGCTTCTGCAACCAGCTTCACCGAAACCAGCGCCTTCGGGTTGACTTGTTTCAGGTCGAAAATCAGCTGCGACAAGTCTTCGATCGAATAGATATCGTGGTGCGGTGGAGGCGAGATCAGGGTCACGCCCGGCACTGCGTAACGCAGTTTGGCGATCAGACCGTTGACCTTGCCGCCTGGCAGCTGACCACCTTCGCCGGGCTTGGCGCCCTGAGCGACTTTGATCTGCAACACTTCAGCGTTGACCAGGTATTCCGGGGTCACACCGAAACGGCCAGTCGCAACCTGTTTGATTTTCGAGCTCTTGATGGTGCCGTAACGCGCCGGGTCTTCGCCGCCTTCGCCGGAGTTGGAACGCGCACCGAGGCGGTTCATGGCTTCGGCCAGGGCTTCGTGAGCTTCCGGCGACAAGGCGCCGAGGGAGATGCCCGCGGAGTCAAAGCGCTTGAGCACCGACTCCAGCGGTTCGATTTCGCTGATGTCCAGCGGCGTGTCCAGGGTTTTGACCTTGAACATGTCACGGATCATCGACACCGGACGGTTGTCCACCAGCGCCGTGTATTCCTTGAACTTGCTGTAGTCGCCCTGCTGCACAGCGGCTTGCAGGGTGCTGACCACGTCCGGGTTGTAGGCGTGATATTCGCCGCCGTGGACGAATTTCAGCAAACCACCTTGCTGGATCGGCTTGCGCGGGCTCCAGGCTTCGGCGGCCAGGGCTTTCTGCTCGGCTTCGATGTCGACGAAACGCGCGCCCTTGATGCGGCTTGGCACGCCACGGAAGCTCAGGTCGCAGACTTCTTCAGACAGGCCAATGGCTTCAAACAACTGCGCACCACGGTAAGACGTGATGGTCGAGATACCCATCTTCGACAGGATCTTCAGCAGACCTTTGGTGATGCCTTTGCGGTAGTTCTTGAACACTTCGTAGAGGTCGCCCAGGACTTCACCGGTGCGGATCAGATCGCCCAGCACTTCGTACGCCAGGAACGGATAGACCGCCGAGGCGCCGAAACCGATCAACACTGCAAAGTGGTGCGGGTCGCGAGCGGTGGCGGTTTCCACGAGGATGTTGGAATCGCAACGCAGGCCTTTTTCGGTCAAGCGGTGGTGCACCGCGCCGGTGGCCAGGGAGGCGTGGATCGGCAACTTGCCCGGGGCAATGTGACGGTCACTCAGCACGACCTGGGTACGACCGGAGCGCACGGCTTCTTCAGCCTGATCGGCGACGTTGCGGATCGCCGCTTCGAGGCCGACGCTTTCGTCGTAGTTGAGGTCGATGATCGCGCGCTCGAAGCCCGGACGATCGAGGTTCATCAGCGAGCGCCACTTGGCCGGGGAAATGACCGGCGAGCTGAGGATCACGCGCGAGGCGTGTTCCGGCGACTCCTGGAAAATGTTGCGCTCGGCACCGAGGCAGATTTCCAGCGACATGACGATGGCTTCACGCAGCGGGTCGATCGGCGGGTTGGTGACCTGCGCGAACTGCTGACGGAAATAGTCGTACGGCGTGCGCACGCGCTGGGACAGCACGGCCATCGGCGTGTCATCGCCCATCGAGCCAACGGCTTCGTAGCCTTGCTCGCCGAGCGGACGCAGCACCTGATCACGTTCTTCGAAAGTGACCTGGTACATCTTCATGTACTGCTTGAGCTGATCGACGTCGTAGAACGCCGAACCGTGGTCGTTGTCTTCCATGGTCGCCTGAATGCGCAGGGCATTCTTGCGCAGCCATTGCTTGTACGGATGACGGGACTTCAAGCGGTTGTCGATCGCATCGGTGTCGAGGATCTGGCCGGTTTCAGTGTCCACGGCGAAGATCTGGCCCGGGCCAACGCGGCCCTTGGCGATCACGTCTTCAGGCTGGTAGTTCCAGACACCGATTTCCGAGGCCAGGGTGATGAAGCCGTTTTTGGTGGTGACCCAACGCGCCGGACGCAGACCGTTACGGTCGAGCAGGCACACTGCGTAGCGACCGTCGGTCATTACCACGCCGGCCGGGCCGTCCCACGGTTCCATGTGCATCGAGTTGTATTCATAGAACGCACGCAGGTCCGGGTCCATGGTTTCGACGTTCTGCCACGCAGGCGGAATGATCATCCGCACGCCACGGAACAGGTCGATACCACCGGTGACCATCAACTCGAGCATGTTGTCCATGCTGGAGGAGTCAGAACCGACACGGTTGACCAGCGGGCCGAGTTCTTCCAGATCCATCAGATCGTTGGTGAACTTGGTGCGACGGGCCACGGCCCAGTTGCGGTTACCGGTGATGGTGTTGATCTCGCCGTTGTGGGCGAGGAAGCGGAACGGCTGAGCCAGCGGCCATTTCGGCAGGGTGTTGGTCGAGAAGCGCTGGTGGAACACGCAAATCGAGGTTTGCAGGCGCTGGTCGCTGAGGTCTGGATAGAAGGCGGTCAAATCCGCCGGCATCATCAGGCCTTTATAAATGATGGTCTTGTGCGAAAAGCTGCAGACGTAGTGATCGGCGTCGGCGGCGTTGGCCACAGACGAGCGACGACGGGAGGTGAACAGCTTGACGGCCATGTCCTGATCGCTCAGGCCATCACCGGCGATGAACACTTGCTCGATCTGCGGCAGGCGCTCAAGGGCCAGGCGACCGAGGACGCTGGTGTCGATCGGCACTTTGCGCCAGCCGACGAGGGTCAGGCCAGCAGCGAGGATCTCGCGGTTCATGTTCTCGCGAGCGGCTTCGGCTTTGACCGGGTCCTGGTTGAAGAAGACCATGCCCACCGCATATTGCTTGGGCAGTTCGACGCCGAAGGTTTCCTGGGCGATGGCTCGCAGGAACACATCCGGCTTTTGAATCAGCAGACCGCAACCGTCACCGGTCTTGCCGTCGGCGTTGATCCCACCGCGGTGGGTCATGCAGGTCAGGGCCTCGATGGCCGTTTGCAAAAGGGTATGACTGGGCTCGCCCTGCATATGGGCTATCAGGCCGAAACCGCAGTTATCCTTGAATTCATCTGGTTGGTACAGACCTGCTTTCATAGACACTTTCTCACCAGGCTGCCTCTTGTCGAGGCAAATTTCTTTTCAATTCAACCACTTACCATCCGCGCCGAACGTACGCCAGCTTTGCGGGGGCAAAAGGGAGGTCATTGTACACACCGACACAGAGGCTCACAAATTTGACGACGAAATGTCGCAAATCTATGTCGCATTTGTGAAAGGTTTAAAGCGATATGCTGTGCTAGTCAAAACTTTTTTAATTTTGACCGCAACGACTCAAAGACTACTGTGACGCAGACACCACAAGGCACGCGGTCTGTAGAGACAGCATGCTACTTGCGGAAAATTTTGAGGTGCCGGGAGAGGCGGCCTGGGTAAGGCCGCCGAATCATCAGCGAGCTGTAGCCAGTTCCTGTTGGACGCTGGCGACGGAGCGAGGCCAAGGTTTACCAGCCTGAACCTTCGCTGGCAAGGCCTTGATGGCGGTAACGGCTGCATCGCGGTTGGCGAAGCTACCGTAAGTGATGACGTAAAGCGGCTTACCGTTGAGGACTTTCTTGAAATAACGGTACTCGCCGCCCTGCTCCTTGACGAAGGATTGCGCGGCCGCTTCGGAACTGGTGCCGAGGATCTGCACCACGTAGTTACCCGGTGCTTGCCCTGCGTACCAGGTGCCGCCAGCGGCTTTGGCCACAGCGGCTGGTTTCTCGGCAGGCTTGGCAGCAGCCGCGGCGGCGGGCTTGGCTGGCGCTGGAGCTGGCTTCACGGCAGGCGCAACCGGGGCTGGCTTGGCAGTCGCGACCTGAGTCGGCGCAGGCACAGGTTTGGTGGCTGGCGTCGGTGCGGGACCGGCCGACAGACCTGCTGGAGGCGCGGTAGTGGTCACGGTCGGCGGTGTAGCGCTCGAACCTTCGACCGGCACGCCGTCGTCGCCTTCGGTGATGCCACCGGCGGCTTCGGCCAACGGACCACGCATGACCGGCTGCGAGTTGCCGACCAGCGGCAATGGCATCGGTTGCGAGTTACCGGCGAATTCGACGGCAGGCGCGCCGCCGCTGTTAGGTTGCGGCGTGCCCTGGCCGAGCGGCAGTTGCGCCTGTTCGTTGACAGGTGCGCCAGTGGTCGGTGCTTTGCTGCGACCCGGCATCAACCAGGCGGCGGCTACCGCGACCACGACAACGGCGGAAATCGCCAATACGTGTTTCTTCGGCATGTTGAACCCCATACTTGGACGCTTCACCGCTGAGCGGCTGGCAATCATGGCTTCGATCATTGCATCGCGGGCAACCTGGTTGATGGTGCCAGGCCAACCGTCGGAGCTTTCGTGAATATCAGAGATCTGATCTGCGGTGAAAAGTTCGATACCCCGGCCGGCGCCTTCGAGCCGCTGGTCCAGATATTCGCGGGTTTCTTCTTCGGTGTAAGGCTGCAATTCGATGACGTGGAAACGCTCTTCCTCGAGGCTCAGCGCCTCCAGTTGAGCAATCAGCGACGACTCGCCGAACAGGAACACATGCGGGCGACCTTCCGGTGCACCAGCGGCCAGGGCCAGCAAGGCTTCCAGCGCGGATTCGTCGAGTTGCTCGGCGTCATCCACCAGCAAATAGACTTCCTGCCCCGTCAACGCAAGTTGCACCACTTGAGCCAGAATCGCGCCGATCTCGGCCTGGGCAACGTTCAGCGCCTGAGCCACCTGACGCAGCACGCCGGCCGCATCACCGGCACCACGGGCGGAAACCACCACGCTCTGCACCGACTGCTTGTTGGTGCTGGCCACCAGGGCCTGACGCAACAGCGTCTTGCCACTGCCTTGCGGGCCGGTGACGACCAGCAGCAACTGACTGTAGCGTGCCAGGTGATGCAGTTGCCCCAGCACCGGTTTGCGCTGGGCCGGGAAGAATTTGAAGCCAGGCACCCGTGGAGAAAAAGGGTCATGACTCAACTGGTAATGGCCGAGGAAAGCCTCGTCGGCGTGCAAACTAGTCATCGGGATCTTATTAACCTTTAAGCTGAGCCAGAGCGCGGTAATCCGCTCCCAGCGTGGCCTGTAAAACCTCTTTCGGATAATCGTCGGTCACCACCGCTTCGCCCATGTGGCGCAACAGCACCAGGCGCAAACGACCGTCGATCACTTTCTTGTCAATTGCCATGTGTTCGAGAAAATCGGCTTCAGTCATCTCTTCAGGCGGGATGACCGGCAGGCCGGCACGCTGGAACAGACGAATGCCGCGATCGCGCTCTTGCTCGCTGATCCAGCCCAGGCGCGCGGACATTTCCAAGGCCATTACGGTGCCAGCAGCGACCGCCTCACCATGTAGCCAGACACCATAGCCCATGTGGGTTTCGATGGCGTGACCGAAGGTGTGACCCAGGTTGAGCGTGGCGCGAACACCGGTCTCCCGTTCGTCGGCACCCACCACCGCAGCCTTGGCCGCGCAAGAGCGCTCGATGGCATAAGTCAGGGCGACCTGGTCCAAGGCGCGCAGACGATCGACGTTGTCTTCAAGCCAGGTCAGGAACGGCTCGTCGCAGATCAGCCCGTACTTGATGACTTCAGCAAGCCCGGCGGACAGTTCGCGGGCCGGCAGGGTATTGAGGGTAGCGGTATCAATCAGCACCACGTTCGGCTGATAGAAAGCGCCAACCATGTTCTTGCCCAGCGGATGGTTGATCCCGGTCTTGCCGCCCACCGAAGAGTCGACTTGCGACAGCAGCGTGGTCGGGATCTGGATGAAATCGACACCACGCTGGTAGCAGGCGGCCGCAAAACCGGCCATGTCACCAATCACACCGCCACCGAGGGCGATGACCGTGGTACGGCGGTCGTGCCGCGCGGTCAGCAGACCGTCGAAAATCAGCTGCAGGGTTTCCCAGGTCTTGAAGGCTTCGCCGTCCGGCAGCACCACGGAAACCACCGAGAACTGTGCGAGGCTGCGGGTCAGACGCTCGAGATAGAGCGGCGCAACGGTCTCGTTGGAGATGATCGCCACTTGCCGTCCGCGTATATGCGGGGCCAGCAGCTCAGGCTGATCCAACAAACCTTCGCCAATATGAATCGGGTAGCTGCGCTCGCCTAGATCGACCTTGAGTGTCTGCATGTGTCCCCACAGTGAAGATGGAATCAGGCGTCCTGCCTTGAGTTAACGAATGTCCACGGCGTCTGCTGGTGTGACGCCGTTCGGTAGCCATCCGCCACAACCTTGAGCGGCCATGACAGGACGCCGAGGATAGCGCATTTCGCGCTGCGCTTTAACGGGGAGGTAGCTGCTGCAAGCGTTCAAGAATATCGAGTACGACCATTCGCGGCGGCCGCTCATCGGTTTCCACCACCAGATCGGCGATTTCCCGATAAAGCGGATCGCGGATCGCCAGCAGATCCCGAAGGGTCTTGGCCGGATCGGCAGTACGCAACAGGGGTCGATTGCGATCACGGGAAGTGCGACCCACCTGCTGCTCGACAGACGCATGCAGATAGACCACCCGCCCCCCAGCGTGCAGCGCCCGACGATTGGCCTCGCGCATCACCGCGCCGCCACCGGTCGCCAGCACCACGCCGTCGCAGCCGCACAGCTCGGCAATCATCGCCTGCTCGCGGTCACGAAAGCCCGGCTCGCCTTCCTTATCGAAAATCCACGGGATATTGGCGCCCGTGCGCAATTCAATTTCCTTATCGGAATCTTTGAACGGCAGGCGCAGCTCTTTGGCCAGCAACCGGCCGATGGTGCTTTTTCCAGCCCCCATCGGTCCAACAAGAATCAAATTTCGCACAGAATCAATGACTCACAGCAATCGCCTGGTTATTCATGATACGCGGAGTGAGAAATACCAGCAGCTCGGATTTTTTCTCCGAAACCACGTCACGCCGGAAAAGGCGGCCAAGATACGGCACATCACCGAGAAATGGCACCTTATCTACAACCTTGCTCTGAGTATTTGAGAAAACCCCGCCAATCACGATGGTCTCACCGTCGTTGACCAGGACCTTGGCATTGACCTCGTTTTTCTTGATCGGCGGTACATCCTGCACCTTGTTCAGGTAGTCCGGTTCGTCCTTGGTGACCTTGACCTCCATGATGATCCGGTTGTCCGGGGTGATCTGCGGCGTCACCTCCAGAGACAGCGAAGCCTCCTTGAACGACACCGAGGTAGCGCCGCTGGAGCTGGCTTCCTGATAGGGAATCTCCGTGCCCTTGAGGATTTTCGCGGTTTCCTTGTCCGAGGTGACCACCTTGGGCTGCGAGACGATTTCGCCGTTGCCGGTCTTCTCCATCGCCGTCAGCTCAAGATCCAGCAGCACATTGTCGGTGATGAACGCGATGCCGAGCCCCGAGGTGTTGGCGGCGGTACCCAGGTCGACGAACGGCGAGTTGGTGCTGGTGCTGCCAGGCGTACCGATGGTCGACGAAGCATTAGCCCCATTATTGCTGACGCCCGAGGTGTTCCAGTTGCCCTTGTTCTGCAACGAACCACCCCAACGCACGCCGAGGCTTTTGTCATAGTCGACGTTGGCTTCGACGATGCGCGCCTCGATCATCACCTGACGCACCGGGATATCCAGTTGCGCGACGATACGGCGCAGCTCATCGAGGCGATCCTGGGTCTGGTAGGCAATGATGTTGTTGGTCCGCTCATCCACCGTGATCGAGCCCCGCTCGTCGGCTTTTGCCTCGGCACTGGTCACCGACTGGAACAGCTTGGCGATATCGGCAGCTTTGGCGTAGTTGACCTGCAACAATTCGCGACGCAGGGGCGCCAGGTCAGCAATCTGCTTCTGCGACTCAAGCTCCTGGCGCTCGCGGGCAGCGATTTCATCGGCCGGCGCCACCAGCAAAACGTTGCCGATCTTGCGCTTGTCCAGGCCCTTGGTTTTCAACACCAGATCCAGTGCCTGATCCCACGGTACGTTCTGCAAACGCAGCGTGATGCCGCCCTGCACTGTGTCGCTGGCCACCAGATTGAGGTTGGTGAAATCGGCAATCAGTTGCAGCACCGAACGCACGTCGATGTCCTGGAAATTCAGCGAGAGCTTTTCGCCGGTGTAGGCGAAACGCTCGGTGTTGCGTTTCTGCAAGTCATCGACGGTCATCGGCCGGATGCTGACGGTCAGCTTGTTGTCGGTCTGGTAAGTCGAATAATCGAAGGCGCCGCTGGGCTCAATGCTGATCGTGGCCCGATCGCCCGTGGCGCTGGCGTTGACGAACTGCACCGGCGTGGCGAAATCCTTGACGTCCAGACGTACACGCAACGGCTCAGGCAATTGAGTCCTGGCGAAACCGAGGATGATCTTGCCGTCGCGCTCCTGAATGTCCGGGGCGATGGAGGGATCCGACAGATCGATGACCACATTGCCTTCGCCCTGAGTGCCGCGCTGGAAATCCACACCCCGGATGGCCTTGCCCACTGGCGTATAGGCTTTCGCCGGGGCTGGCGTTGCCGTCGCGGCGCGCGGTGTTTTGGGCGCCGGGCTGGAGGCCGTTTTGTTGGCACCTTGGCCGACCACCACGAACAGCGTGTTGCCTTCGACCCGTGCGTTATACGGCGTCAACTGGGTCAGATTGATGATCAGTCGCGTACGGTCCTTGGCTTCCACCACCGTGGCGCTACGGGCATTTCCGCCGCCCAGGTCACGATTTTTGCTTTTTAGCTGACTGACGACGCCAGGCAGATCCAGCGCGATCCGTGCAGGCGATTCCGTGGTGTAACCGTGGGGCGGCGGTGGCGGCCCATCGAACGACAACTTCAACTCGACGCGGTCTCCCGGCAGCGCGGCGACATCCAGCGCTTTGAGGTTGGCCGCTAGTACCATCGGCGACAGCAACGCTATCCATAGCGAAATACCGAAGGTTGAGAAAATCCTGTTCATTATTCGAGTTCCACTATGAGTGCTCTTTCAAAGGGATGGTCCGCGGCCGTTCCAGCCAGGCGCCTTCGCCGTCGGGAACGATTTCGACCACATCGACCTGCGAGC
The DNA here is from genome assembly GCF_004402115.1 of Pseudomonas sp. F01002. Lineage (NCBI taxonomy): Bacteria > Pseudomonadati > Pseudomonadota > Gammaproteobacteria > Pseudomonadales > Pseudomonadaceae > Pseudomonas > Pseudomonas sp. F01002. The sequence goes on along the minus strand of NZ_SOPU01000015.1, from coordinate 267,854 downwards.
CACTGATGGCGACGATCCGCCCATCGTTACGCCCCAGGTAATCGCCGACTTTCAACCGATGCACCCCGCCCGCCCCGCGCAACAGCGCAAAGGAGCCGGTCGCATTGGCGATCGTTCCGACCATTTCAAACTGCTCGATGTTGAAACCTTCGAGGTACTGCTTGACCCGATTCGGATCAGGTTTGACGTTGCGCGAGCCGTGTTTCTGGCCGGCCAGATCGACTCTGATCTGTCGGGAAAACGGGCTTCGCAGGTTGGCGGCACTGTAGGTGAATGTTGGGTAAGACCGAAATGTCGGCGTTGGTTCAATCTTGCCGGGCGCACGTAAACGCATTTCGTTCATGTACGCGTCCAGGTCGCTGAAGTCATTGTCGCTGCCGCAACCAGCCAGGCCTGCGACCAACACAACCATCGAAAAACAACGAATCGGGCTCATTTTTGCAGCCCCTTGTCGTTGTAGCGGTAGGTCTTGGCGAGGATGCTCATACGCAACTTCGGACCACCCTCCGGGTTGGCCGGCGCAAGGTCGAAGTCATGCAGGGTGACAATCCTTGGCAGCCCGGCGACGCCGCTGACGAAGGTGGCAAGGTCGTGATAGGCACCGGTGACGGTGATCTGGATCGGCAACTCGATGTAGAACTGCTGCGTGTTCTCCGACAGCAGTTTGATCTCTTCGAACTCCAGGCCACTGCCCAGGCCGGTGCGAGTGATGTCCTCCAGCAGACCGGGCACTTCGGTGTCACTGGGCAATTGCCGCAGCAGTACGCCAAAGGAGTTCTCCATTTCCTTCATCTGCTGCGTATACAGCTCCAGATTCGCCGCCATATGGGCTTTGTTGGCGAATTGCTCCTTGAGGGTCGACTCTTCCTCGCGCTTGAGTTCGAGGTGGCTTTGAAGGTCGCTGATGGAAAAACTGTAGCCCAGCGAAAGCACCAGGATCATGAGCAGGACTCCCGCCAGTGCCTTTATGGCTGGCGGCCAGGAACCCATGTTATTGGTGTCCAGGTCGTTGATGTCGATCTTGCGCAGGCCTTCGAACCAGTCAGACAGCCTCATTTGCCGCCCTCCGCAGCGGCGGGCTGAGTCTGACGAACGGTCAGCTGAAAGACGTTGGCCTGATCCAGCTGACCGGCGGTCGTCGCTTTGACTTCCGTGAGGGTGGGCGCATCAAACCAATCGGACGCATCCAGATTGCGCATCAGGTCTGACACACGATTGTTGGACTCCGCCGCTCCAGTGATGGACAAGGACTTGCCGGCCATTTTCACCTCGGTGAAATACACGCCGTCAGGCAGCGTACGTGCCAGTTGATCAAAAATACGCCCGCTGATCGGCCGGTTGCCTTGCAGGTCCTGGATGATGCGCATGCGCTCGACCAGTTGCTGGCGACGGGCCTTCAAATCGCTGATCTGTTTAATCCGCTCATCGACCATGGCAATCTGTTTGCCGATGTAATCGTTACGAGCCACTTGCCGATCGATAGCGCCACTGATGGCCTGGTTCGCGATCAGCACCGCCCCCACTGACCCCACCAGCACACCGACCAACACCAGCAAAAAGCGTTTGCGGCGGACTTCACGCTGCTCTTCGCGCCAGGGTAAAAGATTGATCCGCGCCATCAGTCGAAACTCCTGAGGGCCAGCCCGCAGGCGATCATCAGTGCCGGCGCATCGCTGGCCAGGGCACCGGCGTTGACCTTGCTGCCCAAGGTCATGTCGGAGAATGGGTTGGCCACTTGCGTTGGTGTACCCAATCGTTGCTCGATCAACCGATCAAGCCCCGGGACCGACGCGGTACCGCCGGCCAGCAGAATGTGATCAACCGAGTTGTACTGACCGGAGGCGAAGAAAAACTGCAATGAACGCGACACCTGCTGCACCAGCGCATCGCGAAACGGCTGCAACACCTCGCTGACGTAATCGTCCGGCAAACCACCCTGTTTCTTCGCCAGCCCCGCCTGTTCAAGGGTCAGGCCATAACGTCGCTGGATTTCCTCCGTCAGCTGACGACCGCCGAACAATTGTTCGCGGGTGTAGATGATCCGCCCCTGGTGCAGCACGCTCAGGGTGGTCATGGTGGCGCCGATATCGACCACCGCTACCGTCAGACGCTCCTGAGAAGCAGCCAGTTGGCTCGCCAGCAATCCGTAGCAACGCTCCAGCGCATAGGCCTCGACGTCGACCACGCGGGCTGTCAGGCCGGCCAGGGCCAGGACCGCTTCCCGCACCTCGACGTTTTCCTTGCGACAGGCCGCCAGCAGCACATTGACTCGCTCGGGGTTGCGCGCAGAAACGCCCTGGACCTCAAAGTCGATGGCCACTTCGTCCAATGGATAAGGGATGTATTGATCGGCCTCGATCTTCAGCTGGTTTTCCATTTCGTCGTCGGAAAGACCGGCGTCCATCTCGATGGTCTTGGTGATCACCGCCGAACCGGCCACGGCCACGGCGACGTTCTTGAGGTTGGTTCTGGCCTTGAGCAGCACGCGCGCGAGTGCCTGCCCTACGCCTTCGAGCTCGGCGATATTTTTCTCGACCACCGCGTTGGTGGGCAAAGGTTCCACCGCATAGGCCTCGACCCGATAGCGGTCGCCTTGGCGGCTTAGCTCCAGAAGCTTGACCGACGTGGAGCTGATGTCGATCCCCAGAAGCGTGTTGGCCTTTTTATTGAAGAGTCCTAGCACTACCAATTCCCTATGACTATCCGTGTCTTACGGACTCTGTAATATCCGTTGCGTTCAAACCACCCGTCTTGACAGCAGCGCAAATGACGCCCTCGACGGAAAAATGCTTATAATGCCCAGCGTTTTTTTCCGGTTTTTACTTTCAAGCGCGGGTCGTTCCCTGTTTATCTGAACCCTGATGCCAAATTCATTCTTTGCCCTGGATGTCCAAAAGCCTTGATTCGTCTGCTGAAATTTTTCGGTTGGTCCATCGTCGCCGTTTTCTGCGGACTGCTCCTCGGTCTTAGCGGCGCCTTTCTCTACCTTAGTCCGGGTTTGCCATCCGTGGAGGCGCTGAGAAGCATCCAGTTGCAGATTCCTTTGCGGGTCTTCAGCAGCGACAACAAGCTGATCGCAGAATTTGGCGAAATGCGCCGCACACCGATCCGGTTCGCCGACATTCCCCCCAATTTCATTAATGCGTTACTAAGTGCTGAGGACGACAACTTCGCCAATCACTACGGTGTCGACCCCAGCAGTCTGATGCGCGCGGCCACCCAGTTGGTAAAAAGCGGACACATTCAGTCCGGCGGCAGCACCATCACCATGCAGGTGGCGAAGAACTTCTTCCTGACCAGCGAACGCAGCTTCTCGCGCAAAACCACCGAAATCCTCCTGGCTCTGCAGATTGAACGGCAGCTGACCAAGGACGAGATTCTTGAGCTGTACGTCAACAAGATCTATCTGGGCAACCGCGCCTACGGCATCGAGGCCGCCGCGCAGGTTTACTACGGCAAGTCGATTCGTGACGTCAGCCTGGCGCAGATGGCGATGATCGCCGGCCTGCCAAAAGCCCCTTCGCGCTTCAACCCGCTGGCCAATCCGGCCCGCAGCAAGGAACGTCGCGACTGGATCCTTGGGCGCATGTACAAGCTCGGCAAAATCACCGAAGCCGACTACACCACCGCGATCAACGAGCCGCTGAACGCCAGTTATCACGTGCCGACCCCGGAAGTGAATGCGCCGTACATCGCTGAAATGGCCCGCGCCGAAATGGTCGGCCGTTATGGCAGCGACGCCTATACCGAGGGTTTCCGCGTCACCACCACGGTGCCGAGCAACCTGCAGGAAATGGCCAACACCGCGGTCCACGAAGGCTTGATGACCTACGACCAGCGTCATGGTTATCGCGGCCCCGAGTCGCGCCTGCCGGGCAAGACTCGCGAGGCCTGGACAACCGAGCTGACCAAACAGCGCACCATCAGCAGCCTTGAACCTGCCATCGTCACCCAGGTCGACAAGACCGGCCTGCAAGTGATGACCCGTACCGGTGACGAACACGTCGGCTGGGACAGCATGAAATGGGCGCGCCCATTCCTCAACACCAACAGCATGGGTGCCAACCCGAAGCAGCCTTCGGACGTCGCCCAGGTCGGCGACCTGATTCGTGTGCAACGCCAGCCGGACAACTCGCTGAAATTCAGCCAGATCCCGCAGGCTCAGGGCGCACTGGTTTCCCTTGATCCGCAAAACGGTGCCATTCGCTCCCTGGTCGGCGGCTTCGCCTTTGAACAGAGCAACTACAACCGCGCCATGCAGGCCAAGCGTCAGCCGGGTTCGAGCTTCAAACCGTTCGTCTACAGTGCCGCACTGGATAACGGCTACACCGCCGCCAGCCTGGTGAACGACGCACCGATCGTGTTCGTCGACGAGTACCTGGACAAGGTCTGGCGTCCAAAGAACGACACCAACACCTTCCTCGGCCCGATCCGTATGCGTGAGGCGCTCTACAAGTCGCGCAACCTGGTGTCGATCCGCTTGCTGCAGGCGCTGGGCGTTGACCGCACCATCGACTACATCAGCAAGTTCGGCTTCAACAAGCAGGACCTGCCGCGCAACCTGTCCCTGGCCCTGGGCACCGCGACGCTGACGCCAATGGAAATCGCCACCGGCTGGAGCACCTTCGCCAACGGCGGCTACAAGATCAGCCCCTACATCATCGACAAGATCGAAAGCCGCAATGGCGACACGCTGTTCGTCGCCAACCCGCCGAGCGTCCCGAAAGGCAACGTCGCCACCGACGGCATCGCCGCCCCTGTCGCGGCTAACGCTTTCACCGTCAACGCAACCCCGGGCGAAGCCTTGACCGCTCAGCCAGCGCCACAAACGCCGGCCGTGGCCGAACGCATCGTCGATGGCCGTACCACTTACATCCTCAACAGCATGCTCGAGGACGTGATCAAACTCGGCACCGGCCGCCGCGCCCTGGCCTTGGGCCGCAGCGACATTGCGGGCAAGACCGGTACCACCAACGAGTCCAAGGACGCCTGGTTCTCTGGGTACAACGCCGATTATGTGACCACTGTCTGGACCGGTTTCGACCAGCCTGAAAGCCTGGGCCGCAAGGAATTCGGCGGCACCGTCGCCCTGCCGATCTGGATGAGTTACATGGGCGCCGCACTCAAAGGCCTGCCGCCCCATACGCAGGCAGAGCCGGAAGGCATCCTCAGCCTGCGAGTCGACCCGGTCAGCGGCCGTGCAGCCACCCCAGGCACGCCAGGCGCCTACTTCGAGCTGTTCAAGGCCGAAGACACGCCACCGTCAGCGAACGAGCTGGGCAACGGCACTGCGCCGGGCAGCCCACTGCCTGCGGATGAAGCGGCGCCGATCGATTTGTTCTGATCGCCTGAAGCTGCAAAAAGCCCCACCTTCGAAAGAAGAGCGGGGCTTTTTATTGTGGCGCCTGTCAGACCGCCATCGTCGGATCGCCGCCCGGAACAAGCTCGCTCCCACATTGGAATGCGTACCCCTGTGGGAGCGGGCTTGCTCGCGAAGAGGCCAGCACAACCGCTGCAAAACCCACAGGCAAAAAAAAGCCCCGACTCGCAAGAGCCGGGGCTTTGTGTTGAAGCGCTACAACGACTTAGCCGTTGAACACGTCATCCACGCTTTTCAGCGGGTAGTTCTTCGGATACGGCAGGGTCGCTACGCCGGTCTCGATCGCAGCCTTGGCCACGGCATCGGAGATCACGGTGATCAGACGGGCATCCATTGGTTTCGGAATGATGTACTCACGACCGAATTCCAATTTGATGCCGCCGTAGGCGTCGCACACTTCCTGTGGAACCGGCAGCTTGGCCAGTTCACGCAGGGCGTTGGCCGCAGCCACTTTCATTTCTTCGTTGATGCGCTTGGCGCGAACGTCCAGGGCACCACGGAAGATGAACGGGAAGCCCAGCACGTTGTTGACCTGGTTCGGGTAGTCCGAACGGCCGGTCGCCATGATCACGTCATCACGAGTGGCGTGAGCCAGCTCCGGGGAGATTTCCGGGTCCGGGTTGGAGCACGCGAACACGATCGGGCTGGCCGCCATGGACTTCAGGCCTTCAGCGCTCAGCAGGTTCGGGCCGGACAGACCAACGAACACGTCCGCGCCTTTCAGGGCGTCGGCCAGTGTGCGTTTTTCAGTCGCGTGAGCGAAAACAGCCTTGTACTGGTTCAGGTCGTCACGGCCGGAGTGGATCACGCCGGTACGGTCAACCATGAAGATGTTTTCGATGTTGGCACCCATGCTCACCAGCAATTTCATGCAGGAGATGGCGGCAGCACCGGCGCCCAGGCAAACGATTTTGGCGTCAGCGAGGGTTTTGCCAGCGATTTCCAGGGCGTTGATCATGCCGGCCGCAGTAACGATCGCGGTGCCGTGCTGGTCATCGTGGAATACCGGAATGTCGCACTGCTCGATCAGAGCGCGTTCGATCTCAAAGCACTCAGGCGCCTTGATGTCTTCCAGATTGATGCCACCGAAGGTGATGGAGATGCGCTTGACGGTGTCGATGAAGGCTTGCGGGCTTTCGGAGTCGACTTCGATGTCGAAAACGTCGATGCCGGCGAAGCGCTTGAACAGCACGCCTTTACCTTCCATCACTGGTTTGGAAGCCAATGGGCCGAGGTTACCCAGGCCGAGAATTGCGGTGCCATCGGAAATGACTGCAACCAGATTGCCCTTGCCGGTGTACTTGTAGGCGAGTTCAGGGTCGCGGGCGATTTCGCGGACTGGTTCGGCTACACCGGGGCTGTAGGCCAGCGACAGGTCGCGGGCGGTAGCGGTGGCTTTGGTGAGCTCGACGCTCAGCTTCCCTGGACGAGGATGGGCATGATATTCGAGAGCGGCAGTTTTCAAATCAGACATATGGGCATTCCGCTTTTTACTGTGGGACAGACGGACCGCCGAGGATACTCGTGTCGCAAAGTCCCTACAAGACTGACCGGTCACCCCTGTCAAGCACCCGGCCCTACGACTTTGGACCAAGAGCCGCGGAACACAAGGGATTGACTGTTTACAATCTACATTAAAAATGTCTACAATTTTTTATCACTGCGCCATCTGAAGCATCGCCGGGTCGGTCAATGGCAGAAGCCAGCGCGCCTGCCCTTCTTTCAGTCCGCCACGCCGCGAACGGTCCAGTACCCAGCCGCGCGCCTCTATCTGCTTGCCCTTCAACCGCTCAAGATTCGCAATATCGAACTGGCCCAACACATTGGGTGCAACGCGCAGTACAACCGAATCCTGCAACTCGATCCAAACCCCGCCGCGATTGCGCTGAACCTTGCTCACACGACCGCTGAGCACAGCGAAACCGGAAGCGCTGATCTGCTCCGCTTTCAGTACAGGGGATTGACGCCACAACCCGAGTCCGGCCTGACGGGCGCTGTGTTCCGCCGCTTGCTGGCAGTCGACCAGATCGACATTCGGCGCGACTGCCACCTGGAAACCGAGTCCTTCAGCGAGCATCTGCGCTTCAAGGTTGGCGCCATCGGCGCTGTAGACATGGGCCAAGGTACGGCCGTAATGGTCTGTGCTTTCTTTACCGGGCAATAAACCGACCCGTCCGTCGCTGGCAGCCACCAGTGCTTCCAGGCGTTGGCGTGCCGCCACCGCGAACGGCTCGTCGGAGCGGCCTTTCTTGCCCAGTTCCGGCGTATTCAAACCGATCATGCGCACGCTGCGACCATCGCTCAGACGCAGCGTGTCACCATCCACCACCCGTTGCACCACAACGGGTGTCAGCCCGCTCGGCGCCGGGCAGAAGGCCTGGGCAGCGGAAAGCCATATCGCAGACATAAAAAAGGCGCCCGCAAGGGACGCCTTTTTCATCAGCAAGGTAAAGCCCATGGGGCTTTGCAACCTTACTCTGCAGCAGCAGGAGCTTTGGCTTTGCCAAAAGCACCGAAACGGTCTGCGAAGCGCTGTACACGGCCGCCAGTATCCAGAGTCTTCTGCTTACCGGTGTAGAACGGGTGGCACTCGTTGCATACGTCAGTACCCAGTGGCTTGCACAGGTTCGAACGAGTTTCGAACTTGTTGCCGCAGCTGCAAGTTACTTCGATGGTTTCGTACGCTGGATGGATATCGGCTTTCATGGTGTATTCCTCAGGCTAGTGTGCCGCCACTCAACACTATTGTTGAATACCGCACATAATTAGGCCGCGGATTCTACCAGACAATGCCAATCACGCAAGCTGTCACTGAGACCGACCGTCTGCTAGGCTCCCGGCCTAATACGCGCCCTTTGTGGGAGCGGGCTTGCTCGCGAATACGGTGTGTCAGGCAACGATGATGTGTCTGATCCACCGCATTCGCGAGCAAGCCCGCTCCCACAATTAATAGGCGTCCGACTTCTTTTACTGCCCGCTTATCGAGATCCCCCCGCGTGCCCAACGCCATTCTGCGCCTCGCCTTGCCTTCGCCCCTGCGCCGCCTGTTCGACTACCGTGCCCCGGCCGGTGTCCTGCGCGCCCAGTTGCACCCCGGCATGCGCTTGCGGGTGCCGTTCGGCCGGCGGGAGATGATCGGGATTTTGGTGGAGGTCACCGACACCAGTGAAGTCCCGGCAGAGAAGCTCAAGCCGGCCCTGGCACTGCTCGATGCCACGCCGCCCCTGCCGCCAGCGCTGTTCAAACTGTGCCTGTGGACGTCTCAGTACTACCAGCACAGCCTCGGCGACACCTTGAGCTGGGCGCTGCCGGTATTGCTGCGTCAGGGTGAACTGGCCGAAGCACGGCAGGAGCGCTTCTGGTCCGCCGCGCCCGGCGCCAGCCTTGATGACCCGCGCATCGCTCGCGCCCCGCGTCAACGGGAGGCACTGGCGACTCTGGCCCAGCATCCCCACGGCGTCGCCCATCAGTTGTTGAGCAAACTGATGCTGAGCAAGGACAGCCTGGATTTGCTGCTGGCCAAGGATCTGGTGCAAGTCGAAATCCGCAAACACGCCCCCGACGCCCGCCACGAACACTGGCTGGCGCAACCGGAATTGCCGCTCAACCCCGAGCAGCGTGCGGCCTATGAGGCGATTCGCGCAGGGTTCGACAGTTATCACGCGTTCCTGCTGGCCGGCGTCACCGGCAGCGGCAAGACCGAAGTCTATTTGCAACTGATCCGCGAAACCCTTGAGGCCGGCAAGCAGGCGCTGGTACTGATCCCGGAGATCAACCTCGGCCCGCAGACCCTGGCGCGTTTCGAGCAGCGCTTCAATGCACGCATCGCGCTGATCCACTCGGCGGTCAACGACCGCGAACGCCTCGAAGCCTGGCTCGCCGCCCGGGACGGTGACGCCGACATTATTATCGGCACCCGTTCGGCGCTGTTCACGCCGATGAAGAACCCCGGCCTGATCATCATCGATGAAGAGCACGACGGCTCCTATAAACAGCAGGAAGGCCTGCGCTATCACGCCCGCGACCTGGCATTGGTCCGCGCACGCCAAGAAAACATCCCGATTGTCCTCGGCTCCGCCACGCCTTCGCTGGAAAGCCTGCACAACGCCTACACCGGTCGATACGGACTCTTACGCTTGAACGAGCGTGCCGGTGGCGCCAAACAGCCGCGGTTCCTGCGCCTGGACGTGAAAAGTCGTCCGCTGGACAGCGGCATTTCCGGGCCGATGCAGCAGGCCATCGGTCAGACGCTGGCCGCTGGCCAACAAGTGTTGGTGTTCCTCAACCGTCGAGGTTTTGCGCCCACGCTGCTGTGCCATGACTGTGGCTGGATGTCAGAGTGTCAGCGCTGCGATGCGCGAATGACCGTGCACCAGCGCTCAGGCGAACTGCGTTGTCACCATTGTGGCTACGTCGAACGCGTCCCTCGGCATTGCCCGAAGTGCGGCAAGGTCGATTTGCGGCCTGTCGGCGCCGGCACCGAGCGCGCCGAAGAACGATTGGGGATTTTGTTTCCGGACGTCCCGGTGCTGCGGGTCGACCGCGATAGCACTTCGCGCAAAGACGCCATGAATCAACTGTTCGCGACCATTCAGAAGGGCCAGCCCTGCATTCTGGTGGGCACGCAAATGCTTGCCAAAGGGCATCACTTCCCGCGGGTGACGCTGGTGTCGATTCTCGATGCCGACGGCGGGCTGTTTTCCGGCGACTTCCGCGCCAGTGAGCGCATGGCGCAGTTGATCGTCCAGGTTGCCGGACGCGCGGGCCGGGCTGAAGAGCCGGGCAAAGTGATCATCCAGACCCACTTGGCCGACCATCCGCTGCTGGTGCAATTGACTGAACAGGGTTATTTCGCCTTTGCCGAACAGGCGTTGAGCGAACGTCGCTCGGCGGGGTTACCACCGTTTGCGCACTTGGCGCTGCTGCGGGCCGAAGCGCACAAACCGGGGCAAGCTGAAGGTTTTCTTGATGAGGCGTGCAGCGAGGCCGAGCGTTTGCTGGCCGAACAGAACCTGACCGGTATCGAACTGCTCGGGCCGGTGCCTGCACCGATGGAACGCCGGGCCGGGCGTTATCGTGCGCAGTTGTTGCTGCAAGCGACGGCTCGGGCGCCGCTGCATCGACTATTAAGCAGCTGGCTGCTGGTGTTGGAGCAGATGCCGAGCGGGCGGGCGGTGCGTTGGTCGCTGGATGTCGATCCCGTGGATTTGTATTGATTGGTCGATCGCTATCGCGAGCAAGCTCGCTCCCACAGGGGATCTGCGGCGCTCACCCGATCAATGTGGGAGCGAGCTTGCTCGCGAAGAGGCCCTAATAGTCACCACATATCCATAACCTGCCCGCTATAGTTGGCAAGCCCGTCTTCGCAACGGATAATGCCCAGTTTTTCCACTAGCGCATCCAGGCGCCGCCGCGCTTGCGGTCGAAAGAGAACACCATGAAAGACACCATTCGCCAGCTGATCCAACAAGCCATCACCCAACTCGTCAACGAAGGTGTGTTGCCTGAAGGCCTGTCGCCGGCGATCCAGGTGGAAAACTCCCGTGACAAGACTCACGGCGATTTCGCCAGCAACATCGCGATGATGCTGGCCAAACCGGCCGGCATGAAGCCGCGCGACCTGGCAGAGAAAATCATCGCCGCGCTGCCGGCTGATGAAAACGTCACCAAGACCGAAATCGCCGGTCCCGGCTTCCTGAACTTCTTCCAGAACACCCAAGCCCTGGCCACTCGCCTGGACGCCGCCCTGGCCGACGCCCACATCGGCGTGCGCAAGGCCGGCCCGGCGCAGCGCACTGTCGTCGACCTGTCGGCACCGAACCTGGCCAAAGAGATGCACGTCGGCCACTTGCGCTCGACCATCATCGGCGACGGCGTTGCCCGGGTGCTGGAGTTCCTCGGCGACGAAGTCATCCGGCAGAACCACGTCGGCGACTGGGGCACCCAGTTCGGCATGCTGATGGCTTACCTTCAGGAAAACCCGATCACCAGCGACGAGCTGTCGGACCTGGAAAACTTCTACCGCGCCGCCAAGCAACGCTTCGACGAATCCGAAGAGTTCGCAGATCGCGCCCGTGGCCTGGTGGTCAAGCTGCAAGCTGGCGACCCGGACTGCCTGGCGCTGTGGACCAAGTTCAAGGACATCTCGCTGTCCCACTGCCAGAAAATCTACGAGCTGCTCAACGTCAAACTGACCATGGACGACGTGATGGGCGAAAGCGCCTACAACGACGACCTGATCAACGTGGTCAACGACCTCAAGGCCGCTGGCCTGCTGGTCGAGAGCAACGGTGCCCAGTGCGTGTTCCTCGACGAGTTCAAGAACGCCGACGGCGACCCGCTGCCGGTGATCATCGTCAAGGCTGACGGCGGTTACCTCTACGCCACCACCGACCTGGCGGCCGTGCGTTACCGTAGCGGCAAGTTGAAGGCTGATCGCGCGCTGTACTTCGTCGACCAGCGTCAGGCCTTGCACTTCCAGCAAGTATTCCAGGTCGCGCGCCTGGCCGGCTTCGTGACGCACCCGATGGACATGGAACACATGGGCTTCGGCACCATGAACGGTAAAGATGGCCGTCCGTTCAAGACCCGTGACGGCGGCACCGTGAAGCTGATCGACCTGCTGACCGAAGCTCAGGAACGCGCTTACACGCTGGTGAAAGAAAAGAACCCGGAACTGGCCGATGACGAATTGCGCAACATCGCCAAAGTCGTGGGCATTGGCGCGGTGAAATACGCCGACCTGTCCAAGCACCGCACCAGCGACTACAGCTTCAACTTCGACCTGATGCTGAACTTCGAAGGCAACACCGCGCCGTACCTGCTGTACGCCTACACCCGCGTGGCCGGTGTGTTCCGCAAACTTGGCAAGGACTTCAGCGAAGTCGAAGGCCAGATCGTCCTCGAAGCGGCGCACGAACACGAATTGGCGGCGAAGCTCGCGCAGTTCGGCGAAGTGTTGAACAACGTTTCCGACAAAGGCACGCCGCACATCCTGTGCACCTACCTGTACGATGTCGCCGGCCTGTTCTCCAGTTTCTATGAGAACTGCCCGATCCTCAGCGCCGACACCCCGGCGCAAATGCAGAGTCGTCTGCGCCTCGCCGCGCTGACCGGTCGCACACTCAAGCAAGGCCTGGAACTCTTGGGTCTGGAAACTCTGGAGCGTATGTAAGTTGGCTGCCAAGAAAAAACCTGCACCCAAGCGTGGCGCCAGCCGTTACCAAGCTCCTGCAAAGCAACCGATCCCGGGCTGGCTGTGGATGGCCATCGGCCTGACGGTCGGCGCGTTCATCGTTTTCCTGATGAAACTGGAACCGGGCAAGGGCAGCGAGAGCGTCAAGCGCGAGAAGATCGAGCAGCAGAAAGCAAAGATTGTCGAGGCCAACAAGACCCCGCCGAGCCCGACGCAACCGGTGAAGCCGAAGTACGACTTCTACACGTTGCTGCCGGAATCGGAAGTCATCGTGCCGCCGGATGCCGTGCCGGAGAAAACCCTGCCGACGCCACAAGTGCCGGCCATTCCGACGACGCCGGTTACGCCAGAGCAAGCGGCGAAGATCGATACCGCGCGCGCTCAGGCAGCACTGGCCGGGATTACTCCGCCACCTGCGCCACCGGTGTCCAAAGCGGCGCCAGTGACCAAGTTCTTCCTGCAGGCCGGTTCGTTCCGCAAGGAAGCTGACGCGGACAAGGTTCGGGCGCAGATCATCTTGCTCGGTCAGGCTGTGGCGGTTGAATCCGGCACCGTGAAAGACGAAACCTGGTATCGGGTATTGGTCGGACCGTTCAGCAACCGCGAGCAACTGACCACCGCTCAGAAACAACTGTCCGGCGCAGGGTTCAGCAACCTGTTGTTACAACAACGCCAAAGCCGCTAACCCTCTGCCACCGCAGCTCCCGCAGGAGACACGAATCCTGTAGGAGCTGCCGCAGGCTGCGATCTTTTCAAGGTTTGCAGGGTGTTCCGTCTTACCCATCATCAAGACCAAGATCAAAAGATCGCAGCCTTCGGCAGCTCCTACGCGCCTCGCACCATTCGTCCCCTCTCCCTTCCTACAGTTGAAATACGCTCCACCACCCCCATATGAGTTGGCATAAGGCATTTTCGCCCCGCTGCGTGGAGACTCTCCCTTGACCACCATCGTTTCAGTTCGCCGCCACGGCAAAGTCGTCATGGGCGGCGACGGCCAGGTTTCTCTCGGCAATACCGTGATGAAAGGCAACGCGAAGAAAGTTCGCCGCCTGTACCACGGCCAGGTGATCGCCGGCTTTGCCGGGGCCACCGCTGACGCCTTCACCCTCTTCGAGCGTTTCGAAGGCCAGCTTGAGAAACATCAGGGCCACCTGGTTCGCGCCGCTGTCGAACTCGCCAAAGAATGGCGCACTGACCGCTCCCTCAGCCGCCTCGAGGCCATGCTCGCGGTCGCGAACAAAGACGCCTCTCTGATCATCACCGGCAACGGCGACGTGGTCGAACCTGAAGAAGGTCTGATCGCCATGGGTTCCGGCGGCGGTTACGCCCAGGCCGCCGCCAGCGCGCTGCTGAAGAAAACCGATCTGTCGGCCCGGGAAATCGTCGAAACCGCCCTCGGCATCGCCGGCGACATCTGTGTATTCACCAACCACACCTTCACCATTGAGGAGCAGGACCTCGCTGAGTAAGCCTGTTTTGGCCACCACGCCACGGCTCACTTTTACCTGAGGACCGCCAATTACTATGTCCATGACTCCCCGTGAAATCGTCCACGAACTCAATCGCCATATCATCGGCCAGGACGATGCCAAGCGCGCCGTCGCCATCGCGCTGCGTAACCGCTGGCGCCGGATGCAGCTGCCTGAAGAGCTGCGCGTTGAAGTCACGCCAAAAAACATCCTGATGATCGGCCCGACCGGTGTCGGTAAAACCGAGATCGCTCGTCGCCTGGCCAAACTGGCCAACGCACCGTTCATCAAGGTCGAAGCGACCAAGTTCACCGAAGTCGGCTATGTCGGCCGCGACGTTGAATCGATCATTCGTGACCTGGCCGACGCAGCGATCAAGCTGCTGCGCGAACAGGAAATGACCAAGGTTCGCCACCGCGCCGAAGACGCCGCCGAAGAACGCATCCTCGACGCCCTGCTGCCCCCGGCACGCATGGGCTTCAGCAGCAACGACGACGCCGCACCGTCGGCCGACTCCAACACCCGTCAGCTGTTCCGCAAGCGCCTGCGCGAAGGTCAGCTGGATGACAAAGAGATCGAAATCGAAGTCGCCGAAGTGACCGGTGTCGATATCTCCGCGCCACCGGGCATGGAAGAGATGACCAACCAGCTGCAGAGCCTGTTCGCCAACATGGGCAAGGGCAAACGCAAGAGCCGCAAGATCAAGGTCAAGGAAGCACTGAAACTGGTGCGTGACGAAGAAGCCGGCCGCCTGGTCAACGAAGAAGAGTTGAAGGCCAAGGCGCTGGAAGCGGTCGAGCAGCACGGCATCGTGTTCATCGACGAAATCGACAAGGTCGCCAAGCGCGGCAACACCGGTGGTGTCGACGTGTCCCGTGAGGGTGTACAGCGCGACTTGCTGCCGCTGATCGAAGGCTGCACCGTCAACACCAAACTGGGCATGGTCAAGACCGACCACATCCTGTTCATCGCGTCCGGTGCGTTCCACCTGAGCAAGCCGAGCGATCTGGTGCCTGAGCTGCAAGGTCGCCTGCCGATTCGTGTCGAACTCAAGGCGCTGACGCCTGAAGATTTCGAACGCATTCTCAGCGAGCCGCACGCGTCGCTCACCGAGCAGTATTGTGCCCTGCTGAAAACCGAAGGCCTGGTGATCGAATTCCTGCCGGACGGCATCAAGCGTATTGCCGAGATCGCCTGGCAGGTCAACGAGAAGACCGAGAATATCGGTGCCCGTCGCCTGCACACGCTGCTTGAGCGTCTGCTTGAAGAGGTGTCGTTCAGCGCCGGTGATCTGGCCAGCGCCCACGACGACAAGGCGATCCTGATCGACGCCGATTACGTCAACAGCCACTTGGGCGAATTGGCGCAGAACGAAGACCTGTCCCGTTATATCCTGTAAGCCATACTTACAAGTGAGCGCGGACCTGTGGGAGCGGGCTTGCTCGCGAAAGCGGTCTGACATTCAACATTGATGTTGAATGTTATGGCCCCTTCGCGAGCAAGCCCGCTCCCACATTTGAACCGAGCTCGCCCACACAAATGGATTGCCGGTCATGACCCAACTCCCCACCGATATCAAACTGCACAAAGCCTCGAAAACCCTGTCGCTGAAATACGCGTCCGGTGAGGAACATCACCTGCCCGCCGAGTTCCTGCGCGTGCACTCTCCTTCCGCCGAGGTCCAGGGCCACGGCAAACCTATCCTGCAATTTGGCAAGATCGGCGTAGGCCTGACCAAGGTAGAACCGGCCGGTCAGTACGCACTGAAATTGACCTTCGACGACGGCCACGACAGCGGCCTGTTCACCTGGGAATATCTGTACCAGTTGGGCGTGCGCCAAGAGGATCTGTGGAACGATTATCTTGCCGAACTCAAAGCCGCTGGAAAGACCCGCGATCCGAACGAATCCATCGTCAAGCTGATGCTCTAGCTCAGGCCTTTCGCTCATTAGAGGGCATTTTCTAATTCCATCTGTTTGAATGCTCCGCTTCCGGGCCGACGATTGGCCTGCTTGCGAAAAAAATTAAACTCGGGTAACCAATGGAGCTGGCAAGGTACCTGCAGTGCTCTCTGAACTAAAAAGCAGCGATGCAGAATTAACGGTCACCCGAGCAGTAGTACCTGGCATTGGCTGTGGACTGCACAGCTGGACCCAGGTACTCGTCTCAGGACAATGGAGCGTCGTAGATGAGTAACAAGAATAACGATGACTTGAAGTATCAGGCCTCGGAAAACACCTTGGGGCTGAATCCTGTCGTTGGGCTGCGTGGAAAGGATCTACTGGCTTCTGCTCGAATGGTGCTAAGGCAGGCCATCCGACAACCGATTCACAGCGCCAGGCATGTCGCCCATTTCGGTCTTGAACTGAAGAACGTGTTGTTCGGAAAATCCGAGCTTCTACCGACAAGCGATGACCGTCGCTTCGCCGATCCGGCCTGGAGCCAGAACCCGCTCTACAAACGTTACTTGCAGACTTACCTGGCGTGGCGCAAGGAACTCCACGACTGGATCGGCGACAGCAACCTCTCGCCCAAGGACGTCGCTCGCGGGCATTTCGTGATCAACCTCATGACCGAAGCCATGGCCCCGACCAACAGTGCGGCCAACCCGGCGGCGGTCAAACGCTTCTTCGAAACCGGCGGCAAAAGCCTGCTCGACGGCCTGTCCCATCTGGCCAAGGACCTGGTGCACAACGGCGGTATGCCGAGCCAGGTCAACATGGGCGCGTTCGAGGTCGGCAAGAGCCTTGGCGTCACCGAAGGCGCGGTGGTGTTTCGCAATGACGTGCTGGAATTGATCCACTATCGGCCGACCACCGAGCAGGTGCATGAGCGCCCACTGTTGGTGGTGCCACCGCAGATCAACAAGTTCTATGTTTTCGACCTGAGCCCGGACAAGAGCCTGGCGCGCTTCTGCCTGCGCAACAATCTGCAGACGTTCATCGTCAGCTGGCGCAACCCGACCAAGGAGCAGCGCGAGTGGGGTCTGTCGACCTATATCGAAGCGCTCAAGGAAGCGGTCGACGTGGTCACCGCGATCACCGGCAGCAAAGACATCAACATGCTCGGCGCCTGCTCTGGCGGCATCACCTGCACTGCCCTGCTGGGCCACTACGCCGCGATCGGCGAGAACAAGGTCAACGCCCTGACGCTGCTGGTCAGTGTGCTGGATACCACCCTGGACAGCGACGTGGCACTGTTCGTCGACGAGCAAACCCTCGAATCCGCCAAGCGCCACTCTTATCAGGCCGGCGTACTGGAAGGCCGTGACATGGCGAAAGTTTTCGCCTGGATGCGCCCCAACGACCTGATCTGGAACTACTGGGTCAACAATTACCTGCTGGGCAACGAACCGCCGGTTTTCGACATCCTGTTCTGGAACAACGACACCACACGGTTGCCCGCAGCGTTCCACGGCGACCTGATCGAGTTGTTCAAAACTAACCCTTTAATCCGTCCTGATGCACTGGAAGTGTGCGGCACACCGATCAATCTGAAGCAGGTCACTGCCGACATCTTCTCCCTGGCCGGCACCAACGACCACATCACCCCGTGGAAGTCCTGCTACAAGTCGGCGCAACTGTTCGGTGGCAAGGTTGAATTCGTGCTGTCCAGCAGCGGGCATATCCAGAGCATTCTGAACCCGCCGGGCAATCCGAAATCGCGCTACATGACCAGCACAGAGATGCCGGTCAAGGCTGAGGAGTGGCAAGAGAACTCCACCAAGCACACCGATTCCTGGTGGCTGCACTGGCAGGCATGGCAAGCCGAGCGTTCGNGGCAAGCTGAAGAAGTCTCCGGGCAGTTTGGGCAACAAGGCTTATCCGGCGGGCGAAGCTGCACCGGGCACCTATGTGCATGAGCGATAACTGACACACCTCGCCCTCCTGTGGGAGCGGGCTTGCTCGCGAAAGCGATTGATCATTCAACAGTGATGTCTACTGACCTGACGCATTCGCGAGCAAGCCCGCTCCCACAGGGGAT
>NZ_SOPU01000015.1:73120-249808 GCF_004402115.1 Pseudomonas sp. F01002 | reverse complement strand
CGGGGGTGAAATTGAGACAGTGACCCACAGGGCCTGAAGCATGCCGCAACCGTTCATATTTCGTACCGTCGACCTGGATGGCCAGACCCTCCGCACGGCGGTACGCCCCGGCAAGCCTCACTTGACGCCCTTGCTGATTTTCAACGGCATCGGCGCCAACCTGGAGCTGGTGTTTCCGTTCGTCGCGGCGCTGGATCCCGACCTGGAAGTCATCGCCTTCGACGTCCCTGGTGTCGGCGGTTCGTCGACGCCAAGGCGACCATATCGCTTTCCAGGCCTGGCGAAACTCACGGCGCGGATGCTCGACTATCTCGACTACGGGCAAGTCAATGTGATTGGCGTGTCGTGGGGTGGTGCCCTGGCCCAGCAGTTCGCTTACGACTATCCCGAGCGCTGCAAGAAACTCGTTCTGGCGGCCACGGCGGCTGGCACGGTGATGGTGCCGGGCAAGCCGAGAGTCCTGTGGATGATGGCCAGTCCACGACGCTACATCCAGCCGTCTCACGTGATTCGCATCGCGCCGATGATCTATGGCGGTGCGTTCCGTCGCGATCCAACCCTCGCCGCCAGCCATGCCGCCAAGGTCCGCTCGGCAGGCAAACTCGGTTACTACTGGCAGCTGTTCGCCGGCCTCGGCTGGACCAGCATTCACTGGCTGCACAAGATCCACCAGCCAACCTTGGTACTGGCCGGTGACGACGATCCTCTGATTCCGTTGGTCAACATGCGGTTACTGGCCTGGCGGATTCCCAACGCCCAGTTGCACATCATCGATGACGGGCATCTGTTTTTGATTACCCGGGCCGAAGCAGTAGCACCGATCATCATGAAGTTTCTCGAGGAAGAACGTCAGCGTGCCGTGATGCATCCGCATCCGGCGCCATTGGGCGGCTAATCGGCCCTGGCTTTTGTTACAAAAAGGGGTCGGGAAGACGCAGCGCCGCGCAACATTCCGCAACAGCGTCTATGGTGTTCTGGTTCGGTGTATCTGTATTTGGCCTGAAGACGAAGGAGTGTTGATTCATGCGCGAAAAACCAGCGAGGGAATTTTTGCCCACTCCCGCCGCGTTCATCAACGCACAGAGTGCGATTACCGGCCTGCGTGGTCGGGATCTGTTTTCCACCCTGCGCAGCGTTGCCTCACATGGTTTGCGCAACCCGGTGCACACCGCCCGACACGCCCTGAAGCTGGGCGGTCAACTGGGCCGCGTACTGCTGGGCGAAACCCTGCACCCGACCAATCCGCAGGACAACCGCTTTGCCGACCCGGCGTGGAGTCTCAACCCTTTTTATCGCCGCAGTTTGCAGGCCTACCTGAGCTGGCAGAAGCAGGTCAAACACTGGATCGACGACAGCAACATGACCCCGGACGATCGCGCCCGGGCCCACTTTGCGTTCGCCTTGCTCAACGACGCCATGGCACCGTCCAACAGCCTGCTTAATCCGCTGGCGATCAAGGAGATCTTCAACTCCGGCGGCAACAGCCTGGTGCGAGGCATCAGCCATCTGGTCGACGACTTCCTGCACAACGACGGTCTGCCCAGACAAGTCACCAAGCAAGCTTTCGAGGTCGGCAAAACGGTCGCCACCACTACGGGCTCCGTGGTGTTTCGCAATGAGCTGCTGGAGTTGATCCAGTACAAGCCCATGAGCGAAAAGCAGTATTCCAAACCGCTGCTGGTGGTTCCGCCACAGATCAACAAGTACTACATTTTCGACCTGAGCCCGCAGAACAGCTTCGTCCAGTTCGCCCTGAAGAACGGTTTGCAGACCTTCATGATCAGTTGGCGCAATCCGGATGTACGTCATCGCGAATGGGGGCTGTCGACGTACGTTGAAGCCGTGGAAGAAGCGATGAATGTGTGCCGGGCGATCACCGGCGCTCGCGAAGTCAATCTGATGGGCGCCTGCGCTGGCGGGCTGACCATCGCCGCCCTGCAAGGTCACTTACAGGCCAAGCGACAACTTCGGCGGGTTTCCAGCGCGACCTATCTCGTGAGCCTGCTCGACAGTCAGATGGACTCGCCTGCGACCCTCTTCGCCGACGAACAGACGCTTGAAGCAGCCAAGCGTCGCTCCTATCAGAAAGGCGTGCTGGATGGTCGCGACATGGCCAAGATCTTCGCCTGGATGCGCCCCAACGATTTGATCTGGAACTATTTCGTTAACAACTACCTGTTGGGCAAGGAGCCGCCGGCGTTCGACATCCTTTACTGGAACAACGACAACACACGTTTGCCGGCAGCCCTCCATGGCGACTTGCTGGACTTCTTCAAACACAACCCGCTGAGTCATCCGGGAGGTCTGGAGGTGTGCGGCACGCCGATCGACTTGCAGAAAGTCAACGTCGACAGCTTCAGCGTCGCGGGCATCAATGACCACATCACCCCGTGGGATGCGGTGTATCGCTCGACCCTGCTGCTGGGTGGCGAGCGACGGTTCGTGTTGTCCAACAGCGGCCATGTACAGAGCATTCTCAACCCACCATCAAACCCGAAAGCCAACTTCGTCGAGAGCACGAAGCTGAGCGGTGACCCACGGGCCTGGTATTACGACGCCAAGCAAGTCGACGGCAGTTGGTGGACTCAGTGGCTGGGCTGGATTCAAGAACGTTCAGGCGCGCTAAAAGAAACCCACATGGCGCTCGGCAACCAGAACTATCCACCGATGGAGGCAGCACCCGGTACTTACGTGCGTGTGCGCTGACGTTCAACGAACCATTAAGAAGACTGGATGAAAACCCGCGACCGGATTCTCGAATGTGCTTTGCAGTTGTTCAATCAGAAGGGCGAGCCGAACGTCTCCACCATGGAAGTTGCCAACGAAATGGGCATCAGCCCGGGCAACCTCTACTACCACTTCCATGGCAAGGAACCGTTGATTCTCGGGCTGTTCGAGCGCTTCCAGGCCGAACTGGCGCCCCTGCTCGATCCACCGGCCGATGTGGAACTTGCACCAGAAGATTACTGGCTGTTCCTGCACCTGATCGTTGAGCGCCTGGCCCATTACCGGTTTCTGTTCCAGGACCTGTCGAACCTCGCCGGGCGCTTGCCGAAACTGGCCAAGGGCATACGCAACCTGCTCAACGCGTTGAAGCGCACACTGGCTTCGTTGCTCGCACGATTAAAGGCTCAGGGGCAATTGGTCAGCGACACCCAGGCGCTGGGGCAGCTGGTGGAACAGATCACCATGACGCTGCTGTTTTCGCTGGACTATCAGCGGATTCTTGATCGCGAGGGTGAGGTGAGATTGGTGGTGTACCAGATCATGATGCTGGTGGCGCCGCATCTGTTGCCGCCGATCAAGGTGGCGACGGAGCAACTGGCCCTTCAATACCTCGAAGAACACGAATAACCCCTGTGGGAGCGGGCTTGCTCGCGAAAGCGGTTTATTATTCAAAAATGATGTCGACTGACCAACCGCTTTCGCGAGCAAGCCCGCTCCCACAGTGGATCTGCGGTGTTCATTAATCTATGCATAAAAAAACGCCCGACCTTTGCAGGCCGGGCGTTTTCTTGAGCCCTGAAAATCAGGACTGACTGGTTGGCGTCGAAGGAGCTGGCGCGACAGTCGGGGTTACAGCAGGGATCGGCGCAGTAGCGGAGTT
The DNA here is from genome assembly GCF_004402115.1 of Pseudomonas sp. F01002. Classification (NCBI taxonomy): domain Bacteria; kingdom Pseudomonadati; phylum Pseudomonadota; class Gammaproteobacteria; order Pseudomonadales; family Pseudomonadaceae; genus Pseudomonas; species Pseudomonas sp. F01002. Next base: position 246,201 of record NZ_SOPU01000015.1, on the reverse strand, counting down.
CGATGCACTGACCGGGGCCGGGGTTGCCGGTTTGGCGGCAGCCACTGCTGGTTTTGGTGCAGCCGCTTTCGCAGCTGCCGGCTTTTTCACCGCTGGTTTCTTCGCTGCGGCAGGTTTGGCCGCTGGCTTGGTAGCGGGTTTGGCCGCTGCAGTTTTGGCAGCTGGTTTTGCTGCTGCTTTGGCCGCTGGCTTGGCTGCTGCAGGTTTCGCTGCGGCAGTTTTGGCCGTTGGTTTAGCGGCAGCTTTAGCCAGTGGTTTGGCAGCGGACTTCGCCGCAGGTTTGGCCGCCGCGGTTTTCGCCGCAACAGGCGCCACCTTGGCACCGGTGAGTCTTTCGATTTGCTTGGTCAGGGTATCGACCTTGCTGTGCAGCGCTTTGACTTCATTGCGGCTCGGTACACCCAGGCGCGAAATGGCGCTATTCAGACGCTTGTCGAAAGCCCCTTCCAGCTCATCCCACTTGCCCAGTGCGCGATCTTTCACGCCGCTGATGCGCGACTTGGCCGACGAAGCAGAGTCCTTGGCAGCATCGACTTTCTTGCCGACAGCGCTCTTGGTGAGCTTCTCGGCTTTCTCGCCGTCTTTAACCAATGTATCGAAGAGTTTGCTGCCGTCAGTGTCGATCTTCGAGTACACGCCTAGACCAGCCAGCCAGATTTTGCGGGAGTAGTCTTCGACTTTCCCGATCCACGAGCTGCCTTCTTTTTCAGTATTCTTTTTGCCAGCCATCCCGTTCTCCTTAAGATTTACGCGCGACGCGTTCGAGCAATGCCGTCAGCTCATCGAGCTTGGCAGAGAGTGTCTCAACGTCATGTTTAGACGGAATGCCGATACGATTCAAGGTACTTGCGACACGCGAGTCAAAAGCCTTCTCGACCTTGTCGAGCTGAACTTCGACCTTACCTTTGAAAGTAGTGACTTCACTCTTGGCTTCATCGATCTCGGCATTGGCCGCTTCAAGTTTCTCGGCAACTACTTTTTTGCCTTGCTTTTCAACAACTTGACCAGCCTTGATCAACTCTTGAAAGTACTCGCTGCCCTCTTGGCCGACCTTGGTGTAGGCACCCAGGCCTGCCAGCCAGATCTTGCGGGCATAAGATTTAACGTCGCTCAGAGCAGTCGTCGAAGCGTCGATTTTTTTCTTCAAAATAACTTTGGCCATGGTGCACCTCACGCGCAGAAGGTTTGAGGAACTGCCCGCGAAAGAGTCGGGCTCAGGCACAAAGTAGTGAGAATAATTAGAAACGGCACCCTAACAACTGACATGAATCGGTGGTGCCTTTTGGAAAAGATCGCAGCCTCGTTTCACTCGACAGCTCCTACACCGTCGCCCCTGTAGGAGCTGTCGAGTGAAACGAGGCTGCGATCTTTTCGGCATCACGCCAACGCTTTATCGAGGGCCTTTTCGATTTCCGATTTGATGGTGCCGCTCATGGCCGACATCAACAGGCCAAGTTCGACATCGACCTTGATCGAATCCTCGCCCACATACACCGCGCCTTTCACACCGGAACGCTTGAGGTTCAGGGTGTCGCCGGACCATTGCGACTCCAGGCCATATTGCTCGGACAGTTTTTGCGCCAACTTGTCGGCTTTCTCGCGGGCCGCTTCCTTACCCAGGCCGTGGGAACGCTCAACACTAATACGGGCCATCGAATGACTCCTGCTTTATGAATACTTTCCTGAAGCATCTTGACCGCTACTGCGGCAAAACGTCCCGGTGGTTACCTATCTTACCTGCAGCCTTGCCAAGACAAAGCAGGCCACCGGGATTAGAATGTCCCGCATTCTCTTTTGGTGACAGCGATATGACTGATCAGCGCAAAGGCAGCGATGCCGAACCCACCACTCACTTCGGCTTCAAAAACGTTCCGGAAAGCCAAAAAGCGGAAAAAGTCGCTGAGGTTTTCCACTCGGTAGCCGCCAAGTACGACTTGATGAACGACCTCCTGTCGGGCGGCATGCACCGTCTGTGGAAGCGTTTCGCGATCGAGCTGTCGGGCGTTCGCACCGGTAACCGCGTGCTGGACATCGCCGGCGGTACCGGCGACCTGACCAAAAAGTTCTCGCACCTCGTTGGCCCGACCGGCCAGGTCGTGTTGGCCGACATCAACGAATCCATGCTCAAGGTCGGTCGTGACCGCCTGCTGGATCTGGGTGTGGCCGGCAACGTCGAATTCGTTCAGGCCGATGCTGAAAAGCTGCCGTTCCCGGACAACCATTTCGACTGCGTGACCATCGCTTTCGGCCTGCGCAACGTTACGCATAAAGAAGACGCCCTGCGCTCGATGCTGCGCGTGCTGAAACCGGGCGGCCGTTTGCTGGTGCTTGAGTTCTCCAAGCCAACCAACGCGCTGATGTCCAAAGCCTACGACGCCTACTCGTTCGCCTTCATGCCACTGATGGGCAAGCTGATCACCAACGACTCGGAAAGCTATCGTTACCTGGCCGAATCGATCCGCATGCACCCGAATCAGGAAACCCTGAAGTCGATGATGGTCGAGGCCGGTTTCGACCGCGTGACCTACCACAACATGACCGCAGGCATCGTCGCCCTGCACCGCGGCATCAAACCCTGATGTTGCTAGCCGGCCTGCTCGCCAGCGTTGAACTCGGTCTGAACCGGGTGCTGCGTCTCGACAGCACGGCGCTGCCGCGGCTGGCGCATTTGAGTGGCAAGGTGATTGCGGTCGACTGCCGCAGTCCGGCGCTGCAAGTGTTCATCCTGCCCAGCGACGAAGGCTTGATGCTGGCGTCCCACTGGGAAACCGGCGCCGACTGCACCTTGCGCGCACCGGCCTCCAGCCTGCTGAAACTGGCCATGAGCAAGGACAAAACTTCGGTCCTGCATGCTCCTGAAGTCGAACTCGACGGCGACAGCGGCGTGCTGCTGGAGCTGGCAGCGATCCTTCAGGACCTTGAACTGGACTGGGAGTACGAACTCTCGCGCTGGCTGGGACCTGTCGCCACGCAACTGCTCGGCGGTCACCTGCGTAGCCGCGCACGCTTTTATCAGCAAGGGTTCGCCAGCCTGAATCAGAACCTTGGCGAGTACCTGGCCGAAGAATCGCGCACCCTCGTCGGCCAGCGCGAAGCCGAAGCCCGTTTCAGTGAACTGGACCAGATCAAACTCGACCTGGAACGTCTCGAGGCGCGTTTTGAGCGCCTTTCCCGATCCCTCGACCCAAGCGATAACGCATGAAGCTGCTTGCCGTCCGCCGTTTGTTGCGCATCCAGCGCGTTGTGATTCGCTACCGCCTCGATGACCTGTTGTTCGCCCTGCCACTGCCGTGGTTTCTGCTGGCGCTGCGCTACGCCTTGCCGTGGCGCTGGTTCCCGCGCAAGACGCTGGACCTGAGCCGTGGCGCGCGATTGCGCTTGGCGTTGCAGGACTTGGGACCGATTTTCATCAAGTTCGGGCAAATCCTGTCCACCCGCCGCGACTTGCTGCCGGAAGACATCGCCGATGAGCTGATGAAACTGCAGGACCGCGTGCCGCCGTTCGACTCGCAAGTGTCGGTGAAGTTGATCGAAGAACAACTCGGCAAGAAAATCAGTGAAGTCTTCAGCCGTTTCGACGTCGAGCCGCTGGCTTCCGCCTCGGTGGCGCAGGTGCATGCCGCGCAGTTGAAAACCGGCGAAGAAGTGGTGGTCAAGGTCATCCGCCCGGGCCTCAAACCAATCATCGCGCAGGATCTGGCGTGGCTGTTCATCCTCGCCCGCGCCGCCGAAAAGCTTTCGGCCGACGCGCGCCTGCTGCACCCGGTGGACGTGGTCCTGGACTACGAAAAAACCATCTACGACGAACTCGACCTGCTGCGGGAGGCGGCCAACGCCAGCCAGTTGAAGCGCAACTTCGAAGGCTCGCCGCTGCTGTACGTGCCGCAAGTCTATTGGGACTGGTGCCGGCCGAAAGTGCTGGTGATGGAGCGCATCTACGGCATTCAGGTCACCGACCTGACAACCTTGGCCGACCAGCGCACCGACATGAAAATGCTCGCCGAACGTGGCGTCGAGATCTTCTTCACCCAGGTGTTCCGCGACAGCTTCTTCCACGCCGACATGCACCCCGGCAACATCTTCGTCAGCACCGTGAACCCGTGGAGCCCGCAGTACATTGCGATCGACTGCGGCATCGTCGGCAGCCTGACCCCGGAAGACCAGGACTACCTGGCGCGCAACCTGTTCGCGTTCTTCAAGCGTGACTACCGTCGTGTGGCGCAATTGCACATCGATTCGGGCTGGGTGCCGGCGGAAACCAAACTCAACGAATTCGAGGCGGCGATCCGCACCGTGTGCGAGCCGATCTTCGAAAAACCGTTAAAAGATATTTCTTTCGGCCAGGTGCTGATGCGCCTGTTCCAGACCGCCCGGCGCTTCAACATGGAAGTGCAGCCGCAGCTCGTATTGCTGCAAAAAACCCTGCTGAACATCGAAGGCCTGGGTCGTCAGCTGTACCCGGACCTCGATTTGTGGAACACCGCCCAGCCGTTCCTCGAACGCTGGATGCGTGAGCGCGTCAGCCCCAAAGCCTTGCTCGGCAACGTGCAGAGCCAGTTCGAGCAGTTGCCGCACCTGGCCAACATGGCCCGCGACCTGCTCGAGCGCATATCCCAGCCTCACGCCTACGACCCGCCACCACCGTGGCACCGCCGCAAGGACGATTGGCTGCTGCGACTGCTCGGCTGTGCACACCTGGCCGGCGGCACAATACTCGCTGCCGGTGGGCCGCTGAACGAACTGGGTCATTGGCCGGCCGGCATCATGGTGGCGGTTGGTTTGTATCTGGTCGTTCGCCGATAGCCAGCGCCCCCGCACGCTGGCACACTGTTTCAACGCTTGGTTCTACTAATGAAGTGTGGAACCCGCTGTCGGAGTCGAAGATGAAAAACTGGCTGGACGAGATCAAGTGGGACGCCGATGGCCTTGTGCCGGCGATTGCCCAGGATCACAAGACTGGGCGCGTCCTGATGATGGCCTGGATGAACCGTGAAGCGCTGGAACTGACCGTTGCCGAGAACCGCGCCATTTACTGGTCACGTTCCCGCGGCAAGCTGTGGCGCAAGGGCGAAGAGTCCGGCCATGTGCAAACCCTGCATGAGATGCGTCTGGACTGTGACGCCGACGTGATCATCCTGATGGTCGAGCAGATCGGCGACATCGCTTGCCATACCGGCCGTCAGAGCTGCTTCTACCGCGTCTTCGAGAACGGCGACTGGAAAACCGTCGACCCGGTCCTGAAAGATCCGCACGCCATCTATAGCGCAGGACACACCCATGAGTGACACTCTGACCCGTCTGGCCCAAGTGCTGGAAGAGCGCAAAGGCGCCGCCGCCGACAGCTCGTATGTCGCCAGCCTGTACCACAAGGGCCTGAACAAGATTCTGGAAAAAGTCGGCGAAGAGTCGGTCGAAACCATCATTGCCGCCAAGGATGCCGCCATCAGCGGTGACTGCAGCGATGTGATCTACGAAACCGCCGATTTGTGGTTCCACAGCATGGTCATGCTCGCCCAACTGGGGCAGCATCCACAGGCTGTACTCGATGAACTGGACCGTCGTTTCGGTCTGTCCGGACACGCCGAGAAAGCCTCGCGCCCGTCCGCCTGAACAACTATTAGAGAGGAGCAGCAACATGGGCATTTTTGACTGGAAACACTGGATCGTCATCCTGGTTGTTGTCGTGCTGGTGTTCGGCACCAAGAAACTGAAAAACCTGGGCACTGACGTGGGTGAGTCGATCAAGGGCTTCAAAAAAGCCATGAACGATGAAGACAAGCCAGCTGACCCGACGGTAACCCCGGCCCAACCGGTTCCACCCGTTCAGCCACAGACCACACAGTCTGTGAACCAGCCGCACACCATCGATGTGCAGGCGCAAAAAGTCGAAGAGCCGATCCGCAAAGACGTGTGAGCACTGACTAATGTTTGGTATCAGCTTCTCTGAACTGCTGCTCGTCGGCCTCGTGGCCCTGCTGGTGCTGGGCCCTGAGCGTCTGCCGGGTGCTGCGCGCACCGCCGGCCTGTGGGTCGGCCGTCTGAAGCGCAGCTTCAACGCGATCAAACAGGAAGTTGAACGTGAAATCGGTGCCGACGAGATTCGTCGGCAGCTGCACAACGAGCACATTCTGTCGCTGGAACAGGAGGCGCGGAAGATTTTCACGCCGACTCAGCAGGAGGCTACACCGGTTCAGCCGGTTGAACCGGTGGCGGAGCAGACGATTCATGCTCCAGTCGCCGAGCCAGCACCTGTGGTAGCGGCTGTCGAATCCGCGCCCGTTGTTGCAGTGCCCCCGGTTGAACCCGTTACGCCTGCGGCTGCGCCTGTTGCGCCGACCCCACATGACCCAACATTGCCGCCGCGAGCCCCATGAGCGATCTCCCTGAAAACGACCAGCACATGCCGCTGGTTTCGCACCTCACCGAGTTGCGTACCCGTCTGCTGCGTTGTGTAGCGGCGATCTTCATCATCTTCGCCGGGTTGTTTGCCTTTACCCAGCAGATCTACACCTTCGTCTCCACGCCGCTGCGCGCGTACCTGCCGGCCGGCGCGACGATGATCGCCACCGACGTGTCGTCGCCGTTCCTGACGCCGCTGAAGCTGACCATGATGGTCTCGCTGTTCCTGGCGATCCCGGTGATCCTGCATCAGATCTGGGGCTTCATCGCACCGGGCCTGTACAAGCATGAGAAGCGCATCGCGGTGCCATTGTTGATGTCCAGCATCGTGCTGTTCTACACCGGCATGGCGTTCGCCTATTACCTGGTGTTCCCGTTGATCTTCAAGTTCTTCGCCGCCGCCACCCCGGCCGGCGTGGAAATGATGACTGACATCACCAGCTACCTCGACTTCGTCATGACGCTGTTCTTCGCCTTCGGCGTGGCGTTTGAAATTCCGGTGGCCGTGGTGCTGCTGGTGTGGATCGGCGTGGTCGACGTCAAATACCTGAAGAAAATCCGCCCGTACGTGGTCATCGGCTGCTTCGTGGTCGGCATGATCCTGACGCCACCGGACATCTTCTCGCAGACACTGTTGGCGGTACCGATGTGGCTGCTGTTTGAAATCGGCATCCTGTTCGGGAGCCTGATCAGCAAGCGCGGCGAGCACCCTGACGACCAACCGGCCGACGATCACAACGACCAGCCACCAGCGACTCAACCGTGAACCTGCTGCTGCTCGAAGAGGCCGACTTCATTGCGGCCGACCGGGCGATCCTGCGTGATCGCCGGTTGACGCACATGCAAGAAGTCCACCGCTCGGTTGTCGGCGACAGCCTGCGGGTCGGGCGTATCGGCGGGCTAATGGGTTCGGCCGAACTGCTGCGCCTGGACGCCGATGAAGCCGAATTGCGCGTCACCCTCGACCAGCCAGCACCCGCCAAGCTGCCACTGACCCTGATACTGGCCCTGCCACGCCCGAAAATGCTGCGTAGGGTGTTTCAGACCGTGGCGGCCATGGGTGTACCACGAATCATTCTGGTGAACAGCTATCGCGTCGAGAAGAGCTTCTGGCAAACCCCGTTCCTGGAGCCCGAGGCGATTCGCGAGCAGTTGATCCTCGGCCTCGAACAGGCCCGGGACAGTGTGTTGCCGGAAATCGTCATTGAGAAACGCTTCAAGCCGTTCGTCGAAGACCGTCTGCCGGCAATCACCGAGGGCACCCTCGGCCTCGTCGGCCACCCCGGCCATTACCCGCCCTGCCCTCGTGGCCTGGCCGAACCGGTGACCCTGGCCATCGGCCCCGAAGGGGGCTGGATTCCTTACGAAATCGACCTGCTCGGCAAGGCCGGCCTGCAACCGGTACAGCTCGGCGACCGAATCCTGCGGGTCGAAACCGCCGTCACTGCGCTGCTCGCCCGCCTCTTCTGACACCGCACCACCCTGTGTAGGAGCTGCCGAAGGCTGCGATCTTTTGATCTTGATCTGTGCCGATCTCGCGGCTGCCAGGATCAAAAGATCGCAGCCTTCGGCAGCTCCTACAGATTCTCGTCATCCGGCCGATACAGTTCCCATAAAACCAATGAGTGGTCCTGGGGAGTAGCAGCATGTACCGATGGCTAGCCGAGAAACTGGGGAACGTCAGCGTCAATCGCAAACTGGGTGTCGGCTTCGGTCTGGTGCTGCTTCTTACCTTGTTGATCACCTTCACCGGCTGGACCGGCCTGAGCGGCGTGATGAGTCGCGGCGATAAGCTGGGGTTTATTGCCAGCCTCAATGACCTGACCAAAGACCTGCGCGTGGCCCGCCTGGAATACGAAATGCGTCGGGGCGAACAAGGCCCCGGTGCGGTCAACGACCTGCTTGGCCAACTCGATACCGGCCTGAAAACCGCACGCACGTTGATCGAACAACCGGCCGACGTGGCGATGATCGACCAGCAACTGGCCGCCGTCAGTGAGTACAAACAAGCCTTCACCGCCATGACCCAGGCCGGCGCCACCCGCGAAGACGCCCGCGGCAAACTAGGCGCCACCGCCGACAACGCCGTGGCCCGTGTCGCCGACGTCGAAAAATCCATGCTGCAAGGTGACAGCGTCGCCGATTTCAACAGCGTGATCGACCTGAGCAAACTGATCCAGCAAGCACGCTTCCAGGTGCGCGGTTACACCTACAGCGGCAAAACCGAAGCCGAGCAACCGGCGCTGGACGCCATCGACAACGCGCTGAAAAACCTCGAAAGCCTGCCCTCCAAACTGCCGGAACAGCACATCGCCAACCTGCAGCAGGCCACTGACTCGCTCAAGGCCTATCGCGCCGCCGTCAGCCAGTTCCGTGACTCTCAGGTTGCCAGCGCTGCCGCGCTCAAACGCATGGCCGTACAAGGCGACATCCTGTTCGACGCCAGCAAAAAACTCACCGTATCGCAAACCATCGTCCGTGACACCGACGCCGCGCACGCCAAAAACCTGCTGCTGCTGGCCACCGCCCTTGCGCTGGCCTTCGGCATGCTTGCCGCGTGGGCCATCACTCGCCAGATCGTGATTCCCCTGAGCCAGACCCTCAAAGTGGCGGAGCGCGTTGCTGCCGGCGACCTGACCCAAAACCTTATCTCTGAACGTCAGGACGAACTCGGTCAGCTACAGCGCGCCATGCAAAGCATGACCCTGGGCCTGCGCGAGTTGATTGGCGGCATCAGTGACGGCGTCACGCAAATCGCCAGTGCCGCCGAACAGCTGTCGGCAGTCACCGAGCAGACCAGCGCCGGGGTCAACAGCCAGAAGGTCGAAACCGACCAGGTGGCCACCGCCATGAATGAAATGACCGCCACCGTGCAGGAAGTCGCGCGTAACGCCGAAGAAGCCTCCGAAGCCGCCGTCGCCGCCGACCAGCAGGCCCGCGAAGGTGACAAAGTGGTCGGCGAAGCCATCGCCCAGATCGAGCGCCTGGCCAAAGAAGTCGGCAACTCCACCGAGGCCATGGATCATCTCAAACGCGAAAGCGACAAGATCGGCAGCGTGCTCGACGTGATCAAATCCGTGGCCCAGCAAACCAACCTGCTGGCCCTCAACGCCGCCATCGAGGCCGCCCGTGCCGGTGAGGCCGGACGTGGTTTTGCGGTGGTCGCCGACGAAGTCCGCAGCCTGGCCCAGCGTACCCAGAAGTCAACCGAAGAAATCGAAGAGCTGATCGTCGGCCTGCAAACCGGCACCCAGCAAGTGGCGACCATCATGGACAACAGCCGCAGCCTGACCGACAGCAGCGTCGAACTGACCCGCCGCGTCGGTGGCTCGCTGGAAAGTATTACCCGCACCGTCTCGGCGATTCAGTCGATGAACCAGCAGATCGCCGCCGCGGCCGAGCAGCAGAGCGCGGTGGCCGAAGAGATCAATCGTAGCGTGCTGAACGTGCGCGACGTGTCCGAGCAGACCTCGGCCGCCAGTGAAGAGACCGCGGCGTCTAGCGTTGAGCTGGCGCGGCTGGGGACGCATCTGCAGATGCTGGTGGGACGGTTCAAGGTTTAAGGTGATACGAATGCCTCGGTTCGCTTGGGACCGAGGTGATGCCATCGCGAGCAAGCTCGCTCCCACAGGGGATATGTGTCGATCACAAAACCAATGTGAGAGCGGGCTTGCTCGCGAATGCGGTTCCGCAGGCGCTGAGGTTAGAGAACCTGGCGCAAGAAGGCCTGAGCCCGCGGATCCTTCGGTGCATCGAAGAATTCGGCCGGTGAAGCGTCTTCCAGCAATTTACCGTGATCGAAAAACAGCACCCGATCCGCCACTTCCCGGGCGAAGCCCATTTCGTGGGTGACGCAGACCATGGTCATGCCTTCCACCGCCAGGGTTTTCATCACGTCCAGCACTTCGCCGACCATTTCCGGGTCGAGCGCCGAGGTCGGCTCATCGAACAGCATGACCTTCGGCTCCATCGCCAGTGCCCGGGCGATGGCCACGCGCTGCTGCTGACCACCGGAAAGACGCGACGGAAACTCGTTGGCTTTCTGCGCAATGCCGACTTTCTCCAGCAACGCCAAGGCCTTGGCCTCGCGCTCCTTCTTGCCGCGCTTGCGCACGACTTTCTGGGCCAGACAAAGGTTTTCCAGCACGGTCATGTGCGGGAACAGGTTGAAATGCTGGAACACCATGCCGACTTCACGGCGGTAGGCATTCACATCGGTTTTCGGGTCGGCCAGTTGCAAGCCGTCGATGCTCACCGAACCCGAGTCGAATTCCTCGAGGCCATTGAGGCAGCGCAGGAAGGTCGACTTGCCGGAACCGGACGGGCCAATCACCACCAGCACTTCGCCCTTGGCCACGTGCGTCGAGACGTTATCCACTGCGCGAACCACGTGGCCGCGGGTGTCGAAAACTTTTACCAGATCGCGGACTTCAATCACTTTGCGCGAGCCTCCGCTCAAGCCGGCTGGCGATTTTCGACAGCGGCAGGTTGATCAACAGGTACAGACCGGCCACGCAGAACAGGATTTCGAACGGCGAGAACGAGGTGGTGATGACTTCGCGACCGCTTTTCAGCAGTTCGGTAATGGCGATCACCGACACCAGCGAGGTGTCCTTGACCAGACTGATGAACTGGCCGGCCAGCGGTGGCAGCACTCGTTTGAACGCTTGCGGCAGCACCACGTGGCGCATCGACTGACCAGCGCTCAAACCCAGGGAGCGCGCGGCTTCGTTCTGGCCACGGGCGATGGATTGAACGCCGGAACGGATGATTTCCGCCACATAAGCGCCGGTGAACAGCGATAGCGCGGCGATCCCGGCGAACTCCCGGGAGAGGTTCATCACGGTGCCGATGAAGAAGTAGAAAATGAAGATCTGCACCAGCAGCGGCGTACCGCGGACCAGTTCGACGTAGATTGTCGAGAGATCGCGCAGGGTCGGATTGTTCGACAGTCGGCACAGACCCGTGGCGAGGCCGATCAGCAGACCGAGCACACCTGAAACCACGGACAACCACAAGGTGGTCCAGAGCCCCCACATCAGCGGTCCGGCGGCCCAATGGCGGGTCACGCCAATCACGTCGCCTTCTGCCACGTCATCACCTTGGGCGACTTGCAGGCTGCTATCGTCGACGGTCAGGTGCTGCTCTGTACCGGCATCATTGCGCAGGGTGACTTCAGCCTTGTCGCCCTTGCGCACCAGTTCGCTGACGGTGGAGATATCGGCGGCACGCTGGGATTCTTCGGCGTGATAGGCGAAGTATTGCGGCACACGGTTCCAGCGCCATTCGTAGGACATCAGCGAGGTGGCGTAATACAACGCGCCGGCCAGGCCGATCAGCAGCAGCACGGTTAAAACGTGCCACGGCCATTGGGCTTTTTTCTGTTTCATCTGTAAGCAGATTCCGAAATTTGTGTCGCCAAGGAGGACGCCATCGCGAGCAAGCTCGCTCCCACAGTTGACCGAGTTGCTGGATAAGTACGCGGTTAAATGTGGGAGCGGGCTTGCTCGCGAATGGAGCGACGCGGTCTAACTGACCGAGCCTTATTCCATGTCCTTGAGCCAAGCGGTGTCTTTGAACCACTTGTCATGGATGCGATCGTAGGTGCCGTCTTCGTGGATCTGACGCAGGTAGTTATTGATGAAGTTGAGGCTGTCGTAGTCACCCTTCTTCAGACCGAAGGCCAGCGGCTCGTAGGTGAACGGCTTGTCGAGGAACACCAATTTGCCGGCACCGACCTTGTTCACCGCCACGACGTTGTAAGGCGCGTCGTAGATGAAAGCGTCGGCCTTGCCGTTGACCACGTCGAGCACGGCTTCCTGCTCGTTGTCGTAGCCGTGGTAGTTGGCCTTGGATATAAGCTTCTTGGCGACCATCTCGCCGGTGGTGCCAAGCTTGGAAGTGATGCGGTAGTCGGCGGTGTTCAGGTCTTTATAGGACTTGATAGTGCCTTCCAGTTCCTTGCGGATCAGCAGGGTCTGGCCCACCACGATGAACGGTTCGCTGAAGTTCAGGCGCAGGTTGCGTTCCTGGGTCAGGGTCATGCCGCTGCCGATCATGTCGAACTTGTCGGTGAGCAAGGCCGGAATAATGCCGTCGTAGCCGGTGGAAACCATCTCCAGCTTGACGCCCATGGCCTTGGTCATGGCTTTGAGGATGTCGACTTCGAAGCCGATGATCTCGCCACGCTTGTTGGTCATTTCGAACGGCATGTAGGTCGGGTCCATGCCGACTTTCAGCGTGCCGCGCTTGACCGCGTCATCGATGGCACCGGCGTGCGCCGCGCTGACTGCAACCAATGCCGTGACGCCGACCAGCAGCATCGAGAGATACTTCTTCATCATCAAGTCCCCAAAACCATCGCGTTGTGAGGCGCGCAAACCGCAGGTTTTCCTTGGAAAAACGGCAGATACGAACAGAAAGTTGTCCGGGCGCACCAATTCGGGGACGGATGCTAACGCACTCGTTCGTTTGCACAAGGGTTTGGGTGGGATTTGTTGTTTCGGAGGACGGAAAGCAAAAGATCGCAGCCTTCGGCAGCTCCTACAGATGTACACCATGTAGGAGCTGCCGAAGGCTGCGATCTTTTTGAAGCGCCCCCGATCTCAAAGGATGCGGGGGGATTTCATCAGGCCAACTGAGGCTGCACACTCAGCGGTTTGAGCGGCAACAGCGGCGCATGGGGATCGGCCTTCACCGATTTACGCCACGCCTCCAGCCACTCGGGGTGAGCTTCGTTCCAGATCTGCTCATGCAGACGACCCAGTGCTACCGGGTCACTGAGCAGTTCCACGCGCTCATTGTTGTTCAGACCCTCAGGCCCAGCTTTCAGCGCATGACGCACCCGTTCGATCCGCAGCCACTCGATCGGCTCGGCCTGACGGTGACGGGACGTCGCCAGCGAGCACGCCAAGGCGTTCTGCTGTGGATCGACCACCGAGCGGACGAAGCCGTCGTTCAGCGCATGCCAACGGTTTTCGTGGGTGTACTGGTCGGTCGCCAGCAACGCCTGTGGCGGATTGTATTCCTCAGGGATCAGGAACAGGCTTTCGTCACGGGACTTGAGGCCCAGGCCGACTCGACTGGAAATCACCGACACCGGAATCGACAGCATCAACGAACCGACGATCGGCACCAGCCACCAGAGGAAGCTCGGGTTCAGCCAGATCACCAGCAGGGCCCAGAAGAAGCCCAGCAAGGTTTGCGGACCGTGGCGTTTGACCGCTTCGCTCCATGGCGTGGAGTCGTCGTCACGTTGCGGCGAGTTCCAGGTCGCGGCCCAGCCGAGGAACGCGGCGAGCACGAAGCGGGTGTGGAAAATCATCCGCACCGGCGCCAGCAGCATGGAGAACAGCATCTCCAGCAGCATCGACAACGTCACCTTGAACTTGCCACCGAACTCTTTCGCGCCCTTGGCCCAGATCAGGATGATGCTCAACAACTTCGGCAGGAACAGCAGCACGACGGTGGTCGAGAACAGCGCGATCGCCTTGTCCGGGTGCCATTGTGGCCACAACGGATAGAGCTGGCGCGGCTCAAGGAAGTACTGCGGCTCCATCAGCGTGTTGACCGCCAGCAGCGCCGTCGACAGCACGAGGAAGAAGAACCACAACGGCGCCGACAAGTAAGACATCACGCCCGTCAGGAACACCGCACGGTGCACCGGGTGCATGCCTTTTACCAGGAACAACCGGAAGTTCATCAGGTTGCCGTGGCACCAGCGACGGTCACGCTTGAGTTCGTCCAGCAGGTTCGGCGGCAATTCTTCGTAGCTGCCCGGCAAGTCGTAGGCAATCCACACGCCCCAGCCGGCACGGCGCATCAGCGCCGCTTCAACGAAGTCGTGGGACAGAATTGCACCGGCAAACGCGCCTTTACCGGGCAACGGCGCCAGGGCGCAGTGCTCGATGAACGGCTTCATGCGGATGATCGCGTTGTGGCCCCAGTAGTGGGATTCGCCCAACTGCCAGAAGTGCAGACCGGCGGTAAACAGCGGACCGTACACGCGGGTGGCGAACTGCTGCATGCGTGCATACAGCGTGTCCATGCCAGACGCGCGCGGCGCGGTCTGGATGATCCCGGCGTCCGGGGTGGCTTCCATCAAGCGCACCAGACTGGTCAGGCAATCGCCGCTCATCACGGAGTCCGCGTCGAGCACGACCATGTACTTGTAATCACCGCCCCAACGACGGCAGAAGTCGTCGAGGTTGCCGCTTTTACGTTTAACGCGACGGCGACGGCGACGATAGAAGATCTTGCCGAAGCCCTTGGCTTCACGGCAGACGTCCAGCCAGGCCTGTTGCTCGGCGACGCAGATATCGGCGTCGTTACTGTCGCTGAGGACAAAGAAGTCGAAGCGATCCAGGTTGCCCGTGGCCGCAACCGACTCGAAGGTCGCCCGCAACCCGGCAAACACCCGAGGCACGTCTTCGTTGCAGATCGGCATCACCAGTGCGGTGCGCGCGTCCTTGGGGATCGGCTCGTTACCGGCGCTTTTACCAGAAATGCGGTATTTGTCATGGCCTGTGAGCAACTCGAGGAAGCCCATCAGTGCCGTCCAGAAACCGGCCGACACCCAGCAGAACAGAATCCCGAACAGAATCAGGATGCTGGTTTGCAGCGCATACGGCAGTACTTGCGTAGCCGTTTGCGACAGCGGTTGATGCAGCACTTCGTTCAGGTCGACGAACGACCAGCCTTGGTACGGCATGATGCCTTTCATGTACCAGCCAGCAACGATGGTCTGGCCGAGCATCAGTATCAGCAGAATGTAGCGACGGATCGAACCGACGGTGCGCCAGCGAGCCGCCGGCAGCACATTTTCATCCTTCGGCGGGGCCGGCGGATTGGTGCGACCGGTCAGACGACGCCAGCCACGCACCAGAATGTTGGTGCGCCACGGCTCCGGCACGACTTTGGTCCGACGAATCGGCGGGGTTGCCCGCAGACAGACCCGGCCGCTGGCGTCGAGCACCAGCATTTCAGCGTCTGCCAGTTCTTCGGCGGTGTTCAGGGTCAGCCGACGACCCACCGAAGCTTGAGCAGCCTCGGTCGGCGCGTCGAACGTCGAGGACGAAAGGCGTTCATGCAATTCGCTGAAAGACTGGCAGCCCGCGAGTTCCGCGCGCTGCTCGTCGGTCATTGGTAGATGCGCCAGATACTCGGCAAGAGTCTCTGGCTGTACTTGAGAATTACTCATCGGCAGGCAACTGGTAGCTCCAGGTCTCGGTCAGGACTTCTTCAGTCGGTGCCGATTCCGGTGTGGCTGGGGCCGCGTCGGCAGCGACTGGCTGCTTGGCGTCTTTGTTGTCCTTGTCCTTGGAATCTGCGGCTGGCATGGCTCCAACCTGCTTGGTCTCAGCTTGCTTGGTTTCCTTGGCTTCCTTGGCTTCCCTGTCCAGCTTCTCCTGCTGCCGGGCGGCAATCTTGTCGGCCTTGGCGACGGACGAATTGGACGCGGGTACCGATGTTTTGGCCAGGTCGGCAGGCACGATGTTCTCGACCAGTGCAGCACGCATCTCGGTAGGCTTGCCCGGATCCTTGATCTTCATCCGTAACGTCAGGCGCCAGCCCTTGGTTTCAGGGTTGTAACGTACGCTGTTCTCGACCAACTCGGCATTCTCGCCAACGCTGACCTGACTGCGAACGTCCGCAGTTTCCGGCAATGCCGCAAGGGACGGGCCTTCGAAGTCCACCAGATAAGCAACGCTACCGTCCGGCTGACGAATCAGGTTGGACTGTTTAACGTCGCCCGTAGAACGCAGGGTCTGTTGAACCCAGGCGCTGTCCGGTGCGTGAAGTGCAGCTTCGTCGATGGTCCAGTGCATGCGGTAAGCAACATCCAGGGACTGGCCAGGCTCAGGCAGTTTTTCCGGACTCCAGAACGCAACGATATTGTCGTTGGTTTCGTCCGCAGTCGGAATCTCTACCAGATCGACGGAGCCCTTGCCCCAATCGCCTTCTGGTTCGATCCAGGCACTTGGGCGCTTGTCGTAGCGGTCGTCGAGGTCTTCGTAGTGGCTGAAGTCGCGGCCACGTTGCAGCAGGCCGAAACCGCGCGGGTTCTCGATCGAGAAGTTGCTCACCGCCAGGTGTTTCGGGTTGTTCAGTGGGCGCCAGATCCATTCGCCATTGCCAGCATGGATCGACAGGCCGCTGGAGTCGTGCAATTCGCGACGGTAGTTCAGCACTTTCGACGGCTGATTGGCACCGAACAGGAACATGCTGGTCAGCGGCGCAACGCCAAGCTTGGTGACCTTGTCACGCAGGAACATCTTGGCCTTGACGTCGACAACGGTGTCGCTGCCCGGACGCAGGGTCAGGCGATAGGCACCGGTAGCGCGTGGCGAATCCAGCAGGGCGAAGATCACCAGGTGCTTGTCACCCGGCTTCGGCTGTTGAATCCAGAACTCGGTGAAACGCGGGAATTCTTCGCCGGACGGCAACGCGGTATCGATGGCCATGCCGCGAGCGGACAAGCCATAGGTGTGACCCTTGCCGACAACGCGGAAGTAACTCGCGCCGAGCATGGTCATGATTTCGTCTTGCTTGTCAGCCTTGTTGATCGGGTACAGCACACGGAAACCGGCATAACCCAGTTGTTCGGTGGCTTTAGGATCGAACTTCACGTCGCCGAAATCAAAACGACTTGGATCGTATTTGATCTCTTCGACGGTGTTAGCTGTGATTTCGTTGATTTTCACCGGCGTATCGAAATGCATGCCCTGGTGATAGAACGACAGCTTGAACGGGGTTTTCTGATCGGCCCACTCGGCTTTTTCGGTCAGGAAGCGAATTTTTTGATAGTCCGCGAATTTCATCTCGCGGAACTCGTTCGGCAGGTTACTGCGCGCAGCTTCGTATTTCTGCCCGGCCAGCTCTTTTGCCTTGACCGATACATCATCCAGATTGAATGCCCAAAGCTGACCGGCGCTGAGCAGGCAGAGCAGTGCAGAGCCCGCTACCAGAGCGCTTCGTAACCGTTTGGCAGACAATTTTGCATTACAGGGACTAACAATCACGAGCAACCCTCGCCGAAAACAGATCAAAAAACCAACGGCCAGTTAAAGTGCCTGTGGGGTGCGCGGCATGGAAAAACCGACCCTACAGACCACTCTTGCCAAGTTGGCGAGCATTGTTCCGACTCCTAAGGGGCTAAATGATTCCCCAAGAGGTCCAGGACAAGTCTCTACCTAAGTCAAAATGGACCAACGAACGCTGATCCCCGTAGCGCGCGATTATCTAGTAGGCCGCGTTACAACGCATCAGGGGTAACAAAGTATTTATCGCGAAAAACGCCTGTTTTCAGTCGAAAAGCCCTTAAAAACATGTTTCAAGCGCTTTCAGGTCTGTAACAGGAAGGTTACCGGGCCGTCGTTGACCAGGTGCACCTGCATATCCGCGCCGAATCTACCTGATGCCACAGTGCCATGCACCTGTTTCGCCTTACCTAATAGATAGTCGAAAAGCTCCTCGCCCAGGGCCGGAGGGGCAGCGGTCGAAAAACTCGGACGCAACCCGCTCTTGGTATCGGCGGCCAGGGTGAACTGTGAGACCAGCAGCAACCCACCGCCTACATCCGCCAAGGACAGATTCATCTTGCCCTCGGCGTCACTGAACACACGATAGTTAAGCAGTTTCTGCAGAAGTTTGTCGGCGCTGGCCCGAGTATCCTCGGGCTCGACCGCCACCAACACCAGCAATCCCTGATCGACGGCGCCCACCACCTCCCCCGCTACCTCGACTCGCGCGCCACGCACGCGTTGCAGCAGGCCCTTCATGCTTCTTCAGGGGCCAGGTCGAGCAGACGATGGGCCATCTGATCGGCGGCGCGAACCAGTGCGTCAGTAATGCCAGGTTCGGAGGCGGCATGGCCGGCGTCACGGATCACCTGCAATTCACTGTTCGGCCAGTTCTGATGCAGCTCCCAGGCGTTATCCAGCGGGCAGATCACGTCGTAGCGACCGTGGACGATCACGCCAGGCAAATGGGCGATCTTGCCCATGTCGCGGATCAGCTGGTTGGGCTCAAGGAACGCATTGTTGGTGAAGTAGTGACATTCGATGCGGGCAATCGACAGTGCGCGCTGTGGCTCGGAGAAACGATCGACCACCATCGGGTTCGGGCGCAGGGTGGCGGTCCGGCCTTCCCAGGTGGACCAGGCCTTGGCCGCGTGCATCTGGGCAATCTGATCGTTGCCGATCAGGCGTTTGTGGAAAGCCGAGAGCAAGTCTTCGCGCTCGTCCAGCGGGATCGGCGCGATGTAGTCCTGCCAGTAATCGGGGAACAGACGACTGGCGCCACACTGGTAGAACCACTCGATTTCCTGCGGACGGCAGAGAAAAATCCCGCGCAGAATCAGACCGTGCACACGCTCCGGGTGGGTTTGCGCGTAGGCAAGTGCCAGGGTCGATCCCCATGAACCGCCGAACAACACCCATTTATCGATGCCAAGATGCTGGCGAATTCGCTCAAGGTCGGCGACCAGATCCCAGGTGGTGTTGTTCTCCAGGCTGGCGTGGGGCGTGGAACGACCGCAACCGCGCTGGTCGAAGGTCACAATGCGATACAGGTTTGGATCGAAAAACCGACGACTCTGGGCATCACACCCGGCGCCGGGGCCGCCGTGGATGAATACAACCGGCAAACCTTCCGGCGAACCGCTTTCGTCGACATACAGCGTGTGGGTTTCATCGACGGCCAGATCGTGCCGGGCGTGGGGTTTGATCTGCGGGTACAAAGTCTGCATTGCGCGCTCCGTAAGGGGTCGAGGTCATCCCTGGGGGGACTTCTATGATTCTGCCGTCCGGCATCATAAACCCGAATTACGCCAATGAGCATGCCTTGCAGAGTCAGAGTTTCTCAGCCTGTTTTTTCAGACAAATAGCCGAGCAGCGTTTCATAGAGTGCGTCGACCTCGGCGACCTGCCCCCGAGCCCGCAAACAGCCGTGAACCAACCCCTCCCCGTAATAGAGCGTGGCTGCCACGCCTGCTGCGTTCAGTCGCTCGGTGTAGAGCATGCCGTCATCGCGCAACGGATCAAATTGCGCCACGGCGATCAAGGCCGGCGGCAACCCACTGAAATCCTCGGCGAGCAACGGCATCGCATAGGCACTTGGCTGCCCAGTACCGCACAAGTACAGGGCGTGATAACAATCCAGGTCGCTGCTGCTGAGCAAGGGAGCATCGACGCATTCGCTGCGCGACGGCAATCGGTGATCACCGCCCAGCCCCGGATAAATCAGCACCTGCGCAGCCGGCAATGGCTCGCCCGCATCGCGCAACGCCAGACACAACGCCGCCGCAAGGTTGCCACCGGCGCTGTCCCCGACCACCAGCGTTCGCTCGGGATCGAGCCGGAATGGCCCGGTCCGTAGTGCGCGCCAGACACCCAGACAATCCTCGAACGCCGCCGGAAATGGATGTTCCGGCGCCAACCGATAATCGACGGCGATCACCAGCACGCCGAGTGTCGATGCCAGTTCGGCGCAGATGAAGTCGTGGGAATCCAGATCCCCCACCACCCACCCGCCCCCGTGCAGATAAACAATGCACGGGCAACCGCTGGTCGGTGGCGAAACCGGCGGTTGATAAGACCGCACCGGCACGCCGGCCAATTCAAAATCGACCACATACAGCCCGGCGGGACGTGACGGAGTGAACGCCCGGCACATGTCGCTATAAGCCTGGCGCAAACCACCGAGACTGCTGTCGGTGCTGTTGAAGCTGACGGTTTTCTCGACGAAAGCCGCCATTTGCTCGGATAACGGATAGGAACTCATCAAAGTTTCAAACTGGTCTGAACGGTCGCCACACCATCCTTGCCATCGAAACTGCTGACACCTGCCAGCCAGCGTTGAAGATCTTCCGGATGGTCGCGCAACCACTGCTTGGCAACATCCTGAGGCGTCTTGCGCTCCATGATCGGCACCATCAACTGGCTTTCCTGGGCGGCGGTGAAGGTCAGGTTTTCCAGCAGACGGTTTACGTTCGGACAGCGCTGGGCGTAGTCCGGGGCGGTCACGGTGGAAACGGTGGCGGCGCCTTCGTTCGGGCCGTAAACGTCTTCGCTGCCGGTCAGGTAGGCGATCTTCATGTTGATGTTCATCGGGTGCGGGGTCCAGCCGACGAACACTACGAATTCCTTGCGATTCACCGCCCGCTGAACGGCGGCAAGCATGCCGGCCTCACCCGACTCGATCAGCTTGAAATCCTTCAAGCCAAATTGATTGGTCTCGATCATGGTTTTGATGGTGGTGTTGGCGCCACTGCCGGGCTCGATGCCGTAGATCTTGCCGCCGAGTTGATCCTTGAATTTGGCGATATCGGCGAAGGTTTTCAGGCCCGCTTCGGCGACATATTCAGGTACGGCGAGGGTTGCCTGAGCGTCGGCCAGGCTCGGTTTGTCCATGACCTTCACCTGATTGGCAGCCAGGAACGGCGCGATGTTTTTGTCCATCGCCGGTTTCCAGTAACCGAGGTAGATGTCCAGACGCTTGTCGCGGATGCCGGCGAAGATGATTTGCTGCACGGCGCTGGTTTGCTTGCTTTCGTAACCGAGGCCGTTGAGTAACACATCGGCCATGCCGCTGGTGGCGATCACGTCGGTCCAGTTGACCACGCCCATGCGCACGGCCTTGCAGGAAGCGTCGTCACTGGCCAGAACGCTGGTGCTCAGCAGAGCAGTGCCGCAGAGGATTGAGAGACAGCGGGTGAACAGTCTTTTCATCGGGATTATCTCGTACGGCAGCGGATTATTGTGGGCCGGTGTCTTTGTGCACCGTGCCCAGAACATTACGCAGCGTCGAGAGGGTAAAAGCGAACTGTGGCGACCGTGTTTTGCACAGTGGCGATCTTTTGATCTTTTGATCTTTTGATCTTATGCGCTGTAGTGCTTTTGGGCCCAGGCCAGCAGCCCTTGCAGCAATTCCTTGAGCACCACCTGCGTCGGCGCCGCCAGGTCCGGGCGATAACGGAACGGCTCGAACTCTTCCATGTAGGTGCACTGGCCCAACTCCAGTTGCACCGCATGGATGTTCTCGGCCGGATTGCCGTAATGCCGGGTGATGTGGCCACCCTTGAAGCGACCGTTCAGCACATGGCTATAATCGCCGTGGCGCGCGCAGATGGCTTCCAGCTGAGTGGCCAACTGTGGATCGCAACTGGCGCCGTTAAAGGTGCCAAGGTTGAAGTCCGGCAGTTTGCCGTCGAACAGATGCGGGATGATCGAGCGGATTGAGTGCGCATCGAACAGCAGCGCGTAGCCAAACTCAGCCTTCAGTCGCGCCAGCTCGCTCTGCAAAGTGCGGTGGTACGGCGTCCAGATCTGCTCCAGGTAAGTCGCTCGTTCCGCCGCCGACGGCTCCATACCCTCACGGAACAACGGAATACCGTCGAACAGCGTCGCCGGGTACAGGCCGGTGGTCGCGCCGGCATACAAAGGCTTGTCGTCGGACGGTCGATTCAGGTCGATGACAAAACGCGAGTACTCGGCGGCCAAGGTGCTGGCGCCCAGCTCGGCAGCAAATTCGTATAGCTGCGGAATGTGCCAGTCAGTGTCCGGCAGGCTTTTCGCGTCGGGGATCAACCCGGCTTCGACCGTCGGGGTCAGGCGCAGGCCGGCGTGGGGCATGCTGATCAGCAGCGGCACGCGACCTTGTTTGAAGTTCAGAACCTTATCCACAACCGTTCTCCTAAATGCTCACTTCAACGCCGTGACGCACGACGCGTTTTTCCAGGTCACCGCCCAGCCAGTACGAGAGGTCGGCCGGACGATCGATTTGCCAGGCGACGAAATCTGCACACTTGCCGACTTCCAGCGAACCGTGGGTTTCAGCCATGCCCAGTGCCGTGGCGGCATGAATCGTTGCACCAGCCAAGGCTTCTTCCGGGGTCATGCGGAAACAGGTGCACGCCATGTTCAGCATCAAACGCAACGACAGCGCCGGTGAGGTGCCTGGGTTGAGGTCGGTAGCGATGGCGATTTTCACGCCGTGTTTGCGCAAAGCTTCCATCGGCGGCAATTGGGTTTCCCGCAGAAAGTAGAACGCGCCGGGTAGCAACACCGCGACGGTGCCGGACTTGGCCATGGCCATGGCGTCGTCTTCGGTCATGAATTCCAGATGATCGGCCGACAGTGCGTGGTAACGCGCGGCCAGACTCGAACCATGCAACGACGACAACTGTTCGGCGTGCAGCTTCACCGGCAGACCAAGTTGTTGTGCGGCGATGAACACCCGCTCGACCTGCGCCGGCGAAAACGCCAGGTATTCGCAGAACGCGTCCACCGCATCCACCAGCCCTTCGGCGGCCAGGGCCGGAAGCATCTCGGCGCAGATGTGATCGATGTAGTCGTCGGCACGATCCGCGTATTCCGGCGGCAAGGCGTGAGCGGCCAGGCAGGTGCTGCGCACGCTGACCGGGAACTCGGCGCCGAGACGGCGGATGACCCGCAAGATCTTGCGTTCGCTGGCCAGGTCCAGGCCGTAGCCGGATTTCATCTCGACGGTGGTCACGCCGTCGCGCATCAGGCTCTTCAGACGCTTGGCGGCGCTGGCGTACAGCTCGTCTTCAGTGGCCGCGCGAGTGGCGCGCACGGTACTGGCGATGCCACCACCGGCCGCTGCGATTTCTGCATAGCTGACGCCTTGCAGACGCTGTTCGAATTCACCGCTGCGGTTACCGCCGAACACCGTGTGGGTGTGGCAGTCGATCAGGCCCGGCGTCACCCAGGCCCCTTTAAGATCATTGACTGCCGGGTACTCGCCCGACGGCAGTTCAGCGCGTGGGCCGATCCACTCAATGTGCGCTCCTGACGTCACGATGGCCGCATCCTCGATGATCGAGTAGGCGCCTTGCGCCATGGTTGCGACGTGGCAGTGTTGCCAGAGAGTTTTCATCCGTGGCCTCCGTTAGGTTATCGATGAGAAAAAGAAGGTTCCCGCTCCACCGGTACTGCCTTCCCTGCCGCCGGTTTCATCCACGTCAGGTAGGCCAGCACCAGCAATACAATCCAGACCACGCCGACGATCAGAGCCGCCTGGGTGTCCGGGAAATAGCCCAACACGCCAAAGATGAACAGCATGAAGGCAATCGCCGCCATCGGCGCATAAGGCCAGAACGGTACCGGGAATTTCAGTTGGGCGACCTGCTCGGCACTCATGGAGCGACGCATGGCCACTTGGGTGAACAGAATCATCAACCAGACCCACACCGTCGCAAAGGTGGCGATAGAGGCGATCAACAGGAACACGTTTTCCGGAATCAGGTAGTTCAGCAGCACGCCCAGCAGCAGCGCGGCACTCATTACCACTACCGTCATCCATGGCACACCGTTGCGCGACAAGCGGGCGAAGCCCTTGGGCGCATGCCCTTGCTGGGCCAGACCGTACATCATGCGGCCAGCGCCGAAGATGTCACTGTTGATCGCCGACACCGCCGCCGAGATCACCACAATATTGAGAATGGTCGCCGCCGAGCTGATTCCGAGGTTGTCGAAAATCTGCACGAATGGACTGCCTTGGCTGCCGATCTGCTGCCATGGAAAGATCGACATCAGTACGAACATCGTCAGCACGTAGAACAGCAGGATACGCAACGGTACGGCATTGATCGCCCGGGGCAGCACGTGTTGCGGGTCTTTGGCTTCACCGGCGGTCACGCCGATGATTTCAATGCCGCCAAACGCAAACATCACCACCGCGAACGAAGCGATCAAGCCGCCCACGCCATTGGGCATGAAGCCGCCATGGCTCCAGAGATTGCTGATGTCGGTCGCCTGGGCGCCGGGCGCCGTGCTGATGCCGAACAGCATGATGCCGAAGCCACCGAGGATCATCGCGACGATGGCCGCGACCTTGAGCAGCGACAGCCAGAACTCCATTTCACCGAAGACTTTGACGTTGCACAGGTTCAAGCCGCCGACTACCGAAACGATGCCCAGTACCCAGATCCAGCGGGCGACTTCCGGAAACCAGAAGCCCATGTAAATACCGAATGCGGTGACGTCGGCCATGCCGACGATGACCATTTCAAACGCGTAGGTCCAACCGAGGATG
Organism: Pseudomonas sp. F01002; assembly: GCF_004402115.1. Classification (NCBI taxonomy): domain Bacteria; kingdom Pseudomonadati; phylum Pseudomonadota; class Gammaproteobacteria; order Pseudomonadales; family Pseudomonadaceae; genus Pseudomonas; species Pseudomonas sp. F01002. The sequence goes on along the minus strand of NZ_SOPU01000015.1, from coordinate 221,745 downwards.
AAGCCCGCCATCGGCCCAAGATAAGTGCTGGCGTAGTGGCCGAAAGAGCCCGCCACCGGGTTGTGCACCGCCATCTCACCGAGGGCGCGCATGACCATGAACACCGCCGCACCACCGATCAGGTAAGCGAGCAGGACCGCAGGCCCGGCCATTTGAATGGCCGAGGCAGAACCGTAAAACAGCCCGGTGCCGATCGCCGACCCCAGTGCCATGAAGCGAATATGTCGGGCAGAGAGCCCGCGTTTCAAACCTTTTGCTGGCTGTTGCATTGCTCGTCCTTATTTATTCTTATTCGACGCAAAATCGAATCGCGAGCAAGCTCGCTCCCACAGGGATATGCATTCCAATGTGGGAGCGAGCTTGCTCGCGATGGGGCCATTACAGGCTAGGCAGCAACTTCGCCGAAACCAGCTCGTTCAGGCAACGAGTCGCCAGAAGCTCGCTAGCAGCATTGATGTCCGGTGCAAAGAACCGATCCTTCTCATAGAACGGCACTTCAGCACGCAGGATGGCGCGAGCCTTTTCCAGCTTGGTCGAAGTCTTCAGACCGTCACGCAGGTCCAGACCCTGACAAGCCGCCAACCATTCCACCGCGAGAACGCCGCGCGTGTTTTCGGCCATTTCCCACAGACGCTTGCCGGCAGCCGGCGCCATGGAAACGTGGTCTTCCTGGTTCGCCGACGTCGGCAGGCTGTCCACCGAGTGCGGATGGGACAACGCCTTGTTCTCGCTGGCCAATGCCGCAGCGGTCACCTGGGCAATCATGAAGCCGGAGTTCACGCCGCCATTGGCCACCAGGAACGGCGGCAGTTGCGACATGTGCTTGTCCATCATCAGCGAGATACGACGTTCGCTCAGGGAACCGATTTCAGCGATGGCCAGGGCCATGTTGTCGGCAGCCATAGCGACCGGTTCGGCGTGGAAGTTACCGCCGGAGATCACGTCGCCTTCAGCGGCGAATACCAGCGGGTTGTCGGAAACCGCGTTGGCTTCGATGCCGAGCACTTCGGCGGCCTGACGGAACTGGGTCAGGCAGGCGCCCATGACTTGCGGCTGGCAGCGCAGGGAGTACGGGTCCTGGACCTTTTCGCAGTTCTGGTGCGAGTCGGACACTTCGCTGCGCTCGCCCAGCAGGTCGCGGTAAGCGGCAGCGGCGTCGATCTGGCCTTTCTGGCCACGAGCGGCGTGGATGCGCGCGTCGAACGGCGAGCGCGAGCCCAGCACGGCTTCAACAGTCATACCACCAATGGCCAGGGCGCCAGCAAACAGGTCTTCGCCTTCGAACAAACCGCGCAATGCATAAGCGGTAGAAACCTGAGTGCCGTTGAGCAGCGCCAGACCTTCTTTGGCAGCCAGGGTCAGCGGAGTCAGACCGGCCACTTTCAGCGCTTCGGTGGCTTCCATCCACTCGCCTTTGTAGCGCGCCTTGCCTTCGCCCAGCAGCACCAGCGACATGTGGGCCAGAGGCGCCAAGTCACCGGAGGCACCGACCGAACCTTTCAATGGAATGTGCGGGTAAACCTCGGCGTTGATCAGTGCGATCAGCGCGTCGATCACTACGCGACGAATGCCGGAAAAACCGCGGCTCAGGCTGTTGACCTTGAGCACCATGACCAAGCGAACCAGCGCGTCGCTGATCGGCTCGCCGACACCGGCGGCGTGGGACAGCACCAGCGAGCGCTGCAGGTTTTCCAGGTCTTCGCTGGCGATACGGGTCGAAGCCAGCAGGCCGAAACCGGTGTTGATGCCATAAGCGGTGCGGTTCTCGGCGAGGATCTGTTCCACGCAGGCAACGCTGGCTTCGATCTGGGCCGAGGCACTGTTGTCGAGGGTGATTTTGACCGGTTGCTGATAAACATCACGCAGTTGGGCAAGGCTCAGTTGGCCTGGAATAAGGTTTAACGCAGTCATTTCTATGCTCCTTTTGAGAGTTTTGTTCTTCATAAACGAAGAGGACTCACCAGACGCTCCGGAGATGTCCGTTGTCCGTCGCGCCTCGCCTTCTGGGGAGCCGCGCCTTGGCACGCTGGTGTGGTGGAAATCAGTTCAGGTTCGGTAACACTTTGTGCAGCAAAATCGGGTCTTTCAAAACGGCGGCGGCACTGGCGATGTCCGGTGCCAGCCAGCGGTCCTGGTCGTAGGCCGGAACTCGCTCGCGCAGCAGACGCCAGGCGGCATCGGTGCCGGCGCCGAAGCGTTGCTCTTTCAAGAATTCAAACGCCTGAGACGCCAACAGGTACTCGATGGCGAGGATCTGCGTGCAGTTTTCCAGGGCGCGATGCAGCTTCAACGCGGCGTTGGTGCCCAGGCTCAGGTGGTCTTCCTGCAGGCCCGAGGTGACGTAGTTGTCGAGCACCGCCGGTTGCGCCAACTGACGGTTTTCCGCACACAGCGAAGCGGCGACGTACTGGACGATCATCATCCCGGAGTTCACCCCCGGGTTGGCCACCAGAAACGCCGGCAGACCACTGACGTGAGGATTGATCAAGCGATCCAGCCGACGTTCGGCGATGGAGCCGATTTCAGCCATGGCGATGGCCAGCAAATCCGCCGCCAAGGCTACGGATTGACCGTGCGGGTTGGCCTGGGACACCACCCTGAAGTCGTCCGGCGTGCCCAGCAGCATCGGGTTGTCGGTGACCGAGTTGAGTTCGGTTTCGATCTGCTTTTTCGCGTGTTCAAGCTGATCGCGAGCGGCGCCGTGAACTTGCGGAATCGAGCGGATGCTCAGCGCATCCTGAGTACGAATGCCTTTGCTGCTGGCAATCACTTCACTGCCATCGAGCAACGCCCGCAGGTTGATGCCGACTTGCTGCATGCCTGGATGCGGTTTGAGCGCGATGATCTCGGCATCGAACGCGGCAATCTGACCGCGCTGGGCCTCGAAGCTCATGGCGCCGATCACGTCGGCCCATTGCACCAGACGCGTCGCGTCGGCGAGTGCCAGGCAGCTGAGGCCGGACATGCACGGCGTGCCGTTCACCAGGCACAAGCCATCTTTGGCACCCAGCTGAACCGGTTGCAGACGTTCTTCGGCCAGGGCTTGCTGCGCGGAAACAATCTGCCCGCGATAGCTGACATTGCCGACACCCAGCAGCGCGATGCTGATGTGGGCCATGTGGGTCAGGTAACCCACCGAACCTTGGGATGGCACTTGCGGGGTGATGCCGCGATTGAGCAGCGCCAACAAGGCTTCGACCACCCGGCGATGAATGCCGGATTTTCCATGGCTATAGTTGCGAATAGCGGCGCAGATGATTGCGCGGGTCTGTTCGTCGGCCAATGGAGCGCCAACGCCACAGGCGTGACTGAGCAAGGTGTTGCGCGACAGTTGGCTGAGTTGTTCGTCTTTGAGCGAGACATTGCACAACGCGCCGAGGCCGGTGTTGACGCCATAGGCGCGCTCGCCGCTGACGACGATGCGCTGGACGATCGCCTGGGCATTTTCGATCCGTGCCCAGGTCTGTGGCGACAGCTCAAGCTGCGCGCCATGGCGGGCTACGGCGACCACATCCTGCCAACGCAACGGGGCGTCGGCGATAACGATTTTTTCAGCCTGGGACATCTTCAACCTCGTGCGTACAACTTGAATATTGATGCAGCTTCGCTGACGCCTTCGCGAGCAAGCCCGCTCCCACAGGGGTACGCATTCCAAATGTGGGAGCGGGCTTGCTCGCGAAGAGGCCAGCACAAACACCGCAAACCTTTAAACCACCGCCGCCCGCCGCTGTACGAACCGGTCCACATACTCATCCGCCGGCGAATGCAGGATCTCTCTTGGCGTACCCACCTGAATCAGGCGGCCATCCTTGAGAATCGCAATGCGGTTGCCGATGCGCACGGCCTCGTCGAGGTCGTGGGTGATGAAGACAATGGTCTTGTGCAGGGTCTTTTGCAGTTCCAGCAACTGGTCCTGCATTTCCGCGCGGATCAGCGGGTCGAGGGCACTGAAGGCTTCGTCCATCAGGATGATATCGGTGTCTGCCGCCAAGGCGCGAGCCAGGCCCACACGCTGACGCATGCCGCCTGAGAGCTGATGCGGGTATTTGTTTTCGTAGCCCTTGAGGCCCACGGTGTTGATCCAGTGCAGCGCGCGCTCGGAGCACATTTGCTTGGTCTCGCCACGCACTTTCAGGCCGTAGGCGACGTTATCCACCACGGTCTTGTGCGGCAGCAGGCCGAAGCTCTGGAACACCATGCTGATCTTGTGCCGGCGAAATTCGCGCAGGGCTTCCATGTCGTATTGCAGGATGTCCACGCCGTCCACCAGGATCGCGCCGCTGGTCGGGTCGATCAGGCGATTGAAGTGGCGCACCAGCGTCGACTTGCCGGAACCCGACAGCCCCATGATCACGAAGATCTCGCCGGTGCCGATGCTCAGGGACAAGTCGTTCACGCCGACCACACAGCCGGTTTCGGACAGCACCTGATCTTTGGTTTTGCCCTGGCCGATCATGGCCAGCGCATCCTTGGAACGGTTGCCGAAAATCTTGAAGACGTTTTTGACTTCGATTTTGCTGATGGCTTCGTTGTTCATTTGCTCACCTCATGCCGTGCCCGACCATACGCCTGAGTAATACGGTCGATAACCACTGCCAGAATCACGATCGCCAGACCCGCCTCAAGACCACGTCCGACGTTGAGGGTCTGAATCCCCACCAACACGTCTTCACCCAGGCCACGGGCACCGATCATCGAGGCAATCACTACCATCGACAGGGCCATCATGGTGGTCTGGTTGATCCCGGCCATGATGCTCGGCAGGGCCAGCGGAAGTTGCACGCCAAACAGTTGCTGCCAACGGTTGGCACCGAAGGCGTTGATCGCTTCCATCACTTCGCCGTCGACCTGGCGAATGCCCAGATCAGTCAGGCGGATCAGCGGTGGTGCGGCGTAGATCACGGTGGCGAAAATCGCCGGGACCTTGCCCAGGCCGAACAGCATCAGCACCGGGATCAGGTACACGAAACTCGGCATGGTCTGCATGATGTCCAGCAGCGGCATCAAGATCGAACGCAGGCGATTGCTGCGCGCCGAGAGAATGCCCAGCGGAATGCCGATCATCACCGAAATGATGGTCGCCACCATCATCAGCGCCAGGGTCTGCATCAGCTTGTCCCAGAGGCCGACCGCGCCCACCAGGAACAACAAGCCAACGATCACGGCGGTGGTCACGACTTTGCGGGTCGCGTGCCAGGCAACGCCCGCCACGATTGCCAGCATCAGCCACCACGGCGCCGCACGCAGCATGCCTTCAAGATTGACGATGGCCCACAACAGGGTGTCGGAGATGTGCCGGAACACGTCGCCGTAGTTGGTGACCAGTGAATCGACCCAACTGTTGACCCAGTCGGCGATGGAAAAGGTAAAGCTTTCGGGAAACATAAGAGGCTCTCAATCAAGGGGTTGCGATCAAGCATCCGACTGCCGCTCAGGGCAGTCGGAGAAACTCAACCTACAAGGCCGCGTCGATCTTTTTGGCTGCGTCTTCGCTCACCCATGCGTGCCAGACTTCAGGATGTTCCTTGAGGAAGATTTTCGCCAGTTTTGGTGACTCGATCCGCTCTTTGGCCATGCGCCCGAGGTTCTGGTTGAGCAGGTCGATTGGCAGGTTGACCTTCTCCAGCACCGCCACCAGTTCCGGGGCTTGCTCGTGGAAGGTTTTGGACAGGCCGACCTTGATGGTCACGCGCTTGTCCACGCCTGGTTTCTCTTCGAGTTTCACCAGATCAACCTGGCCCATCAGCGGGGTTGGCGACCAGTAGTAGAACAGGATCGGCTCGCCACGTTTGTAGCTCGACAGCACCGCGGCATCCAGTGCCGGACCGGTGCCCGGACGGAAGTTGGTATAGGTGCTTTCCAGGCCGTAGCTTTTCAGCATTTCGCTGTTGTCCAGCTCACAGGTCCAGCCCGCCGGGCAGTTATAGAAACGGCCCTTGGATGGCTCTTCCTGATCCTTGAACACTGCAGCGTATTTACCCAGATCGGCGATGGCTTTCAGGTCCGGGGCTTTAGGCTCCAGCTTGCGCTTGGCGTCGCCTTCGATCACGTAACGCGGCACGTACCAGCCTTCGATTGCGCCAACGACTGGAGCGCCGACACCGACAACCTTGCCGGCCTTCTCGGCCTTGTTCCAGACTTCGCTACGGCCGACCCACTCTTCGGCGAAGATTTGAATATCGTTGCTGCTCAGGGCGTTTTCCATGGTGATGGAGTTGCCCGGCAGGCTGTCGGTCTTGCAGTCGTAGCCTTTCTCCAACACGACTTGCAGCACGTCGGTCAGCAGCATGGCGCTTTCCCAGTTCAGGCCGGCGAACTTCACCGGTTTACCCGACTCGCACCAACCAGCCGCCTGAGTGGCGCCGGCGCTGGCCAGCAGGCCCATGGAAAGCAATGTGGTCAGCAGGGTCTTGTTCGATTTCATTGTGTGACGCTCCTAATCATGAGTTGGCTTACGGCAGTCAAGAGGCATCCAGCCCTGTCCACGTCCAATCAGGCCTGCGCCGCAGCGCGACCGGCCCCGCTTGTTTTAGGTTGTGCAACGCTGTCCTGCTCGACCGGCAGGATCAGTTGATCGGGTACTGCGCTGTGCCATTTTTTCGCACACACGTAATACAGGGCTGCGGGAAGCACCAAACCAATGATCCAGGAAATATCTACATCACCCAGAGCGGCCACCAGCGGACCGGTATAAAACTTGGAGGAGATAAACGGCAGTTGCACCAGCACACCGAAGACATAGACGCTGATACCGAGCGGGTTCCAGCGACCGTAGCGACCGTTCGGATCGGCCAGCGCCGGCACGTCATAGCGCTCGCGGGTGATGCAGTAGTAGTCCACCAAGTTGATCGCGCTCCAGGGTGTAAAGAACGCCAGCAAGAACAGGATGAAGGACTTGAACGCACCGAGGAACGAGTGCTGACCGAGCAACGCCATCAGGGTCGCAGTACCGACGATGACCAGCACGAAGACCAGACGCTGCAAGCGCGTTACCTTCAGCTCACCACGGAAACCGCTGATGATGGTCGCAATGCACATGAAGCTGCCATAGGAGTTCAGCGTGGAGATGGTGACCTTGCCGAACGCAATGCTGAAGTACAGCAGCGCAGCAGTGGCACCGGTACCGCCCAAACCAACGATGTACGCCACTTCGTGGCCGGCAAATTGCCCGTTGGCCGAAGCCGCGGCAAACACACCGAGGATCATCGCCACCTGTGCGCCAATCACCGAACCCGCACCCGCTGCGAAAAAGGTTTTCACCGATGACGTCTTGCTTGGCAAGTAGCGAGAATAGTCCGCCACGTACGGGCCGAAGGCGATCTGCCAGGACGCCGCGAGCGACACCGCCAGCAGGAAGCTGCTCCAACTGAAGTGGCGGATTTGCAGAAGCGCGCCAACGTCGGTCTGGCTCATCAGACGGCTGAACAGGTAAACGAAGGCGATCACACCAATAACACTGGCAACACGGCCAATCCAATGGATCACTCGATAACCGAGCACCGTGACCAGCACGATGACACTGGCGAAAATCAGGATGCCGACGCTGTCGCTGACGCCAAACAACTGGCCCAGCGCCTGGCCGGAAAGCACGGTTCCCGTTGCGGTGAAGCCGAGGTACATCAGACAGACCAGCACGATCGGGATGGCCGCGCCATACACGCCGAACTGTACCCGGCTGGAGATCATCTGCGGCAGGCCAAGCTTGGGCCCTTGCGCGGCATGCAGCGCCATTACGCCACCGCCGAGCAGTTGACCGATCAACAGACCGATCAACGACCAGAACACGTCACCGCCCAGCACCACGGCCAGGGCCCCGGTGACAATCGCGGTGATTTGCAGGTTGGCACCCATCCACAGGGTGAACTGGCTCAACAGACGACCGTGTCTCTCCGCTTCCGGGATGTAGTCGATCGAACGTTTCTCGATCAACGGTTTACTGCCTGCACGATCGCTGTTAACAGCCATGATTCAACCTCTGTGGATTGTTATTGGAATTCGCTCGGTCCCTGTAGGAGCTGTCGAGTGAAACGAGGCTGCGATCTTTTGATCTTGATCTTCGGCGTCAGTAACGACGCCAAAAGATCGCAGCCTGCGGTAGCTCCTACAGGGTTTTGCGTTATTTGCCGGTAATCATCGGCAGGTTCAGCCCCTGCTCCTTGGCGCAGTCGATCGCGATCTGGTAACCCGCATCGGCGTGACGCATGACGCCGGTCGCCGGGTCGTTGTGCAGTACGCGAGCGATACGCTCGGCCGCTTCGTCCGTACCGTCGCAGACAATCACCATGCCCGAGTGCTGGGAGAAGCCCATGCCGACGCCGCCGCCGTGGTGCAGGGAGACCCAGGTCGCGCCGCTCGCCGTGTTCAGCAGAGCGTTGAGCAGTGGCCAGTCGGACACGGCATCGGAACCGTCTTGCATCGATTCGGTTTCGCGGTTCGGGCTGGCCACAGAACCGGAATCCAGGTGGTCGCGACCGATCACGATTGGCGCCGACAATTCACCGCTACGCACCATTTCGTTGAATGCCAGGCCGAGCTTGGCGCGCAGGCCCAGCCCGACCCAGCAGATACGTGCCGGCAGGCCCTGGAAGCTGATGCGTTCGCGCGCCATGTCCAGCCAGTTGTGCAGGTGCGCGTCGTCCGGGATCAGTTCCTTGACCTTGGCGTCGGTTTTGTAGATGTCTTGCGGATCGCCCGACAGTGCAGCCCAACGGAACGGACCGATACCGCGGCAGAACAGCGGACGGATGTAAGCCGGTACGAAACCCGGGAAGTCGAATGCGTTCTCGACGCCTTCTTCCTGGGCCATCTGACGGATGTTGTTGCCGTAGTCGAAGGTCGGAATACCCATTTTCTGGAATTCGAGCATCGCTTTAACGTGCACGGCCATGGATTGCTTGGCGGCTTTGACGACAGCGGCTGGCTCGGTCTTGGCGCGAGCGCGGTACTCTTCCCAGGTCCAGCCGGCTGGCAGGTAACCGTTGAGCGGGTCGTGGGCACTGGTCTGGTCGGTGACCATGTCCGGGCGCACACCGCGCTTGACCAGTTCTGGCAGGATTTCGGCCGCGTTACCCAACAGGGCGATGGAAATCGCTTTGCCTTCCTTGGTGTATTTGGCGATGCGGGCCAGAGCGTCGTCGAGGTCGGTGGCTTGCTCATCGACATAACGGCTGTTCAAACGGAAATCGATGCTGACCTGCTGGCATTCGATGTTCAGCGAGCAAGCGCCGGCCAGGGTCGCGGCCAGAGGCTGAGCGCCGCCCATGCCGCCCAGGCCTGCGGTCAGAACCCAACGACCTTTCAGGTCATCGTTGTAGTGTTGGCGACCGGCTTCGACGAAGGTTTCGTAGGTGCCTTGAACGATGCCCTGGCTGCCGATGTAGATCCAGCTGCCGGCGGTCATCTGGCCGTACATGGCCAGGCCTTTGGCGTCGAGTTCGTTGAAGTGTTCCCAGCTCGCCCAGTGTGGCACCAGGTTGGAGTTGGCGATCAGTACGCGCGGGGCGTTGCTGTGAGTCTTGAACACGCCGACCGGCTTGCCGGATTGCACCAGCAGGGTCTCGTCGTCGTTCAGGTTGGTCAGGCTTTCGACGATCTTGTCGTAGCATTCCCAGTTACGTGCTGCACGGCCGATACCACCGTAAACCACCAGTTCTTTAGGGTTCTCGGCGACTTCCGGGTCGAGGTTATTCATCAGCATGCGCAGCGGCGCTTCAGTCAGCCAGCTTTTGGCGGTCAGCTTGTTACCGCGAGCGGCACGAATTTCAACGTCACGATACTTCGTAGGTTTCTGGGTATTGTCAGTCACGAAAAAGACTCCTCAGCGATCAATCCAAACCAACCCTGGCGGTGGGTAAGCCAGCCTGTGCGCGTCAAAGCGACACAAGCGAATCAGTGGACGTTGCGAGGAGTCTCGATCGACTCATACGCATACGTCTTTACTTGTACATACAAGCACATGCAATCAAGCGGCCAACTTGCTGGATGAGTGTTCAAGAAAAATTTTTAAAGGGCTGGAAAGCGCCTGGATCAAGGGTTCTGGCAAAGATGCAATTTTTCGGGGGGATTTTGCGAGGAGGGTTACAGCTGTTACTTGAACGGGGGTTTGCGCCACGCTGGGGCGTTCGGTAACAAATTGGTGCGCATTCGGGAACGTTGAAAAGCAAAAGATCGCAGCCTCGTTTCACTCGACAGCTCCTACAGGGATGGTGTTCATCTTGTAGGAGCTGTCGAGTGAAACGAGGCTGCGATCTTTTAGGTATTTTGAATCAGCGTGCAGTCAGCTCGATCACGCAGCATGGGCCATTGCTGGAGACTTCCAGCAGGCCGGCGTTACCGTCGAGTTGCAGGCAATCATGGCGACCGAGTTGTGAGGCACTGTTACCAACCTTCACTTCAAGCTCGTCGGTGACACTGAACAAGAGCACCGTGCCTGCCGAGCTGAAAAACCGCTGCTCGCCGTCCAGCCACTGCAATCGCGCGCTATAACGCTGCGGCGCATAAATCAGGTTGAAATCGCGAATCGGCCCGCCGAGCAATGTGCAGGAAACCTGGCTCTCGCCGCTGAAGGCAAACGGGTCCAGCGGTAACAATGGCCGCGTGTCCTGACCATCAACCCGCAAGGTCATGCCGTCGCCTTGCAGCACAGTGATCACTCGCTCATAGCCCGCGAATGTCGAGAAACCGCCCGACTCGCCGATATCGGCAATCGACAGGCGCCAGCCGAAACCCTCAAGGCCGGCACCTCCATCACGGGTGATTTCTTCAGTGCTGCCGCCGCCATTTTTCCATGGCATGCGTGGGTAATCAACTGCGCGTAAAACCTTGAACTGACTCATTTATGAAAGCGTCCTTCCAGACGATGACGGGAACCTGGGTGGATCAAACGGGCGGCGGTCACCGGTTGACGGCCGGACCAGGTGCGGCGGCGAATCAGCAGGCACGGCTCGCCCTTTTCAATCTGCAGCAACTTGCACTCGCTGGCTTCGGCCAGAATCGCCTCGACCACATGCTCGCCTTCGGTCAGCGGCGCGACCTGGTTCAGATAGGCGTAGGGCGTTTGCAGGGTGAAGTCCTGCTTGAGGTAGTCCGGCGCCACGAGTGCGTTGACGAAACGGTCTTCGATTTGCACCGGGATATCATTTTCAAAATGCACGATCAGCGAGTGAAAGACTTTCTGGCCTTCACGCATGTCCAGGGCCAGCGCCCGCTCGGAACCGGCGGCCTCTTCTTCGAGGGTGATGACCTTGCAGGTGTGGCGATGGCCACGAGAGGCGATTTCGTCGGCGATGTTGTGGACTTCAAACAGCGCGGACTGACTTTTCGGCTCGGCGACAAAAGTGCCGACACCCTGCATGCGCACCAGCAGACCGTCGGCGGTCATCTCGCGCAGAGCGCGGTTGATGGTCATGCGGCTGAAACCCAGCTGGTTGACCAGTTCGCTTTCCGACGGAACGCGGTAGTGCGGCGGCCAGTTTCCACTGTCGATTTGCTGGGTGATCATCTGTTTGACGCGGGCGTACAAGGGCGCCGGACTGTCGCCCATGTGTGCGGCCAACGGAGAGACTGCAGGCGGAGTCGGCACGGTTAATCCTTGTTCGTTGAAGAGAGGTTGCTAGCTTGCCGGAGTTTACCGAGCAGGCAAACGTCTGTATATGTATATACAAATAACACACGATGGGGTGCTGAACCATGTCCGCCTTCTTTGCCGAACGCGCGCTGCTGCCTAGTGGATGGGCCAACAATGTACGTCTTGAGGTCAGCGCCGACGGCGTGTTGACCCATATCCAGGCCGATTCCAACGCAGATGGCGCCGAACGGCTAAGCGGTCCGCTGCTGCCGGGTATGCCGAATTTACACTCCCACGCCTTCCAGCGGGCCATGGCCGGGCTGGCGGAAGTGGCGGGTAATCCGAATGACAGTTTCTGGACCTGGCGCGATTTGATGTATCGCCTCGTCGGAAAAATCAGCCCGGATCAACTCGGCGTCATCGCCCGTCAGCTGTACATCGAAATGCTCAAGGCCGGTTACACCTCGGTCGCGGAATTTCACTACGTACACCACGACACCAACGGCCAGCCTTACGCGGACCCGGCCGAACTGGCGCTACGCATCAGCCAGGCCGCCAGTTCCGCCGGGATCGGCCTGACCCTGCTACCGGTGCTCTACAGCCATTCCGGTTTCGGCGGCCAGGCCCCGAACGAAGGCCAGCGCCGCTTTATCAACAGCACCGAAAACTACCTCAAGCTTCAGTCGCGCTTGCAGCCGATCCTGGCGCAGCAACCGGCGCAGTCGCTGGGTTTGTGTTTCCACTCGTTGCGCGCGGTAACACCGCAGCAGATCAGCGAAGTGCTGGCCGCCAGCGACCAGCAGTGCCCGGTGCACATTCACATCGCCGAACAGCAGAAGGAAGTCGATGACTGCCTGAGCTGGAGCGGCCGCCGTCCGCTGCAATGGCTGTACGAAAACACCGAGGTCGATCAGCGCTGGTGCCTGGTTCACGCGACCCACGCCAACCCGGAAGAAGTCACGCTGATGGCCAAGAGTCGCGCCATCGCCGGCTTGTGCCTGACCACCGAAGCCAACCTCGGCGACGGGATTTTCCCGGCGGTGGACTTCCTCGCTCAGGGCGGGCGCATGGGGATCGGCTCCGACAGCCATGTGTCATTGAGTGTGGTGGAAGAATTGCGTTGGCTGGAATACGGCCAGCGTCTGCGCGACCAACGACGTAATCGTTTGTATGGCGCGGATCAGCCGATGGTTGGCCGCACGCTGTACGACGCGGCGCTGGAGGGCGGGGCTCAGGCGCTGGGTCAACCGATCGGTGCGCTGGAAGTTGGCAAACGTGCGGATTGGCTGGTGCTGGATGGCAACGATCCGTACCTGGCGACGGCCAGTGGTGACGGGATTCTCAATCGTTGGTTGTTTGCCGGCGGTGATCGCCAGGTGCGGGATGTGCTGGTCAATGGCCAGTGGGTTGTGCGCGACGGGCGTCATGCGGGCGCAGAAGAGAGTAACCGCGCTTTCACCCAAGTCCTGCGCGACCTCCTGGGCTGACGCAAAAAAATGTGGGAGCGGGCTTGCTCGCGAAGGCGGACTGTCAGTCAACATCTCTGTTGAATTTGATGGCCCCTTCGCGAGCAAGCCCGCACACACATTGGGATTCTGGTAACCGTTAGTTCGAGGTCTTGGCCATCTGCGTATCGGTCGCGCGCCAGATCAGCCGCGTAGTGTCGTAACCCTGCTGACGTGCCTTGCTCAGCAGTTCTTCACGCACTACACCATTGACCGTCGGGGTCCGTGACAGCAGCCACAGATACTTGCGGCTCGGATCGCCAACAATGGCGGTTTTATAGTCATCGCTGACGTACAACACCCAGTACTCTCCCTTCGCCGCACCCGGTATCAGCCGCGAAAACCAGGTATCGAACTCGACCCACAGCTTGTCGGGCTTGCCCGGCTCCTGTGGCCAGGCCACGCCTTTGGCCTCTTCCCATTGCCAGTCTGCCGTCAGGCAGCGATTCAGCACCAACACTTTGCCGTCAGGCTTGAGCGTGTAATGGGCTTCGGATTGCGCGCAGTTGCGCTGGAAATACATCGGCAGACGGGCCAATTCGTACCAGGTCCCTTGGTACTTCTTGAGATTGACGCTGTTGACAGTTTTCGGTGCCAACGGATCTACGCCGGAAGTGGCGCAGCCGGCCAATACCAGGCCGGCTAAAAGGACTATCAGTAACCGTTTCATTGTTTTTCTCCCGTGGGCGCATAGCCCCGGATTACTTCAGGCCTTGGCCGGAAAACATCAGCACTTTGTCACCGGCGTACTGCACGCTGATAAAGCTGTTCTTGTCGCCCCAGGTACAGCTGGACATGCCGAGCGCGCCCGAGCAATCGGCGGGTTTACCCAGCAAGGTTTCTACCTCGGCTTTGGGCATGCCTGACGACAACTTCGAGTAGTTTTCCTGATTGATCTTGCTGCAAGCGGCCAACAACACGCAGAACGAAAGCAGGGCGATAGAACGCAGCGACATGGTGTAGCTCCTGGGGCGAAGGGGAATGGCATGGCTGCCAAGCTGAAGCTTAGAAGAGAAAACCCCTGTCTGGTTCCGTGGCCGGCCGGCTATTTTTGGGCCGGTCGTCCGCCTTTCGTGAAATATAAGGAACTTTTGTTTGCTGTTGACCATTTCGTCGGTATTCGCAAAAGCCGCCTAATCTTTGGCGCCGCTCAGTCGACATAAAAGCAGCGCAAAGCCCACGACTGTGGCAAATTGACGCCCCTTTGTTGACCAGCCTCTTCGCGGTAGCTCATTTAATGACCAGAAACATGAAGTTCAGCCACAAGATCTTGTTGGCTGCCGCCCTCGTGGTGGCCGTTGCATTCGCTTGTTTCATCCTCTTCAACGACTACCGCCAGCGGCAAACCCTGCGCAGCAGTACCGAATCCTCGATGCAGGAACTCGGCAGCCTGACCACCAGCAACATCCAGACCTGGCTGGAAAGCCGCATGCAGTTGCTGCAATCGCTGTCCCAGCAGATCGCGGTGGACGGCAGCGCCCAGGCCAACCTCAAGCGCGCCATCGACCTGCCCGCCTACACCAGTAATTTTCAGCTGAGCTACTTCGGTGGCACCGATGGCCTGATGTTCTCGGTCCCGGCCGGCAATCGTGCGGCGGATTACGACCCCCGCGCCCGCGGCTGGTACAAGGCGGCCAACAGCGCGCAACAGACCATCGTCACCGAACCTTATATCGCCGCGTCGTCGGGCAAATTGGTAATCACCGTCGCCACGCCGGTGAAATATCAGAATCAAATGATCGGCGTCGCCGGGGCAGACATCGACCTGTCCAGCGTCAGCGCGATCATCAACTCGCTGAACTTCGGCGGCCACGGCCATGCGTTCATCGTCAGTGCCGACGGCAAGATCCTGATTCACCCGGACAGCAAACTCGTACTCAAAAGCCTGACCGACGCCTACCCGAACGGCGCGCCGAAAGTCAGCCCGGGCATGAAAGAAGTCGCGATCGACGGCAAGACCCAATTCATCTCCTTTACCCACGTCAACGGTGTGCCTTCGGCAGACTGGTACGTAGCGCTGGTGCTGGATCAGGACACCGCGTTCTCGATGCTCAGCGAGTTCCGCACCTCGGCGATCATCGCTATGGTCATTGCCGTGGTGATCATCATCGCGTTGCTGGGCATGCTGATCAGCTTCCTGATGCAGCCGCTGCTGACCATGGGCCGCGCCATGCATGACATCGCCGAAGGCGAAGGTGACCTGACCAAACGCCTGACCATTCACGGCCAGGACGAATTCGGTGCCCTGGGCACCTCGTTCAACCGTTTTGTGGAGCGTATTCATACGTCGATTCGCGAAGTGTCCTCGGCCACCGGCCAGGTCAACGAAGTCGCCTTGCGTGTGGTTGCCGCGTCGAACTCGTCGATGTTCAACTCCGACCAGCAAGCCTCGCGCACCAGTAGCGTGGCCGCCGCCATCAACGAACTGGGCGCCGCCGCCCAGGAAATCGCCCAGAACGCCGCCCTCGCCTCTCAGCATTCGAGCGATGCTCGCGCATTGGCCGAGGACGGCCAGCAAGTCGTGGATAAAACCATCGCGGCGATGCAGCAGCTCTCGGCGAAGATCAGCGATTCGTGTGGCAATATCGAAGCGCTCAACAGCAACACCGTAAACATCGGGCAGATTCTGGAAGTGATCACCAGCATCTCCCAGCAGACCAACTTGCTGGCACTCAACGCCGCCATCGAAGCGGCCCGTGCCGGTGAAGCCGGTCGCGGTTTTGCCGTGGTGGCAGACGAAGTGCGTAACCTCGCGCACCGTACTCAGGATTCGGCGCAGCAAGTGCAGAAGATGATCGAGGAACTGCAAGTCGGCGCCCGGGAAGCCGTGAGCACCATGACCGACAGCCAGCGCCAGAGCGAAAGCAGCGTCGGCATCGCCAACCTGGCGGGCGAACGTCTGGGCAGCGTGACCCAGCGTATCGGTGAGATCGACGGGATGAACCAGTCGGTGGCCACTGCGACGGAAGAGCAGACGGCGGTGGTGGAGTCGATCAACGTCGACATCACCGAAATCAACACGCTGAATCAGGAAGGCGTGGAGAACTTGCAGTCGACCTTGCGCGCGTGTTCAGACCTTGAGCAGCAGGCGGCGCGGCTTAAACAGTTGGTGGGTAGTTTCAGGATTTAAGCCATTCTTGCGGGCCCCTTCGCGAGCAAGCCCGCTCCCACATTGGATTTGCGTCGATCACAAATCCCCTGTGGGAGCGGGCTTGCTCGCGAAGACGGCATCTGCAACAACGAAGATTTAGAAACGAGACCCGGGCTTCGAAAGAAACGCCAACTCCTCAGCCGTAGATTCCCTTCCCAACACCGCATTGCGATGCGGAAACCGTCCAAACCGCGCAATCACTTTCTGATGCCGCTCGGCATAATCCAGGTTATCGGCAAACACCGCCCGATCACCCTCAGGTTGCTGCGCCAGCAGATCGATAAACCGCGAAACCGCTTCGTTCTGCACCGCCAGATTCTCGCAATGTTCAAACACCAGATAGATGAATACCCGTTGTATGGGGCGCAACTGCCGATCAAAATCCGCAGCAATGCCTTGCGCCACCAGTGCCTGAGCCCTGAGATCGCCTGAAAAGGATTTGGGAGTGTCGCGATAGATCATGCGCGGGAGTTGATCGAGCAGCAGCACCAGGGCCAGCCAACCTTCGGGGCGTTGCGCCCACTCGGTCAATCCGCCAGCCAGTGCCTGCTCGACCCAGTCCCCGAAACGCGTGCGCGCTTCGAGGTCCTGGCTGTCGCGCTTGCCGAACCATAACTTGCCCTTGTCAGCCGCTATTTCGTGGGGGGATTCGAGGGTTCCGAACCACCATTCGAGCAATGGCTGCCAGGGCGCGGTCATGGGTTTATTCCTTGTGGTAAGCCGTGACGCGTTCGACTTCTTCTTTCGAACCGAGGAACACGGCGACACGCTGGTGCAAGCCGTCCGGCTTGATGTCGAGGATGCGCTGATGGCCATCGGTGGACGCGCCGCCAGCCTGTTCAACCAGGAACGACATCGGGTTGGCTTCGTACATCAGACGCAGCTTGCCCGGCTTGGACGGCTCGCGACTGTCGCGTGGGTACATGAACAGACCACCTCGGGTCAGGATGCGGTGCACGTCCGCGACCATCGCGGCGACCCAGCGCATGTTGTAGTTCTTTTTCAGCGGACCTTCTTCGCCAGCCAGCAATTCGCCGACGTAGCGTTGTACCGGAGCTTCCCAGTGACGCTGATTGGACGCGTTGATCGCGAATTCCTGAGTGGAGGTCGGGATCTTGATGTCTTCATGGGTCAGCACGAAGCTGCCCATTTCGCGGTCCAGGGTGAAGCCTTTTACGCCGTCACCCAGGGTCAGGATCAACATGGTCTGTGGACCGTAGATCGCGTAACCGGCAGCCACTTGCTCGGTGCCTGGCTGCAGGAAAGCCTTTTCGTTCAAGGGCTCGTTTTGGCTCAGGTATTCGTTCGGGCAACGCAGCACCGAGAAGATCGTACCGACCGGCGCGTTGATATCGATGTTCGACGAGCCGTCCAGCGGGTCGAATACCAACAGGTACGCGCCTTTCGGGTATTTGCCCGGGATCTGGTAGGCATTGTCCATTTCTTCGGACGCCATGCCGGCCAGGTGACCGCCCCATTCGTTGGCTTCGAGCAGGATCTCGTTGGAGATCACGTCGAGTTTTTTCTGCACTTCACCTTGGACGTTTTCAGTGCCCATGCTGCCCAGAACACCACCGAGGGCGCCTTTGGACACGGCGTGGTTGATCTCTTTGCAAGCACGCGCCACCACTTCGATCAGGAAACGCAGATCGGCAGGGGTGTTATTGCTACGGGTCTGCTCAATCAAATAGCGACTCAGGGTAACGCGGGACATGGAAGGCTCCGGTGGAATGGGGGGCTAAAAACCCGCGCAGTTTAACGCGAGTCGGGGCGCATTTCCTCCTATCAGACGTGTTACACCCAATAGAGTTCATGCGCCCGGTTGAGCGTAGTTCGAAACGCAGGAGATGTGAGCGGAGGATGAGTGGCAGTTTCGAGACTTTCCTTGTCTGACATTCCGTCTTCGCGAGCAAGCCCGCTCCCACATTTTGAAATGCATTCCCCTGTGGGAGCGGGCTTGCTCGCGAATGGTGCGTAGCACCAGCCATCCTCAGGATTTGGTAGCAGGCTTGCGCAACAGACTGAACGCCATCGCGCCCAGAACCAAAACGCTGAGCAGCAACACCGCCCACAACCCGAACTTCTTCCAGCTTGTGTCCATCGTCGCAGCCGTTGTCACGGTCGACGCTGGCGTGGCCACCGCCGCGCCTTCGACCGTAGCCTTGCCCAAAGTCGCCAACTTTGCAGCGCTGTAATCCGGAATCAACGTCGACAGTGGCAGGTTCGCCGCCTTCACCGTGGCACTTCCCAGCGCGAGCGTATAAGGCCCCGCCCCGCGCGCCAGGAACACCAATTGAATGGAGCGCACGGCGAATCGCACAGTCGGTGCCTCGGCACCCAGACCACCGCCGCGCTCGTCCACCGTCAGCTTCAACTGCTGTACGGTTTGCCCCGACAGCTGCAATTCGTTTTGCACCACGTCCTGGCCACTCTGGGTCAGGCGATAAAGCAAACCGCTGCTCAGCGGCTGCCACGGCAAGCTGCTTTCCCGACGACCGGACAAGGTTACGGGTGCCAAACTGTTGGTCTGGCTCAACTCGACCTGCAAGCGCTCGACATTCAGCCCCATGGGTAATTGCCAGGTGTATTCACCGGCCTTCACGCTGCTGCCGGCCAGCGGTTGCGACCAGACAAGCGGTAGCGGCAGGCTGCGGGTCTTGGCGCTTTGCAGTTGCGCCGAGGTCAACGTCGGGGCCGATTGCGGCGTGCTCCACAGCAAGCGCAGATAACGGGCCGACTGACCCGGAAGGGCGACTTCATGTTGCTCGACCCGCTCGTCGGCAAACGTCAGGCGTGCCACCTGCCCTTCGCCCCACGACTGCCAATGCTGCAGGTCGTCGCTGGCCTCGATGGTGAAACGCTGGAAACCGTCGCGCTCGCTGGTCCAGTCGAGGATCAACTGCTGCAACGGTGCTTTGATGCTGCTGGCGTCGAGCAACCAGCCCCGCAGCATTTCTTCGCCCGCCTCCAGCTGACTGGACGGCTGCACTTCGACCAGCGTGCCGTTGGCGCTCGATTGCACCCGCACGCTCGGTGCGTGCTCGGTGGAGTCCGCCGAGTTGTACAGAGGAAACCATTTCACGTCGGTCAGGGTGCGGTTTTCGCTGGTCTGCGCCGGCGCGCGCGCCAAGGCATACGCCTGAGCCTCACCGGCGGCATTGAACACGCGCACATCGCTGAGATCGGTTTGCCGCGCATTCAATTGCACGCTCAACGGCAATTCGAGGCGATACCACGGACCTTCACCACTGACCGACAACGGCACCTGCGTGGCGAAGTCCGCCAGTTTTTCCTGAGCACTGGCCGACAGCGCCACGCCCAACGCAACAACGCCCAACCAGACAAGGTTCAGCTTCTGACTCAAAACGACACTCCTTCGGTTTGCGGGGCCGGTTTTTCAGCCTCCGGCACAGCCTCGACGCGCTTGGGCGGCAACGGGGCGAAATAGCCCACCACCAGCAGCAACACGCCAACGCCGATAAACGAGACGATTCGGGCGAGTCCGCCGCGGTTACTCAATTCGACAAAGAACAGTTTGGCCACCACCACACCGATCAGCCCCGCACCGATCAGCCAGACTTCGCGGCGATGACGCAGATGGCCGCCGATCATCAGACTCAGGGCCATCAAGGTCCAGACGATGGACAGACCGGCCTGCACCAGCATGGACTCGAGCAACGCATCCAGTTCGAACGGCACACCGCCCCAATGATGGGCCGTGCGCATCACCAGCGCAGTAAAGAACACAAACAGCGATGCGCCAGCGATCAGTTGCGTGGCGTGTTCGGCATAGTCCTTGCGAATCGCCAGTTGCGTCACGGCGCTGCGGGACCACACGTAGACACCGAACAGCGCAAACAGCAGACCCAACTCCAGCGGGTTGATCAGCGGCACGTAAGGCAACGGCTCGGCGGTGCCGTCGCTGACGACGTTCGCCAGCCAGAACCAGCCGAGCATTAGCAACGCCAGCGGTGCCGCCGCGTACATGCGGTATTCGCGCGAATAAGCCGACACCGGCCATGGCCAGGCACGGGGTGCCGCCATCAGCACCAGATACAGGCTCGGCAGAATCGCCCAACCCAACCAGCGCCAGGCGTTGTACTGCTCGGACAACAGCAGCAAGCCGTAACGCAGTTCCAGGGCCAACACGCCGATCAACAGCCAGCAGCCGAGCACGTGCGCGGCACTGAGGGCGCGCGCCGGCAACATCGGCGCCAATCGCCGCAGGGAGATGAAATGCACAACAAACACGGCCGCCCATGCCAGCCAACCGACGTTGGCCGCCGGGTGATAACGCGAGTGCCACGCAGCCAGCAACACCAAACCGGCCGCAGGCATCAGCAAGGTGCAGAGCAAGCCCAGCGACGACCATTTCAGGCGTAGCGCCAAGACTGTCCACAGCGCAACGCTCAGCGCAGCAACGGCCAGCAACAACGTCGCTTGCAGATTCAACGGTGCGAAGCGCAGCACTTCACTGACCCACGCCAGCGCCCACCAACCAGCACCCCACACCAGCAGCACTTCGGACAAACGCTGCAAACTCAGCCCATCGAAGGCCGAGGCATGGTTGCCGAGCTGCAAGCGCCAGGCGCCAACCATCGCAGCCAAACCCAACACCAGCGGCGTCCAGAAACCGCTATGAGCCAGAGGCGTCAATCCTTCGCTCGCAAGCGGTCCGAGCAAATCAGGCCCGGCCATCAGGAACGCCGCGCCGCCGATGACCTGCAACAGCAAGCCGAAGACAAAACTCACGCGCTGCTTGAGGTACAGACTCAGCCAGATGATGAGCAGACCGCTGGCCGCCCATACCGCACTCGCCGTTTGCCAAGGCAGGACGAACAGCACCGCCAGATTGATCAACACCAGACCGGCCAGCAGCACCACCGACAAGCCGCGCAGCAATCGCACATCGCTTCGGACCATCTCGTCGCGCGCCGCCAGCAACATGCCAGCGATCAGCGCCAGGCCGATCAACGACGCGCTCAGCAGGCCGCTCCAACCCGCGTTGAACACGGCGCCAGACTCACCGCTCGAACCCTGTAGCCGCATCAGGAACAACGCACCGCCGAGCAACTGCACGGCGAACGCAGTGAACAGGAACGTGCGCGATTGCAGACGCAAGCCAACAAACAACGTCGCCAACCCCGCAAGCGCCCAGCTGATCGCCGTGCCGTGAGTGAAGAAGAACAACGGCGCCAGCAGATAGAGGAAGGTCAGACCGAGGCAAGCCAACACCGGCAGCCCTTTGCGCTCCCATTCCGATGTCTGCTCGGGCAAGGCTTTGCGCAACTGGTAGAAGCTGAACAACAACGCCACGCCGAGCATCAACGCACCGAGCGGCGCACCGTCGAGCAGGCTGCTTTCACCGATCCGCAGTTCGCTGATAAACGCCAGCGCCGAGCCCAGTTGCAGCAGCAAGGCAAAGGCTCGGGCCAGCGGTCGTTGCTGACGCAGGCCGAGCCAGAAGATGCCGGCGCCTTCGACGGCCCAGGCAGCAGCAGTCCAGCGTGCATCGAGCCCCAACGGAATCGCCAGGCTGGCGAAGATCACCCCCAGCGCCAGACAGGTTTCCGCCAGCAGCAACGCTCGTCCGCCCATCAACAACCGCGCCAGCCCCATGTAAATCATGCCCAACGCCAACGCGCTGAAGGCTGCAGCGAATTCCAAGTGCTGGACCAATGCGAACTGCAAACCGAAGCCCACCAACGGAGGACCGAACAGCATCGTGCCGTCGACATAATCGCCCTTGCGCGCCGACCAATGCAGCAGCGCTTCACGACTGCCGTCCTCGGGTGCGTCACTCATTTCCAGCAACTTGCGCCGGGCGAACAGCAGACCAATGGCCAGGTACATCAGGAAAAACACAATCAGGAACGGCTCGGTGCTCCACAGCAGTTCCGGGTAATAGGAACGCAGGCCCCAGGCGAAACCGATGCCGAAGGTGCCGACGAAACCGATCAGGTTAAGCAGCCGCCAGGCCTTGAACCAGGCGATGGCGAGGATGCCGGCGTTGAGCAAGGCGAAGTAGCTGAACAGCGCGACATGGTTGCCGGCACCGGTGGAGGTCAGGATCGGCGCGGCAAAACCGCCCAACGCTGCAGCGGCAGCCAGGCCCAAGGCATCCTGGGTGATGGCGAGGATCGCCGAGAACACCGTCACCGCGACCAGCAGGCCTAACGCCGCCGTAGGATCGAGCAGCGGATGCAGGCGCATCGCGGCAAACACGGTCAGGTACAACACCGCGATCCCGGTGCCCTGCAACATCAACGCGTAATTGCTGTTGCGTGTTCTAAGCCACCAACCCAGCCCCAGAAGCCCCAATGCCGCCGCCGCAACTCCGGCGTAACGCAACTCGATCGGCACCACCATGCCTTCGGTGGCGTAACGCAACAGGAAGGCCAGACCGAGAAACAACAGCACCACACCGACCCGCAGCACGGTGTTGCCGCCGAACAGCCAGTTGCGGGCGCCACTGATGGCGCGGTCGATGAAGTTCGGGGCACGTGGGGTAGCGGGTTGTTGCGGCTCGCGGGCGACCGGCTCGGGTTTCCAGGCATCGACGGGCGCTGGACGGCTGCTTTCGGCGGCTGCCGCGGTGATCGGCTCCAGTTCGGGAGGGAGTTCCCAGATCAGCTCCGGGGTCTCGACAGGGATTTCGTCGAGAATGAATTCAGGAGGTGCAGCGGCTTCGCTGACAACTGGCTCGCTGGTTTGCGACGCCTTGACGCCTGACACCTCCAGCAATGCCAGACGTTGCTCGACCGCCTTCAGCGCCACCTGCGCCTGTTCAAGCAGCCGGCGCTGCTCGACAGCCTGTGAACCCAAGCGACCGATGCGAACGGCCTGGCCAATACCCAACCCGAGCAGCGCGCCCAACAGCGCATCACTGAACGACTCGTCGAGTACCCAACCCAGCACCAAGCCAATCAGCATGAACATCCATTGCATGGTCGATATCCCTAAGCGCAGTGGCCAATCCAAGAAGATTAGCGCAGCCCGTACAGCAAAGATCGCAGCCTTCGCCAGCTCCTACACCGCCCACGTTTACCCAATGTTAGGTGAACGCTGACTGTAGGAGCTGCCGAAGGCTGCGATCTTTCCCGGGGCGCCAGTATATCGATCCGAGCGAAGGCTTACTCCAACGCTTTCCAGATATCCGTGGCGTATTCGCGAATGGTCCGGTCAGAGGAGAACCAGCCCATCCTGGAGGTGCTCAACACCGCCGAACGCCACCATTCCTTCGAATCGTGCCAATGGGCTTCTACCCGCATCTGCGCTTCCCAGTAAGAGTCGAAATCGGCGCAGACCAGGAAGCGATCGTAGTCGATCAGCGAATCGATCAATCCTGTGTAACGGGACGGATCATCCGGCGAGAACACCCCGCCGCGTATCGCTTGAAGCACGTCATTAAGCCGATGGGATGCGGCAATATCAGGCGTCGCGTTGAACTCATGGTTCTGCTTGCGCGCTTCAACCTGCTGAGCGCTGAGGCCGAAGATGAACATGTGCTCGACGCCGATGCGCTCGCACATTTCCACGTTCGCCCCGTCCAGGGTGCCGATGGTCAGCGCGCCGTTCAGGCCGAACTTCATGTTGCTGGTACCAGACGCTTCGAAGCCGGCGGTAGAAATCTGCTCCGACAAATCCGCTGCTGGAATGATGCTTTCCGCCAGACTGACGTTGTAGTTGGGCAAGAACACCACTTTCAGCAAACCGCGCACGGTCGGGTCGTTGTTCACCACCCGGGCGATGTCGTTGGTCAGTTTGATGATCAGCTTGGCCTGGTGATAACTGGCCGCCGCCTTGCCGGCGAAGATCTTCACCCGCGGCACCCAATCGATTTCCGGCTCGGCGCGAATCGCCTGATACAGCGCAACGGTGTGCAACAGGTTGAGCAACTGACGTTTGTATTCGTGGATCCGTTTGACCTGCACGTCGAACATCGCGGCCGGGTTGACCGCAACGCCAAGCCGCTCATGAATGATGTACGCCAGGGCTTTCTTGCTGTGCAGGCGCTGCTCGGCGAACGCCTTGCGGAACGCGGCTTTCTCGGCGAACGGTTCCAGGCCGAGCAAACGTTCTTCGGGGTTGTCCAGCAGATCGGGGCCAAGCGCGTCGACCATCATCGAGGTCAGCTCCGGGTTGGCCTGGTAGAGCCAGCGGCGGAAGGTGATGCCGTTGGTCTTGTTGTTGATCCGGTCCGGGTAGAGGTTGTGCAGTTCGGAAAACACCGTTTTGCGCATCAGTTGCGTATGCAGGCCGGACACGCCGTTGACGCTGTGGGAGCCAAGGAACGCCAGGTTGCCCATGCGCACGCGGCGACCGTTGTCTTCCTCGATCAGCGATACCGCGCGCAGCACCTCGAAGTCATGGATACCCTTGGCCCGCAGCGAATCGATGTGCTGGGCGTTGATCAAATAAATGATCTGCATGTGCCGCGGCAGCATCCGCTCCATCAAACCGACCGGCCAGGTTTCCAGCGCTTCCGGCAGCAGCGTGTGGTTGGTGTAGGACAGCGTGTCGACGGTGACTTGCCACGCCGCATCCCACGCGACGTCATAGACATCGACCAGTTGACGCATCAGCTCGGCCACGGCAATCGAGGGGTGGGTGTCGTTGAGCTGGATCGCAGCATGATCGCCCAGGGTCAGGACCGAGGTGTGCATGTTGCGATGACGGCGCAGCAAGTCCTGCAAGGACGCGGCGACGAAGAAATACTCCTGACGCAGGCGCAGTTCCTGGCCCGCTTCGGTGCTGTCCGCCGGGTAGAGCACCCGGGAAATACTTTCGGCCCGGGCGACTTCTGCCACGGCGCCCAAGTGGTCGCCGGCGTTGAAGCGTTCCAGGTGCAAATCTTCCATGGCCCGGGCGCGCCACAGGCGTAGCGTGTTAACGCTCGCCCCGCGCCAGCCGACGACCGGCGTGTCATACGCAATCGCGCGAACGGTTTCTGCTGGCGTCCAGACTTGCTTGGACTTGCCCGCTTCGTCGGTGACGGTTTCGACACTGCCACCGAAACCGATCGGGTAAACGACCTCTGGCCGTTCAAACTCCCAAGGGTTACCGAAATCCAGCCAGTGTTCGGTCTGTTCCTGCTGCCAGCCGTCGACGATGGCCTGGCGGAACAAGCCATGTTCATAACGAATGCCGTAACCGTGGCCGGCAATGCCGAGGGTCGACATGCTTTCCATGAAGCACGCGGCCAGACGACCGAGGCCGCCGTTGCCCAGCGCTGCGTCGGGTTCCAGCAGGCGGATGCGTTCAAGGTCGACGCCGAGCTCAGTCAGGGCCTCGCGGGCAACATCCAGCAGGCCAAGGTTGCTCAGGCTGTCGTAGAGCAGACGGCCGATCAGAAATTCAAGGGAGAGGTAATAAACCCGCTTTTGACCTTTGCGGTAGATCTGCCGGGTGTGGTCCATCCAGTGCTCGACCATGTGATCGCGCGCCGCCAGGGCAATGGCTTCGAACCAGTCGTGGTCGAAGGCGTGATCCGGGTCTTTGCCCACCGCGTAGGTGAGTTTGGTCAAGACGGCGTCGCGGAATGCGGCCACCTCTGCTTCGCGAACAAGTGGTTCTTGAGTCATCGATAGGACCTCGAGCGAGCGTGGAGTTGTTGAGCCTAGACGGTCTGACAGGCCGTTGGAACTCTGGTTCGGCAGTTTTTCCCGTTAGTGTGAGATAGATCGACATTACCTTGTCGCGCACCGGAAAGAATGCAGGTGCCGTGCCGGGTTACAGGTGTTATTGGGCGGAATACGAAAAAAATCTGGCGAAAGGTTGTTCAAAAATCCACCAGTCCCGGTATGATCGCGCGCCCTGATGCACGCTGGTAACAACCGATGATGAAGTCCAACCTGATCGCCGCCGCGGAGATCGATCGCCTCGATACCTGGGCCAAGTACTCCGCCCCGATGTGTGGTTCGTGCGTTTCCAGCTGCTGCACCCTGCCGGTCGAGGTCAAGATCAAGGATCTGATCCGTATCGGCATCGTCGATGAGTTCGAGCGCGGCGAGCCGCCGAAGAACATCGCCAAGCGTTTGCAGAAGGAAGGGATCGTCGAGCGTTACAACCAGAAGTCCGAGATCTTCACCCTTCAGCGCATGAGCAACAACGATTGCCTGTACCTGGATCGTAAGAGCCGTCTGTGCACTATTTATGAAAAGCGCCCGGATACTTGCCGCAACCACCCGAAAATCGGGCCGCGGCCGGGGTATTGCGCGTATAAGCCGAAAGAAATGGCGCGTGAGACCAGCGAGAGCCGTCGGACCCTCGAGAAGTTCTGATCGTCGCTGAGTTCTTCGGCGGCTGACCGTCCGCCTTCGCGAGCAAGCCCGCTCCCACATTGGTTCTGTGAACGACGCAGATCCAATGTGGGAGCGGGCTTGCTCGCGAAGGGGCCGGAACAAACACCGCACAACCCCCAGACAAACAAAAACGCCCCCGACCTTGCGGTCGGGGGCGTTTTTTTAGCAGCTAACTAAGTCGAAACTCAGTTACCGGCTTTCTTGGCAGCGCGGGTACGCTCGCTTTCGCCCAGGATCTTCTTACGAAGACGGATGGACTTAGGAGTGACTTCGCACAGTTCGTCTTCTTGCACGAACTCAAGAGCTTGTTCCAGGGTGAAACGGATAGGCGGAACCAGAGCGATGGTTTCGTCTTTACCCGAGGCACGCATGTTGTCGAGCTTCTTGCCTTTGGTTGGGTTAACGCCCAAGTCGTTGTCGCGGCTGTTGATGCCGACGATTTGACCTTCGTACACGTCTTCACCGTGACCCAGGAACAGTTTGCCGCGAGCTTGCAGGGTTTCCAGCGAGTAAGTCAGAGCCTTACCGGTAGCAACCGAAACCAGCACGCCGTTCTGACGGCCGGACATGTCGCCGGACTTCATCACGTCGTAACGGTCGAAGATCGAGGTCAGGATGCCTGCACCGGAGGTCAGGGTCAGGAACTCGTTACGGAAACCGATCAAGCCACGAGCCGGGATGTTGTACTCAAGGCGCACACGGCCCTTGCCATCCGGAACCATGTTGGTCAGGTCGCCTTTACGGATACCGATCTGTTCCATGATCGAACCTTGCGATTCTTCTGGCAGGTCGATGGTCACGTTTTCGTACGGTTCGTGCTTGACGCCGTCAACCATGCGGATGATCACTTCCGGACGACCAACACCCATTTCGAAGCCTTCGCGACGCATGGTTTCGATCAGTACCGAGAGGTGCAACTCACCACGGCCGGAGACTTTGAACTTGTCGGCGGTGTCGCCTTCTTCAACGCGCAGGGCAACGTTGTAGAGCAGTTCTTTGTCCAGACGCTCTTTGATGTTACGGCTGGTGACGAACTTGCCTTCACGACCGCAGAACGGCGAGTCGTTAACCTGGAAGGTCATGGAAACGGTTGGTTCGTCAACGGTCAGCGGCTTCATCGCTTCGACGTTCAGTGGGTCGCACAGAGTGTCGGAGATGAACAGCTGGTCGAAGCCGCTGACGCAGACGATGTCGCCGGCAGCTGCTTCGTCAACGTCGATACGGTGCAGACCGTGGTGACCCATCAGCTTCAGGATACGACCGTTACGGCGCTTGCCGTCGGCGTCGATAGCCACAACTTGAGTGTTCGGCTTGACGCGACCACGGGCGATACGGCCAACGCCGATAACACCCAGGAAGCTGTTGTAGTCCAGTGCCGAGATTTGCATCTGGAACGGACCGTCACGGTCAACTTGTGGAGCCGGTACGTGGTCAATGATCGCCTGGTACAGCGGGGTCATGTCTTCAGCCATGTCGGTGTGTTCCAGACCGGCAATGCCGTTCAGGGCCGAGGCGTAGACGACTTTGAAGTCCAACTGTTCTTCGGTAGCACCGAGGTTGTCGAACAGGTCGAAGATCTGGTCCAGAACCCAGTCCGGACGCGCGCCTGGACGGTCAACCTTGTTGATGACCACGATTGGACGCAGGCCGGCTTCGAAAGCCTTCTTGGTCACGAAACGGGTTTGCGGCATAGGGCCGTCTTGAGCGTCAACCAGCAGCAGAACGGAGTCAACCATCGACATTACGCGTTCAACTTCGCCGCCGAAGTCGGCGTGGCCCGGGGTGTCCACGATGTTGATGTGGTGGCCGTTCCAGTTGATGGCGGTGTTTTTCGCCAGAATGGTAATACCGCGTTCTTTCTCCTGGTCGTTGGAGTCCATCACGCGCTCGTCGTTGAGCTCGTTGCGCTCCAGGGTGCCGGATTGACGCAAGAGTTTGTCTACCAGGGTGGTCTTACCATGGTCAACGTGAGCAATGATGGCGATGTTGCGTAGATTTTCGATCACTTGTGTATCTCGATCAGAGGATTCGGTGTGCTGACAAGTCTTGGCAGCGATTAACAGTAGAGTCCGGCAAAGCCGTTACAGCTTGACGGCGGCGTCGGGGGGCCGGTGACGCAGGCCACAGGCAAACAGCCCCGGGCACTTAGCTCGGTCGATAAACGCGCACATTGGCATGCCCCTCACTGAGCAAATGGTGGGCATGCAGGCGACTCATCACGCCTTTGTCGCAATACAGCAGGTACTGGCGAGTAGGGTCCAGTTCCTTGAAACGAGCGTTCAATGCATAAAACGGCATCGTTTGTACCTCAATGCCAACGAGGCCCAGCGGGTCGTCTTCAGCGGCATCCGGGTGACGGATGTCGATGACGATCTGACCAGCCAGCGCTTCGCTGACTTCTTCGATCTGCAAGTCCTGGCCCAATTCGTCGATCACACGATCGATCGGCACCAGTTTGGCGTTCTCGAGCGCACGCTCAAGTACTGCCATGTCGAACTGTTGTTCTTCGTACTCCACGCGTGGACGCTTGGCGTGGGTCTTGGGGTTCACCGAGATGACCCCGCAGTATTCCGGCATGTGCTTGGCGAAGTCGGCAGTACCGATTTCGTTGGCCAGGTCGATGATGTCCTGCTTGTGACTGGCGATCAGCGGACGCAAGACCAGCTTGTCGGTCACGCAGTCGATCACGGACAGGTTCGGCAGCGTCTGGCTCGACACCTGGGAAATCGCTTCGCCGGTGACCAGCGCATCGATCTCCAGCCGATCGGCAATACGGGAAGCAGCGCGCAACATCATACGCTTCAAAACTACGCCCATATGACTGTTATCGACTTTACCGAGAATTTCTCCCAGTACTTCCTCGAACGGCACACTGACAAATAACACGCGTTGGGAGCTGCCGTACTTCTTCCAGATGAAATGCGCGACTTCCATGACGCCCAGTTCATGGGCTCGCCCGCCCAGATTGAAGAAGCAGAAATGGCTCATCAGCCCGCGGCGCATGATCTGGTAAGCGGCGACGGTGGAATCGAAGCCGCCGGACATCAGCACAAGTGTCTGTTCCAGGGCACCCAGCGGATAACCGCCGATGCTGTTGTGCTGGCTGTGGATCACGAACAACCGTTTGTCGCGAATTTCGAGGCGAACTTCGATTTCCGGCTCTTTCAGCGAGATTCCGGCGGCGCCGCACTGACGACGCAGTTGGCTGCCGACGTATTTCTCGACGTCCATCGAACTGAATTCGTGCTTGCCGGCACGCTTGCAGCGCACCGAAAAGATCTTCCCGGCCAACGCATCACCGAAGTGCTGCTTGCACTTGGCGACGATGTCGTCGAAGTCGCCCAGCGGGTATTCGTCGACCTGCAGGAAATGCGCGATGCCCGGCATGCAGCTCAGGCGCTCGGTCATCTCCTTCAGGGCTTTGGGCTCGCTGACGCGGGTTTCCAGCTCGAGATTGTCCCACACACCGTTCACCACCACAGCCGGGTCCAGGTCGCGGAGCACGGTACGGATGTTTTTGGCCAACTGGCGGATGAAACGCATCCGTACCGGGCGGCTCTTGATGGTGATCTCGGGAAAGACTTTTACGATTAGTTTCATGAAAACAGCGCGCGCTGGGCCAGCCGAAAAAGGGGGGCGCGGATTATAGCGGAAATTGCTCAAGGTTTAACCAGTTAATGTGCAGAAGGTTTTGCGCGCACCAAAACGGGTCATTTGTTGGATTTGACGCTACATTACGGGGCGCTATTTCCAGCTTTGCTGCGCTTTGCACCTTTATAAGCGAGAAATTGGGGCAAAAAACCCATGGTGGGGCACTGGCATGCAATTTGCTCCCTTGTGAGGCAGGTTGCCTTGGCAGAGTATTCGCGCCGGCATCACCCACATTCTAAGGGCATCCACTACTAAGCCCGAAGCCACCCGGAGGACACTATGTCGAAGTCGGTTCAACTCATCAAAGATCATGACGTCAAGTGGATTGATCTGCGCTTCACGGACACCAAAGGCACTCAGCACCACGTGACCATGCCGGCTCGCGACGCGCTGGATGAAGCTTTCTTCGAAGAAGGCAAAATGTTCGACGGTTCCTCCATCGCCGGCTGGAAAGGCATCGAAGCCTCCGACATGATCCTGATGCCGGACGACAGCACTGCCGTTCTCGACCCGTTCACCGAAGAACCAACCCTGATCCTGGTTTGCGACGTGATCGAGCCTTCGACCATGCAAGGCTACGACCGTGACCCACGTGCGATCGCCAAGCGTGCCGAGGAATACCTGAAGTCGACCGGTATCGGCGACACCGTATTTGTTGGTCCAGAGCCTGAATTCTTCATCTTCGACGAAGTGAAGTTCAAGTCCGATATCTCCGGCTCGATGTTCAAGATCTACTCCGAACAAGGTTCGTGGATGTCCGACCAGGACGTGGAAGGCGGCAACAAAGGCCACCGTCCAGGCGTCAAAGGCGGCTACTTCCCGGTTCCGCCGTTCGACCACGACCACGAAATCCGTACCTCCATGTGCAACGCCATGGAAGAAATGGGCCTGGTCATCGAAGTTCACCACCACGAAGTGGCAACTGCTGGCCAGAACGAAATCGGTGTGAAGTTCAACACCCTGGTGGCCAAGGCTGACGAAGTTCAGACCCTGAAGTACTGCGTACACAACGTTGCTGATGCATACGGCCGCACCGCGACCTTCATGCCTAAGCCACTGTACGGCGACAACGGTTCGGGTATGCACGTTCACCTGTCCATCGCCAAAGATGGCAAGAACACCTTCGCTGGCGAAGGCTATGCCGGCCTGTCCGACACCGCTCTGTACTTCATCGGCGGCATCATCAAGCACGGTAAAGCGCTGAACGGTTTCACCAACCCGTCGACCAACTCCTACAAGCGTCTGGTCCCAGGTTTCGAAGCTCCGGTAATGCTGGCCTACTCGGCTCGCAACCGTTCCGCTTCGATCCGTATTCCTTACGTGTCCAGCCCTCGCGCTCGTCGTATCGAAGCCCGCTTCCCGGATCCAGCAGCTAACCCGTACCTGGCCTTCGCTGCCCTGGTAATGGCCGGCCTGGACGGTATCCAGAACAAGATCCACCCTGGCGATGCTGCTGACAAAAACCTGTACGACCTGCCGCCTGAAGAGGCGAAAGAGATCCCACAAGTTTGCGGCAGCCTGAAAGAAGCCCTGGAAGAGCTGGACAAAGGTCGTGCGTTCCTGACCAAAGGCGGCGTTTTCAGCGACGACTTCATCGACGCTTACATCGCTCTGAAAAGCGAAGAAGAAATCAAAGTACGTACCTTCGTACACCCACTGGAATACGAGCTGTACTACAGCTGCTGATCCAGTAGCGCCTGCGCAAGCGGCGTGACAAAAAAGAGGCCTCCTTCGTTCGGGAGGCCTTTTTTTGTGGGCGCGATTCAACGGCTGCAATAAACCCCTGTGGGAGCGAGCTTGCTCGCGATGGCGGCGGATCAGCCAACATCAATGTTGAATGAGAAACCGCTATCGCGAGCAAGCTCGCTCCCACAGGTATTTACGGTGCTTGATGGACCTCGTTAAACCATGCCCAAATGTTTACAACTTGGGACAATCGCCGCGCCTGACCTATGCTGCACCTCAACGCTTTTGTTTCTGGTCGATTTTATGGGTCGTGGTTTTCTACTGATGTTGCTGTTGATCGCCCTGCCCGCCGCCGCGCAGATCTATAAGTACACCGACGCCGACGGCAACACCGCCTACAGCAATCAACCGCCCGATGGCGTGAAGGCTCAACCGGTCGAGTTACCACCGCTTAACAGGGTTGAGCCCCAAGCCCCTTCTGCGCCACCTGTCGAAGCCACCAGCCGCGAACAGCCGCGCAGCGCTTACGAGGTGCTGGAGCTGACCAACTTACCCACCACCGAAGCACTGCGTGCCAACAATGGCACCTTCACCGTCAACGTGCTGATCAAACCCCGCCTGCAAGGCCCTCATCTGCTCAGGCTGTTGCTGGACGATCAACCTTACGGCCAGCCGAGCAACGTGCCGATCCTGCAACTGGTCAATATTGACCGCGGCACACACAGCCTTGCTGTACAGGTGATCGACGGGGAAAACATCGTTCAACAAAGTCCCACCGAGACGTTCACCGTACAACGGGTGCATAAGCCGTGAGGCTGTGGCTGCTGATCACCTGCTTGATCGCCCTGCCGGTGACGGCCGAGGTGTTCACCTACGTCGACGCTCAGGGCAATCGGGTCTACACCGACCAGCCAGGCTCCGGCAATGCCAAGCGCGTGCCGCTGGCAACGAGCAATCGCATGTCCGCCAACCCTGGCGGCGCAGCACCGGTGACGGCTGGTAAGAAGGCCGAAACAAAACCACTGTTCCACTACGACATGCTGAGAGTCCTGGTGCCGGAGCCAGACGCCACGGTCCGCAGTAGTGCTGGCGAGATTATCGTCAGCGTCACCAGCGAACCCGGCCTGCAGCGAGGCCATCGCTACCGATTGCTACTCGACGGCCAACCTACCGCAGATCCCGGCCTGAGCCCGGTATTCGCCCTGAGCAACATTGATCGCGGCAGCCATTACCTCGCCGTGGAAATCCTCGACGAGCAGGGCCGCACGGTCGAGCGCACCGCCAACCAGCCGTTCCACATGCTGCGCATCTCCCTCGCACAGAAGCGTCAGGTCAAACCCTGCGCCCTCCCCGATTACGGCCAACGGCCGGAATGCCCGCTCAAAGACAAACCCGTAGAAGAAAAAAATCCCTTCCTGCGCTTCTTCTAACGCCGTTCAGGTTTGCGCACTATATTGGTGCAATTGGTTGCACCGTACTCACATCCCAACCCATTTTGGTTCGAAAGTACCCGTCAAAGCTTGCAGAACGCCACGCAAACGAGCGTCAAACGCCCGTTTCAGGCCTTAAACGCTTCTTTTCGGAGCCTTGGTTTGGTTTTTGCATTTTCCTCGTATCAGCGCTTTATTCATGCGCGCGCCCTGCTCCAAAAGAGGTCCTGATGACCATTAGCGACGCACTGCATCGATTGCTACTCGACAACCTGACCACCGCCACCATTCTGCTCGACGCCGAACTGCGCCTTGAGTACATGAACCCGGCGGCGGAGATGCTTCTGGCCATCAGCGGCCAGCGTAGCCATGGGCAGTTCATCAGCGAGTTGTTCACCGAATCTCCCGAGGCGCTGAACTCCCTGCGCCAGGCGGTCGAGCAGGCACACCCGTTCACCAAGCGCGAAGCGATGCTCACCGCCCTCACCGGCCAGACGCTGACCGTCGACTACGCGGTAACCCCGATCCTGGCCAACGGCGCCACGATGCTGCTGCTGGAAGTCCACCCCCGTGACCGCTTGCTGCGAATCACCAAGGAAGAGGCGCAGTTGTCGAAGCAGGAAACCAGCAAGATGCTGGTGCGCGGCCTCGCTCACGAAATAAAGAATCCTCTCGGCGGGATTCGCGGCGCGGCGCAATTGCTCGCCCGCGAACTGCCGGAAGAAAGCCTGCGCGACTACACCAACGTGATCATTGAAGAGGCCGACCGCCTGCGCAATCTGGTCGATCGCATGCTCGGTTCCAATAAGCTGCCGTCATTGGCGATGTGCAACGTCCACGAAGTTCTGGAACGCGTTTGTCATCTGGTGGAGGCCGAAAGCCAGGGCTGCATCACGTTGGTGCGCGACTACGACCCAAGCATTCCCGACGTGTTGATCGACCGCGAACAGATGATTCAGGCCGTGCTGAACATCGTGCGCAATGCGATGCAGGCCATCAGCAGCCAGAACGAGCTGCGCCTGGGCCGCATCAGCCTGCGTACCCGCGCCATGCGGCAGTTCACCATCGGCCACGTGCGCCATCGCCTGGTGACCAAGATCGAAATCATCGACAACGGCCCGGGCATTCCCGCGGACTTGCAAGAAACCATCTTCTTTCCCATGGTCAGCGGCCGTCCGGACGGTACCGGGCTGGGTCTGGCCATTACCCAGAACATCATCAGCCAGCACCAGGGCCTGATCGAATGTGACAGCCATCCAGGCCACACCACCTTCTCGATCTTTCTGCCACTGGAACAAGGAGCCACATCGACATGAGCCGTAGTGAAACCGTGTGGATCGTCGATGACGACCGTTCTATCCGTTGGGTCCTGGAAAAAGCCTTGCAGCAAGAAGGCATGACCACGCAAAGCTTCGACAGCGCCGATGGCGTGATGAGCCGCCTGGCGCGCCAGCAGCCGGACGTGATCATCTCCGACATCCGTATGCCGGGTGCCAGCGGTCTGGACCTTCTGGCGCGGATTCGCGAACAACACCCACGGCTGCCGGTCATCATCATGACCGCTCACTCCGATCTGGACAGCGCTGTCGCGTCCTATCAGGGCGGCGCGTTTGAATACCTGCCCAAGCCGTTCGACGTCGACGAAGCGGTGTCGCTGGTCAAACGCGCGAACCAGCACGCCCAGGAACAGCAAGGCCTGGAAGTCCCGGTCGCCTTGACCCGCACCCCGGAAATCATCGGTGAAGCACCGGCGATGCAGGAAGTGTTTCGCGCCATCGGGCGCTTGAGCCACTCCAACATCACTGTACTGATCAACGGCGAATCCGGTACCGGTAAAGAGTTGGTGGCACACGCGCTGCACCGTCACAGCCCACGGGCGGCTTCGCCGTTCATTGCGCTGAACATGGCGGCAATCCCGAAAGACCTGATGGAATCCGAGCTGTTCGGCCATGAGAAAGGCGCGTTCACCGGCGCGGCCAACCTGCGACGCGGGCGTTTTGAACAGGCTGACGGCGGCACGCTGTTCCTCGATGAAATCGGCGACATGCCGGCAGACACCCAGACCCGCTTGCTGCGGGTGTTGGCGGACGGCGAGTTCTATCGCGTCGGCGGTCATGTGCCGGTGAAGGTCGATGTGCGAATCATCGCCGCGACTCACCAGAATCTGGAAACCCTGGTGCACGCCGGGAAATTCCGTGAGGACTTGTTCCACCGCCTCAACGTGATCCGCATCCACATTCCACGGTTGTCGGACCGTCGCGAAGACATCCCCACCCTGGCCAAGCACTTCCTCAGCCGCGCCGCGCAAGAACTGGCGGTGGAGCCAAAGCTGCTGAAAAGCGAAACCGAGGAATACCTGAAGAACCTGCCGTGGGGCGGCAACGTGCGCCAGCTGGAGAACACCTGCCGCTGGATCACGGTGATGGCTTCGGGTCGCGAAGTGCACATCAGCGACCTGCCGCCGGAGCTGCTGAACCTGCCGCAGGATTCGGCGCCAGTGACCAACTGGGAGCAAGCGCTGCGCCAGTGGGCCGATCAGGCGTTGGCCCGTGGCCAGTCGAGCCTGCTGGACAGCGCTGTACCGGCGTTCGAGCGGATCATGATCGAAACCGCCCTCAAACACACCGCCGGCCGCCGCCGCGATGCCGCCGTTTTGCTGGGCTGGGGGCGTAATACCCTGACTCGCAAGATCAAGGAATTGGGGATGAAGGTTGATGGTGGGGATGATGATGAAGGGGAAGAAGGCTAAGCAGCCTTTAGCTCTTCGCCGACAGTTACATCCAATCGCGAGCAAGCTCGCTCCCACAGTGGATTTCAGTGTTTTCACGATTGAGTGAACCCCCTGAACCCTGTGGGAGCGAGCTTGCTCGCGATGCTTTTGGGGCCATCGTGCACCGACTGAATGCACCGTGAACCGCAATCGCGCACGGCAACAGATCCGAAATCCCGCCGGCTTTCGCAATCGAACCCCTATCGAAAAAACACGAAAGCCCCGGAATACGGGGCTTTCGACGTTTCTGCGCGACATTCTGTTTCAACTTGTTAAAACCTGGCACGCCCCCTGCAATAGTCCATTCAGTGATTCAGTTCACTACCCGGTTTCGGGGACCTTGGTACAGGCAGGCCGGGGATTCCCCTCTTTACATCGGGCTCACACCGCACTTGCGACGAGCCCAAGCAGTTTTGGGGCCCTTGATACAGGCAGGTCAGGGGTTCCTTCTTTACACCGGGCTCACGACGCAATGCGCGAGCCCTCCCGTTTTGGGGACCTTGGTACAGGCAGGCCGGGGATTCCCTCTTTTATTGCTCTCGGAGATGGATCTCCAGCCGCCAGCGGTCATCGACCTCGCTACCGGCCCACTCGCCCTGCAGTGGCCGAGCCGCCACCACCGTCAGCAACAACCCCCCATCACTCAAACGCACGCGCCAGTTCACGCTCTTGTCGTTGATTTTGAGCTGACCTTTCTGCGCCTTGCCTTCAGCCTCGAACAGCAACGCGAGGCTACCGTCGACGAACTCGCCGTGAGCCTTGGGTTCGTTGTTGAACCACACCACCAACCCGTCGTTCGTCACCTCGACCTGCTGCAATTCGCTGGGGTCGGGCGTGGTCAGGCGACCGATCATCAGCCCTACCATCACCCCGACAATCGCCAGCGAAGCCATCACTCGCGGGAATAGCTTCGAACGCGGGTCCGCTTCAGGCGTAGAATGCCGCTCATCTTTACCTTCGGAGCCGTGCATGTTTCACGTCATCCTTTTCCAACCAGAAATTCCGCCGAATACCGGCAACGTTATCAGGCTGTGCGCCAACAGTGGCTGCCACCTGCATTTGATCGAACCGCTGGGCTTCGAGATGGACGACAAGCGTCTGCGCCGGGCCGGCCTCGATTACCACGAGTATGCCACCCTGCAACGCCACGCAGACCTCGCCAGCTGTCTGGAAAGCCTCGGTCATCCTCGGCTGTTCGCCTTCACCACCAAGGGCTCGCGGCCGTTCCACGATGCCAGCTTCGCCGAGGGCGATGCATTCCTGTTCGGCCCGGAAAGCCGTGGTTTGCCGGCGGAAGTACTCGATGCCCTGCCCGGCGAACAGCGCCTGCGCCTGCCGATGCGTGAAGGCTGCCGCAGCCTGAACCTGTCGAACACCGTGGCGGTCGCCGTCTACGAAGGCTGGCGCCAGCTCGGTTTTAAATAACACCGCATAACAAATGTGGGAGCGGGCTTGCTCGCGAAGGCGTCGTGTCAGTCAACATCAATGTTGAATGATCAACCGCTTTCGCGAGCAAGCCCGCTCCCACATTGGACTTGCTTTGACTCAGGACCGCTTATTGCACGGTTGGGGTTTCGCCCGCAGCCTGCATGCGTTGCAGTTCTTGTGCGTACAGCGCGTCGAAGTTCACCGGGGCCAGCATCAGGGCCGGGAACGAACCGCGGGTGACCAGGCTGTCCAGGGTTTCGCGAGCGTACGGGAACAGGATGTTCGGGCAGAACGCGCCGAGGGTGTGGCTCATCGAAGCGTCGTCGAGGTTCTTGATCAGGAAGATCCCGGCCTGTTGCACTTCAGCGATGAACGCCACTTCGCCGTTTTCACCGTTTTTCACGGTCACGGACAAGGTCAGCACGACTTCGTGGAAGTCGCCTTCCAGAGCCTTTTGACGGGTGTTCAGATCCAGACCGACGCTCGGTTCCCACTGCTGGCGGAAGATGGCCGGGCTTTTCGGGGCTTCGAAGGACAAGTCACGTACGTAGATGCGCTGCAAGGAGAATTGCGGTGCGGTTTCTTCTTCGCTAGCTGCAGTGTTCTGTTGGTCAGTCATCTCAGATCCTTTCTGATCTTGGGGTCTTATAGGGAAGGCATTCAGGCCTTGAGCATGGCGTCGAGCTTGCCGGCGCGCTCAAGGGCGAACAAATCATCACAACCACCCACGTGGGTGCTGCCGATCCAGATCTGCGGCACGGACGTACGTCCGGCCTTCTGAGCCATGGCGGCACGCACCTGCGGCTTGCCATCGACCTTGATCTCTTCGAAGGCCACGCCTTTGTTCTCGAGCAGGTACTTGGCTCGCGAACAGTAAGGGCAGTAATCGCTGGAATAGACGACGACGTTGCTCATATCACTTCACCAGCGGCAGGTTGTCGCCTTTCCAGCTGGAAATACCGCCGGAGAGCTTGGCGGCGGTGAAGCCGGACTTCATCAGTTCGCGGGCATGCGTGCCGGCAGTCTGGCCCATGGCGTCGACCAGGATGATGGTCTTGGCCTTGTGCTTTTCCAGTTCGCCGACGCGAGCGGTCAGTTTGTCGTGAGGAATGTTCACCGCGCCAACAATGTGACCGGCGGCGAAGTCCTTGGTCGAACGAATGTCGATCACAACGCCCGCGTCCTTGTTGACCAGTCCGGTCAGTTCACCGGTGCTCAGGCTGCGACCGCCGCCTTGCATCTGATAAGCGATCAGCAACGCCAGCAGTACGACGAAGATACCGACGAGCAGATAGTGGTTAGTGGCAAATTCAATCAGGTGAGCAACCATCGAAGGAGGTTCCAGGGCGTTAAAATGTCGGCCAGTATACACAGCCACTATGGTGGGCCAAACCCCGTCCGGCGGTGACGCCGTCGGAACTTAGCTTTAAACTGCCACTCCCTTTTCCATCGCCCTCTTTTAACTCAGCCACGAGTGGAATCCATGACTACCACGCCTAAACCTTTGGTCCTGATTATTCTCGACGGCTTCGGTCACAGTGAGAGCCCTGAATCCAACGCCATCTTTGCGGCGAAGAAGCCCGTACTGGACCGTCTGTGGGCCACCGTGCCGAACGGCCTGATCTCGGGCAGCGGCATGGACGTCGGCCTGCCGGACGGCCAGATGGGCAACTCCGAAGTCGGCCACATGAACCTCGGCGCCGGCCGCGTGGTGTATCAAGACTTCACACGCGTGACCAAATCGATCCGCGACGGCGAGTTCTTCGAGAACCCGACCATCTGCGCCGCTGTCGATAAAGCCGTCGCTGCCGGCAAAGCCGTGCACTTCATGGGCCTGCTGTCCGATGGCGGCGTTCACAGCCACCAGGATCACCTGGTTGCCATGGCTGAACTGGCTTTCAAGCGCGGCGCCGAAAAAATCTATCTGCACGCCTTCCTTGATGGTCGCGACACACCGCCGAAAAGCGCCCAGTCGTCCATCGAACTGCTGGATGCGGCCTTCCAGGCCCTCGGCAAAGGCCGGATCGCCAGCATTGTTGGCCGTTACTTCGCCATGGACCGCGACAACCGTTGGGACCGCGTGTCCCAGGCTTACAACCTGATTGTCGACGGCAACGGCGAATTCAACGCTGCCACCGCACAGGAAGGCCTGCAAGCCGCGTATGAACGTGGCGAGAGCGACGAATTCGTCAAAGCCACTTCCATCGGCGAGCCGGTGAAAGTCGAAGACGGCGACGCCGTGGTGTTCATGAACTTCCGCGCCGACCGCGCCCGTGAACTGACCCGCGTGTTCGTCGAAGACGATTTCAAGGAATTCGAACGTGCCCGCCAGCCGAAACTGGCCGGATTCGTCATGCTGACCCAGTACGCCGCCAGCATTCCTGCACCATCGGCCTTCGCCGCGGGCAGCCTGGATAATGTGCTGGGCGACTACCTGGCGAAAAATGGCAAGACCCAGCTGCGCATCGCCGAAACCGAGAAGTATGCCCACGTGACCTTCTTCTTCTCCGGCGGCCGTGAAGAACCGTTCCCGGGCGAAGAACGCATCCTGATCCCGTCGCCAAAAGTCGCCACCTATGACTTGCAGCCCGAGATGAGCGCCCCGGAAGTCACCGACCGCATCGTCGATGCCATCGAAAACCAGCGTTACGACGTGATCGTGGTCAACTACGCCAACGGCGACATGGTCGGCCACAGCGGCGTGTTCGACGCAGCCGTTAAGGCCGTTGAATGCCTCGACCTGTGTGTTGGCCGCATCGTCGATGCCCTGGAAAAAGTCGGCGGTGAAGCGCTGATTACTGCCGACCACGGCAACGTCGAGCAAATGGCCGACGAATCCACCGGCCAGGCACATACCGCCCACACCACCGAACCGGTGCCGTTCATCTATGTTGGCAAGCGTGACTTCAAGGTTCGCGACGGCGGCGTGCTGGCGGATGTGGCACCGACCATGCTGATGTTGATGGATCTTGAGAAACCAGCTGAGATGACCGGCACGTCGATTCTGGTGTAATCCGGCCTAACAAACGCCGCTAAACCCTGTGGGAGCAGCCGGTCGACGCTCGATTGCTCGCGATAGCAATCTGACAGTCAACATCTACGTTGAATGTTATGGCGCCATCGCGAGCAAGCTCGCTCCCACATTGGTTTTGGAGTGTTTTCAGAGGTAACTCTGCTCCGGTTATCACACAGCCCCAATTGGGCGTTTTTTTTGCAGCGCTTGGCGGGCATACTAGGCCGTCCCTTTCCCTGGTGTCGCCCGCCTCTATGCTTCGCGTCCTGATAGCCCTTGCTCTGACATGCCTGCTCCAACCGGCCTTTGCTGACGAGCGCGCGCAAACCCAACAACAGTTGGACGCCACGCGTCAGGACATTGCCGAGCTGAAAAAACTGCTGGGCAAGCTCCAGGAAGAAAAATCCGGTGTGCAAAAAGACCTCAAAGGCACCGAGACCGAGATGGGCAAGCTCGAGAAGCAGGTCGACGCCCTGCAAAAAGAGCTGAAGAAAAGCGAATCCGAGCTGCAGCGACTCGATGCCGAGAAAAAAAAACTCCAGAGCGCGCGGATTGAACAGCAGCGACTGATCGCCATTCAGGCCCGCGCGGCCTATCAGAACGGCCGTCAGGAGTACTTGAAGCTGCTGCTCAACCAGCAGAACCCGGAAAAATTCGCCCGCACCCTCACCTATTACGACTACCTGAGCCAGGCCCGCCTGGAGCAGCTGAAGAATTTCAACGAAACCCTGCGCCAACTGGCTAATGTCGAAAAAGACATCGCCATGCAACAGGCGCAATTGCTGGTGCAGAAAAGCAGCCTCGACAGCCAGCGCGACGAACTCGACAAAGTCCGCAAGGAGCGCCAGCAAGTCCTGGCCAAACTCAGCGACGACGTGAAGGCCCGCGATCAGAAGCTGGCAGCCCGCGAGCAGGATCAGGCAGACCTGTCTAAAGTCCTTAAAACCATTGAAGAAACCCTGGCCCGTCAGGCCCGTGAGGCAGAAGAAGCGCGGCAAAAAGCGCTGATCGCCCAGCAGGAAGCCGAAAAAAAGCGTTTACGTGAGGCTCAGGCTGCAGCAGATGCAGACGCCACTGACGCCCCACGCAAACCCGTTAAATCGACACCCGGCGCACTGGTTTCAAGTTCAGGCGAGACCTTTGGTGGCCCCTTTGCTTCAAGCCGGGGAAAACTTCCCTGGCCAGTTGATGGTCGACTGCTGGCACGCTTTGGCGAAACCCGTGGCGACGACGCCCGCACCAAGTGGGACGGCGTGATGATCAGCGCCTCCGCCGGCAGCCAGGTGCACGCCGTGCATGGCGGTCGCGTGGTGTTCGCCGACTGGCTGCGAGGCGCCGGGCTGCTGGTGATTCTCGACCACGGCAACGGTTTTTTGAGTCTTTATGGTCACAACCAGACGCTGCTGAAGTCTGCGGGTGACGTGGTAAAAGCCGGTGAGTCCATCTCCACTGTGGGTAGCAGTGGCGGGCAAGACACACCAGCGCTGTATTTCGCTATTCGTCAGCAGGGTCACCCGAGTGATCCAGCGCAATGGTGTCGTGCGCAAGGATAAGTACGCCATCTACTTCAGGAGTTCGTTCGACATGCTGCATTTGTCCCGCCTTACCTCGCTGGCCCTGACGATCGCCCTGGTGATCGGCGCGCCTCTGGCGTTCGCCGCTCAACCGGCCCCGGCGGTCGCGCCTGCGGGCACTGCTGCGACCACCAAGGCGCCATTGCCGCTGGAAGAGTTGCGCACCTTTGCCGAGGTCATGGATCGGATCAAGGCTGCCTATGTCGAGCCGGTGGACGACAAGACCCTGCTGGAAAACGCCATCAAAGGCATGCTCAGCAACCTCGACCCGCACTCCGCCTACCTGGGCCCGGAAGACTTCGCTGAATTGCAGGAAAGCACCAGCGGCGAATTCGGCGGCCTGGGCATCGAAGTTGGCGCCGAAGACGGTTTCATCAAGGTGGTTTC
The DNA here is from genome assembly GCF_004402115.1 of Pseudomonas sp. F01002. NCBI lineage: Bacteria > Pseudomonadati > Pseudomonadota > Gammaproteobacteria > Pseudomonadales > Pseudomonadaceae > Pseudomonas > Pseudomonas sp. F01002. The sequence continues at coordinate 179,280 of NZ_SOPU01000015.1, read as the reverse complement.
GCCGATCGATGACACCCCGGCCTCCAAGGCTGGCATTCAGGCCGGCGACTTCATCGTCAAGATCAACGGCCAGCCGACCCGCGGCCAGAGCATGACCGAAGCCGTGGACAAGATGCGCGGCAAGATCGGCCAGAAAATCACCCTGACCCTGGTGCGCGACGGCGGTACACCGTTTGACGTGACCCTGGCCCGCGCCATCATTCAAGTGAAGAGCGTGAAGAGCCAGCTGCTGGAGTCCGGCTACGGCTACATCCGCATCACCCAGTTCCAGGTCAAGACCGGCGAAGAGGTCTCCAAGGCCCTGGCCAAGCTGCGCAAGGACAACGGCAAGAAGCTCAAAGGCATCATCCTCGACCTGCGTAACAACCCGGGCGGCGTGCTGCAAGCGGCGGTGGAAGTGGTCGACCACTTCATCACCAAGGGCCTGATCGTTTACACCAAGGGCCGTATCGCCAACTCCGAACTGCGTTTCTCCGCCACCGGCAAGGACGAAAGCGAAGCCGTGCCAATGGTCGCGCTGATCAACGGCGGCAGCGCCTCGGCCTCGGAAATTGTCGCCGGCGCCTTGCAGGATCAGAAACGCGCGGTGGTCATGGGCACCACCAGTTTCGGCAAAGGCTCGGTACAAACCGTGCTGCCGCTGAACAACGACCGCGCACTGAAGATCACCACGGCGCTGTATTACACGCCGAACGGCCGCTCGATCCAGGCTCAGGGCATCGTCCCGGACATCGAAGTGCGCAAGGCCAAGATCACCAACGAGCAGGACGGCGAGTACTTCAAGGAAGCCGATCTGCAAGGTCACCTGGGCAATGGCAACGGCGGCGCCGACAAACCGACCAGCTCCAGTGGCAAAGCCAAGGCGATGCCGCAGGATGACGACTACCAATTGGCCCAGGCCCTGAGCCTGCTCAAAGGGTTGAGCATCACCTCCGGCCGCTGAGATGCGCCTGCGGTTCATCCTCGGCTTGCTGTGCTGTCTGGCGGGTGTCGCTCACGCGGCGCCTGCCCCTCAAAAGGCCTACATCACTCTGATCATCGATGACCTGGGGCAGAACCTGCCCCGGGATCGTCGCGTATTGGCCCTGCCCGGTCCGGTGACCACGGCGATCATGCCCGACACACCCCACGCCACCGAATTCGCCCGCGAAGCTCACCGCGCCGGCAAGATCGTCATCCTGCACATGCCGATGGACCCGGCCACCGGCCCGTTCGCCTGGCATCCCGACTTGCCCATCGAAGAACTCGAAAAGCGCCTGAACGCGGCGTTCCAGGCTGTGCCGTATACCGCTGGCATCAACAACCACATGGGCAGCCGCATGACCGTTCAGCAACCGGCCATGGCCTGGCTGATGGCGGACTTGCAGCGCCGACACAAGTTCTTCGTCGACAGCCGCACCAGTGCGCAAACCGTGGCGGCCGCCGAGGCGCAGAAGATCGGTTTGGCGAGCGTTTCGCGGGATGTGTTCCTGGATGACGAGCCCACTGAAGCCGCGATCTTTACTCAGCTACAGACGGCTATCAGCCTGGCGCGCAAACAGGGTTCTGCGGTGATGATCGGGCATCCGTATCCGCAGACATTAGCGGTACTTGAACGTGAATTACCCAAACTCAAAGCTCAGGGTATTGACTGGATCGACATCAAACAGATGATCAGCGTGCGCGGCAATCGTGCAACGGCAGCGCACGGCAAGGATGGCCAGTACCGCCTCCCGACTGCCCGATAATTCCTCGCAGCCCACTCCATTTCGCGATAACTATTTATACCTGCCGGTACACAGCCGCGTGCCACGATAGCGCTCACCCTGAATTTCATCACCAAGGAATGGACATGAAATACCTTAGCTTCTTTTGCTTCGCAGGCCTGATTGGCCTGCTAGCTATTTCCGCAGTGCAGGCCCGCGATCTGGGCGAAGGCGCCGTCAACGACTCACCGTCAAGGGCACTGCAAAACAGCGAACATCTTTATGAACTCTGGAGCGGCGTGGGACGACTCAATCTCCAATCGGGCTTGACCTGCAGCGCCGTTCTACTGGATACGCGAAACAGGCAAGGCCGAGCCACCGGCCCTGCTTACCTGCTCACCAGCGGTCATTGCGTGTTGTTTCAGTACGGTTCGGCGCGGACCAATCTGCCTTTTAAAGCCAACGTCACCTTCCACTACTTTCATGACATGCCACAGCGTAAGCGCCGATACGCCATCCGGACTGCCCGATGGAGCAGTCTGGTCGGGACCGATCTTGCAGTACTGGAGGTCGACGCAACATTGGCGTCGCTGATACAGGCCGGGGTCAACCCGCTCAAGCTGGCGTCCCATCAAACCAACGAGAGTCATGATGCGCTTAACATTGGCGCGCCGGGCGGCTTTACCGAACAAGGGCTTCGACTGAGTGCCTGCGCTGAACAAACCGCCGGAACGTTCATCGATCACCCCGGGGTGTTCCCTTTGGCCATGAAAAACAACTGCGACCTTCACGGTGGCAGCTCCGGCAGCCCGATGCTGAACCGCCGCACCAATGAAATCACCGGCATCGTCAGTAAAGTCGTGATCTCGCGCAATACCCCAGCGCCGCCAGATTGTGAGCACTCGACGTCTTGCAAGGCCGCCCGTTTCAACTACAGCTACTCTGCCAACTTTCTGCACAACTGCTTTATTGACGGTGTCTTCACCAGCGATGGGGCGAACTGTTCGTTGGAGCCGGTCGAGCTGACTGTCACGGAGCCCTGGAAGCTCAAGTCATACGTTCATAGAACGCAAAACGCGGATGAGCAGATCGTATAGCCTACGTGGGACTTCAGGTTCTCCCTCGAGGCGCCCTTCTATCGCTACAAAACGGTCCATAACGCCAGGGACTGCAAAGTTTCCGACAATTACAGCGCCGCCATCAGCGCTGAAGATGCTTACATCAATACTGAAATCGGGCCACAAAGCGGCGCACATGCACTGTGCATTATCGGCGTCGCCTCAGGGGAACTGCAGCTGACAAGGGCGATGTTGAATAACGTGTTTACAAGTGCCGTGTACTTGAGCGCGACGCCGGCTCCGTCTCAGGTTGTATCGAAGTGATGGTTACAGATACTTCGCCATGATGTCGTCCACCACGCCTTCCTTGCGCAGCTGATCCAGCGCTGCCTGAAGCTTGGCGACGACGTCATCCGGCACGTCCTTGTTCAATGCCAGGTACAACTCGGCGCTGTTAAATCGCAGCACGGTCTTGAGCCCGGTCACACCGTCCTGGCGAGCCAGGTAACGTCCGGCCGGATCACCCGTGGCCCACAGATCAATCTGGCCATTGACCAGCTTCTTCGCGTTGTCCTGATCCCGCAGCACGACTATCGGCTTCAATCCCTGCTTGGCCAACGTCTCGGCAATCGCATCGCCTTTATACGCACCAATCTTGTATTTGCGCGCCTGCTCCAACGACTCCAGGCTGATCTTGCTATCGGCCTTGGCCAGCATGATCCAGTCATCCGGCCCGATCGGGCCAACCCACTTGAACAGGTTCTCGCGGTCCGGCAACCGCGCCATCACAAATACGCCGTAACCGGGCTTCTCCAGGGCGAGTTTGTAGATTCGCTCCCAAGGGAAACGCAGCGTCAGGCTGTAGGTGACTTCGGCGCGTTTAAACATCTCGCGGACGATGTCCACCGCGATGCCATTGATGTTCTCGTCCTGAGCGAAGTTCTTGCCGTTCTTCGCCATGTTGTAGGGGGGGAAATTTTCAGTCAGCAACACCAGGCCGGTGTCGGGATTTTCTGCGGCATGTGCCCCATTGACGAGCAATAGAGAAGCACCGGCGAGGGCAAGAAGAAGGCGTCTAAGCATGTCTGGCTACCGAAATCCATGGCGTACCCAAGAGTGCCCTGAGCCCGCCATGATGTCCACTGGCCTGTATCGGTTTGTTTAGCGCATCACGATGCCGCGATGAGCCATGTAGGCCTTGGCTTCCTGCACGGTGTATTCGCCGAAGTGGAAAATACTCGCCGCCAATACGGCGCTGGCGTGGCCTTCGATAATGCCGTCGGCCAAATGCTGCAGGTTGCCGACGCCGCCGGACGCGATTACCGGAATCCCCAGCGCATCGCTGATGGCGCGGGTGACGCCCAGGTCGAAGCCGTTTTTCATGCCGTCCTGGTCCATGCTGGTCAGCAGGATTTCACCGGCACCGAGGCCTTCCATCTTCTTCGCCCATTCAACGGCGTCGAGACCGGTAGGCTTGCGACCGCCGTGAGTGAAGATTTCCCAGCGCGGGGTTTCGCCCGGCAGTGAAACCTTCTTCGCGTCGATGGCAACGACGATGCACTGCGAACCGAAATGCTGAGCCGCTTCACCAACAAACTCAGGATTGAATACCGCAGCAGTGTTGATCGAAACCTTGTCCGCGCCAGCATTCAGCAGATTGCGAATGTCCTGCACGGTACGCACACCGCCACCCACGGTCAGCGGGATGAACACCTGGCTGGCCATACGCTCGACGGTATGCAGCGTGGTGTCGCGGCCATCGACGCTGGCGGTGATGTCGAGAAAAGTAATCTCGTCGGCACCCTGCTCGTCGTAGCGACGGGCGATTTCCACCGGGTCACCAGCATCGCGGATGTTCTCGAACTTGACGCCCTTGACCACCCGGCCGTTATCCACGTCCAGGCAAGGGATGATGCGTTTGGCCAGCGCCATGGTCAGTCCTCAGCCTTTGTACGAATCGCAGAAAGCTTGCGCTTCAGCGACATCGAGAGTGCCTTCGTAGATCGCCCGGCCAGTGATGGCGCCGATGATGCCTGGCGCCCTGGCGTCGAGCAGCGACTTGATGTCACCCAGATTGTGGATACCGCCCGAAGCGATGACCGGAATCTTCGTCGCAGCGGCCAGCGCAGCGGTGAACGGTACGTTGCAGCCCTGCATCATGCCGTCTTTGGCGATGTCGGTATAAACGATCGCGGACACGCCGTCGGCTTCGAATTGCTTGGCCAGGTCGATCACCTGAATGGTGCTGATTTCAGCCCAGCCGTCAGTGGCGACAAAACCGTCTTTAGCATCCAGACCGACGATCACTTTGCCCGGGAACGCGCGGCAAGCTTCAGCAACGAAAGCCGGATCTTTCACGGCTTTGGTGCCGATGATCACGTAGCTCACGCCCGCTTTCACGTAGTGTTCGATGGTTTCCAGAGAGCGGATACCGCCGCCGATCTGGATCGGAAGGTTCGGGTAGCGCTTGGCGATGGCGGTGACCACTTCGCCGTTGACCGGCTGGCCTTCGAAGGCGCCGTTCAGGTCGACCAGATGCAGACGACGGCAACCGCCCTCCACCCACTTGGCAGCCATGCTCACCGGATCATCCGAGAACACCGTGGAATCTTCCATGCGGCCCTGGCGCAGACGAACACAGGCACCGTCCTTGAGATCGATAGCGGGAATAATCAGCATCTGGCAAACCTTCAAATTCGAGTGTTCAGCTTCGCTCGGAAATCAGTTTTTCTCGAGCGCCCACAAGTCGCTTTCGATGCTTTCGAACCTCTCTTTGAGGTGCGTCTGCACATCGAAAATCGCCCTGTTGTAATAGTGCGGCGCAATTTCACGGGTAAACAGCTCAAGGATTTCAGCCGCTTCGAACGAACCCAGGTCCAGTTCGAAACGATCTTCCATAAAGCGCTTGATCTTGTGATTGGCCTCGTTCTCCTGTTCAGGAGTGAGGGTCAGGATCGGCGGTTTGGATTTCTTGACGGCCATTTACCAGCGACCATCCCACGCGGCGAAGTTCTGCAGCAATTGCAGGCCATGGGTATGGCTCTTCTCCGGGTGGAACTGCACGGCGAAACGCGAGCCATCGGCCAGCGCCGCGGCGAAATCGACACCGTAGTGACCGCCACCCACCACTTGCCGCGGGTTGCCGGCAGCGATGTAGTAGCTGTGCACGAAGTAGAAACGCGCCAGGTCCGGAATGTTGTGCCACAGCGGATGTGTGACCGTCTGCTTCACTTCGTTCCAGCCCATGTGCGGGACTTTCAGGTGTTCGCCATCTTCGTGCAGGTCTTTGCCAAAGAACTTCACCGCGCCCGGAAACAGGCCGATGCAGTCGACGCCGTCGTTCTCTTCACTGCTGTCGAGCAAGGCTTGCATGCCGACGCAGATGCCGAGGAACGGGCGGTCCTGGCTGACTTCGCGCACCAGCGAATCGAAGCCCAGGCGACGGATCTCCGCCATGCAATCGCGAATCGCGCCGACACCGGGAAATACCACCCGGTCGGCTTCGCGAATCACGTCGGCATCACTGGTGATCAAGACCTTGCCGGCACCGACGTGCTCGAGGGCCTTGGCCACCGAGTGCAGGTTGCCCATGCCGTAATCGATAACCGCGACCGTCTGCATTACAGAACGCCTTTGGTCGACGGCATCTGACCGGCCATGCGGTCATCGAGCTCTACGGCCATGCGCAGTGCGCGGCCGAAAGCCTTGAACACGGTCTCGATCTGGTGGTGGGTGTTGTGCCCACGCAGATTGTCGATGTGCAGGCTGACGTTGGCGTGGTTGACGAAGCCCTGGAAGAATTCCTGGAACAGGTCAACGTCGAAACCGCCGACGGTGGCGCGGGTATAAGGAACATGCATCTGCAGGCCAGGACGGCCGGAGAAGTCGATCACCACGCGCGACAGCGCTTCATCGAGCGGCACGTAGGCATGGCCGTAGCGACGGATGCCTTTTTTGTCGCCGATGGCTTTGGTGAATGCCTGACCCAGGGTGATACCGACGTCTTCCACCGTGTGGTGGTCGTCGATATGCAGGTCGCCCTTGCTGACAATATCCAGGTCGATCAGCCCGTGACGGGCGATCTGGTCCAGCATGTGCTCAAGAAAAGGAACACCGATATCAAATCGGGCCTTTCCGGTGCCATCCAGGTTGATCGAGGCTTTGATCTGGGTTTCCAGAGTGTCGCGCTCAACTGACGCCTTACGTTCGGCCATCACCAGCTCCGCAAAATCATTGGGCGAAAAAGGCATCCATTATAGGGGCGCGGGCGCCAAACAGAAACACGGGAGGTGATTTCACTGACGGAGTGAATCCCGTGTTGTCGGGGATAGACATGTCAGTACAAGCCAGCAAACCCAGATTCTGTACCTTGAGGAGATCAAATGTGGGAGCGGGCTTGCTCGCGAAAGCGGTGTGTCAGCCAACATCAATGTCGACTGACACACCGCTTTCGCGAGCAAGCCCGCTCCCACAGGGGTTTTGCGTTAGTGGAACAGTACTGCGGTTTTCTGCAGGGTCACCCAAACACCCCACGCCAACGGAATCCCTACCACCAGCCACGCAGCCACCGCCAAAGGCTTGGTGCCCGCATCCGCTTTCCACTCCAATACGGTGCTGCTGTCAGCACCTTTGTCGTGGCCCAGCGCCTGTTCGGCAGCCAGCTCAGCGTCGGTCATGAAGTACTTGTCAGCCACCGGACGCACCAGCAGGTTGCAGATGAAACCCAGCACCAGCAGGCCCGCAAGGATGTACAGGGTGATGTCGTAAGCCGCGGCGCGTTCAACGCCGATGCTCAACTGATACTCACGCAGGTAGTTCACCAACACCGGACCCAACACACCCGCCGCCGCCCAGGCAGTCAGCAGACGACCGTGGATCGCGCCGACCATTTGCGTACCGAACAGGTCCGCGAGATACGCAGGGACAGTCGCAAAACCACCGCCGTACATCGACAGGATGATGCAGAAGGCCGCTACGAACAGCGCAACGTTGCCCAGGTGACCGAGGTTCGGGATCAACGCGTACAGCGCGAAACCGAGGGCGAAGAACACGAAATAGGTGTTTTTGCGGCCCAGGTAATCCGAGAACGAGGCCCAGAAGAACCGGCCACCGATGTTGAACAGACTCAGCAAACCAGTAAATCCGGCAGCAATCGCAGCGATCGAGGCCAGTTGCCCAGCGTCCAGTTGACCAAACGTCTGGTCAGTGCCCAGCAATTTACCGGCGAATACTTCCTGCAACAGCGGCGAAGCCATGCCGAGGATGCCGATACCCGCCGAAACGTTCAGGCACAGCACCAGCCACACCAGACGGAATTGCGGGGTTTTCCACGCCACGTTCACGTGGACGTGACGGTGGGTGATCATCGCGTTGGAAGCTTTCTTCGCCGGAGCCGTCCAGCCTTCAGGCTTCCAGCCGGTTGGCGGAACGCGGTAGGACAGTGCGCCACCGATCATGAACACGAAGTAGATCGCGGCCATCACCAGGAAGCTCTGCCATACGCCGACGCTGGTTGGCGAAGCGAAGTGGCCCATCAAGGCTGCGGCCAGCGGAGCACCAACCATCGCGCCACCACCGAAGCCCATGATCGCCATGCCGGTCGCCATGCCGCGCTTGTCCGGGAACCACTTGATCAAGGTCGAGACCGGCGAGATGTAACCCAGGCCCAGGCCGATACCGCCAATGACCCCGGAGCCGATCCACATCAGCCATATCTGGTGGGTATAGACCCCCAGCGCTGAAATCAGCAGACCGCCACACCAACACAGTGCCGATACAACGCCAGCTTTGCGTGGCCCGGCGTGTTCCAGCCAGCCGCCCCAGATGGCGGCCGAGCAACCGAGGAAGATGAAGAACAGGGTGTAGATCCAGCCGAGCATCGAGATCGGCCAGTCACATTGGGACGAGAAGACTTGCGAGATGAAGCTCATGTCCGGCGCGCAGGCCACTGCCTTGGTCACGCCCAAGGCTTTGGACAGTGGCAACCAGAACACCGAAAAGCCGTAGGCCATGCCGATGCACAGGTGGATGGCCAGAGCGGCCGGTGGTACCAGCCAACGGTTGAAACCGGGCTTGGCGATGATGCGTTCCTTGGACAGGAACGCGGGCTGGTCGGCTTTGAGGCCGTCCGCCGTGATGCTCGTGGTCATTGTGTATCCCCCAATTATTAGAATGGTTCGTCAGCGCTCCTCACCCCCAGCCTTTATGCGCACGCATGACTGTTTTTGAGGTGAAGCTCCATTTTGGTGCGATATCACGTCGCAGAAGGACGGACGAACCGGCAAAGGTTACCATCTGTACGTGACAGAAAAATCAAAGTGACATCACCTTTTGTATGTCATCAGTTCTCGTACCTGAAGGAGCCCTCATGCCGATCATTGTCGAGCCGCTAAACGAAGCCACTTATCAGGATCAGCAAGATCTGCAGAAGATCTACCGCGATGCGCCGGACTGGCTGTTTGCCCCGTTTGCCGGAGATTTGCAGTTGATCGAAAGCTGCCTGCTGGACGGTTCGCTGATCGCCGGCCGCTTCAACGATAGGCTTTTGGGCGCGGCACGCCTGCAACGGCACTCGGATGCCTGGCGTCTGTCCCAACTATGTGTACGAAAAATCACCCGTCGTCGTGGCGTGGCCGAGCGCCTGGTGAATGAAGCGCAGAAAATGGCGTCGCAATCGGGCGCGACATTGCGCTTGCTGGCGCCTGCCGGGCATCTGGAGGCGCAAGCGCTGGCGGCCAAACTGAAAATACCGCTGGATGTATTGCCGACGTGATCGCTGACCGGTCGTCCGCTGCGGAGCGCTATACTCCCCGGCTAAATTTCGAATTCGACTAACTACAAGGACTCGCCCATGAAAGCGTTCGGCAAAATCCTGGGTCTGGTACTTCTCGGGCTGTTGCTGATCATTGTGGCGCTGGGCTTTGCCCTGACCCACCTCTTTGATCCCAACGACTATAAAGACGAGATTCGCCAGATAGCCCGCGACAAGGCCCACATCGAGCTGACGCTCAATGGCGATATCGGTTGGAGCCTGTTCCCGTGGCTGGGCCTGGAATTGCACGAAGCCAGCGTCGCGACCCTGGCCAAACCCACCGAGCCGTTCGCTGACTTGCAGATGCTTGGCTTGTCGGTCCGTGTGCTGCCGCTGCTGCGCCGTGAAGTGCAGATGAGCGATGTGCGCGTCGAAGGCCTGAACCTGCGCCTGACCCGCGACAAGGACGGTCACGGCAACTGGCAAGACATCGGCAAGGTACCGGCGCCGGCCACTCCGCCCGCGACCACTGGCGAACCAGCGACCGAGACCACCGCCCAAGCGGAAAAACCGGCGCAGCCGATTCGCCTGGACATCGACAGCCTGACCGTCAACAACGCCCGCGTTGAATACAGCGACGAAAAAACCGGCAAGCAATTCAGCGCCGAAAGCATCCAGCTGAGTACCGGCCCGGTGCATGACTCCACGAACATCCCGGTCAAGCTCACCGCGTTCCTGGGCACCAACCAGCCGGTCTTGCGTGTCCGTACCGAGCTCAACGGCGAACTGCGTTTCGAGCGCGCACTGCAGCGCTACAAACTCGAAGACATGAAACTCTCTGGCGAAGTGGCTGGCGATCCGCTGCAAGGCAAAACCATAACCTTCGCCGCCCAGGGCCAGTTACTGCTCGATAAAGCCGCGAACGTCGCCGAATGGACTGGCATCAAGATCTCTGCCAACCAACTGCGCGCATTGGGTGAACTGAAGGTCAACGACCTCGACAAAACCCCGCAAATCAGCGGCGGCCTGTCGATCGCCCAGTTCGATCTGGCGAAATTCGTCGACAGCATCGGCCAGAAGCTTCCGGCGATGGCTGACGGTAGCCTGAGCAAAGTCGAGTTAGTCAGCCGTCTGGCTGGCACGCCGACCAGCGTGGTGCTCGACAACATCAACCTGAAAGTCGATGACAGCACCTTCAGTGGCCGCATCGCCGTCGAGGACTTCGCCAAACAATCGCTGCGGGCGACCCTCAAGGCCGACACCTTCAACGTCGACCGTTACCTGCCGCCAAAATCCGCCGAAGCCAGTAGCGCGACGCAGGTGCGTCAGGCCGAAGTGGCCAGCACCGAAGCCGATGCCTTGGCTGGTCCGGGCAGCACGCCGCTACCGCAAGCACCGACCAAAGACGCGTGGAGCAACGAGCGCCTGCTGCCGGTGGAACGCCTGAGCAAACTCGACGTAGACGCTGACCTGACCTTCGGCCAGCTGACCCTCGATAAATTGCCGATCCAGAACGCTGCGCTCAAAGCCACAGGCCAAGGCGGTCTGCTGACACTGGAAAGCCTTCGCGGCGACCTGTACGACGGCAACTTCGACGCCAAAGGTACGCTCGACGTGCGCCAACAGGTGCCAGCGCTGAACATGCAGACGAGCATCAGCAAAGTGCCGGTGGAAAAAATCCTTGAAAGCCAAGGTAAAAATCCACCGGTCAAAGGTCTGGTGACGCTCAACAGCAACCTGACCGGCAACGGCAACAGCCAGAAAGCGCTGATCGAAACCCTCAACGGCAACGCCAGTTTCGTCATCAACAACGGCGTGCTGCTCAATGCCAACCTCGAACAACAGCTGTGCAAAGGCATCGCCACCCTGAACCGTAAATCCCTCAGCGGCGAGCCTCGGGGCAAGGACACACCGTTCCAGGAGCTCAAGGGCAACCTGACCTTCCGTAACGGCGTGGCCAGCAACCCGGACCTGAAAGTGCGCATCCCGGGCATGACCGTCAACGGCGACGGCGATGTCGATTTTCGGGTGTTGGGCATGGACTATCGCGTGGGCGTTATCGTCGAAGGCGACAAGAGCGACATGCCGGACCCTGCCTGCCAGGTCGGCGAGAAGTTCGTCGGCATCGAGTGGCCGCTGCGCTGCCGTGGTCCGCTGGAACTGGGCGCCAAGGCTTGCCGCCTCGATAACGAACGCATGGGCGAGGTCGCGAGCAAACTGGCCGGCGAACGGATCAGCGAAAAAATCGACGAGAAGCTTGGCGACAAGGTCAGCCCTGAACTGAAAAACGCGTTGAAGGGGCTGTTCAAGCGATGAGAGCCGAGCAGTTTTCATCGGCGGTGCTGGACTGGTACGACCGCCACGGCCGCCACGACTTGCCCTGGCAACAAGGCATCACCCCCTATCGGGTGTGGGTCTCGGAAATCATGTTGCAGCAGACCCAGGTCAGCACCGTGCTGAACTACTTCGACCGCTTCATGGCCTCGTTGCCGACGGTCGAAGCCCTGGCCGCCGCGCCGGAAGACGAAGTTCTGCACCTGTGGACCGGCCTCGGTTACTACACCCGTGCGCGCAATTTGCAGAAGACCGCGAAGATTGTCGTCGAGCAGTACGGTGGCGAGTTTCCCCGCGATGTGGAAAAACTCACGGATCTACCGGGCATCGGCCTGTCCACGGCGGGCGCCATCGCCAGCCTGAGCATGGGCCTGCGGGCGCCGATCCTCGACGGCAACGTCAAACGGGTGCTGGCGCGCTTTACCGCGCAAGAGGGTTATCCGGGCGAGCCAAAGGTCGCCAAACAGCTGTGGGCGAACGCTGAGCGCTTTACACCGCATGATCGGGTCAACGCCTACACCCAGGCGATGATGGATCTGGGCGCCACACTTTGCACCCGCAGCAAGCCGAGCTGCCTGCTCTGCCCGCTCGAAAAGGGCTGCGAAGCGCACATGCTTGGCCTGGAGACGCGCTACCCGATCCCCAAGCCGCGCAAAGCCGTGCCACAGAAGCGCACGCTGATGCCGATGCTCACCAACGGCGAAGGCGCGATTCTGCTTTACCGTCGCCCTTCCACGGGCTTGTGGGGTGGTTTATGGAGCCTGCCGGAACTCGACGACCTCGACGACCTGCAACATCTGGCTTCGCAGCATTCGCTGGAGCTTGGCAGCCAACAGGCGCTGCCGAGCCTGGTACACACCTTCAGTCATTTTCAGTTGTCCATCGAACCCTGGCTGGTTCAGGTCCAGGAGGCCGGCCATCACGTGGCCGAGGCCGACTGGCTCTGGTATAACCTCGCCACCCCGCCGCGCCTGGGCCTTGCCGCCCCGGTCAAAACCTTGCTCGAACGCGCGGCCGCCGTATTGAACGCAGGAGAGTCGTCATGACCCGCACCATCATGTGCCGCAAGTACAAAGAAGAATTGCCCGCCCTGGAGCGCGCTCCATTTCCAGGCGCAAAAGGTCAGGACATTTTTGACCACGTCTCGGCCAAAGCCTGGGCAGACTGGCAAAAGCACCAGACCCTGCTGATCAACGAAAAACGCCTGAACATGATGAACGCCGAAGACCGCAAATATCTTCAGGGCGAGATGGACAAGTTCTTTTCCGGCGAGGAATACGCCAAGGCTGACGGCTACGTTCCGCCGGCTGAATAATCCCGCTTTTTCGAGGGTCGGAACGTAAGCGACGGTAATAATTAAAATTTTTTTGAAAACTTTCTTGACGACCCCCTGAAAAACCAGTTTAATGCGCCCCGTTGCCCAGATAGCTCAGTCGGTAGAGCAGGGGATTGAAAATCCCCGTGTCGGCGGTTCGATTCCGTCTCTGGGCACCAAATACCGAAAACCCTGAATCGCAAGATTCAGGGTTTTTTTATGTCTGGGATTTGATGAGGCACTGTTCCAGCCACTATCGAAGCGCCGGACGAAGCATCAATTCCCCACCCCCTGTCGACGCCAGCACGCGCCTGTAACGCTTGCCGAGGCCGAGTCCCGACAAGCCGTTACAGGCATTGGTGATCGGCCCTTCTTGATAGTCTCTCGGGCCTGTCGGAACGCTCCGTATGCTTTAGCGGAAATGGATGACATACGCTGATCATCGGATTGGGCAGAATCGGAACAGGAGCTGCCGCATAACCGGGAGCAGATACACAACAGGGATGTAGACAATGATTGACGCTATTAAACCGGACGTCGAAACCGCTGAGCTTACTGAACAAGAAATCAGGACTTTCAGCTTTGATACTCGGCAGTCAACATTGCTTCACAAATTCGCCGAAGAACTGGCCGCCATCGGCGGGCCACAGGCATCAGGAGCCAAGTCCAAAGCCTCTCTGGCAACCACCGAATTAAAGTCCTCGTTTTCGAAAGACCAATGTGAACTGCTGGGTGCCTACTCCGATGGCCTTGTTTCCGTGTTGATCTTTGAAGGCCTGCAAAAAATCACCGATGTCAGCCCTCCAAATGAACTGCCTGACCTGACATCCCTGGAAAATCGATACGACGTCCTTTGCCTGGCCGCACGTAATCAGATCTTGTTGAAACTGGTGGATAACAGTGCCTTTGCCTATGACATGGACAACGAAGGAAAACTGGTTCGATTGGTGGCCAACTTCAAGGGTGGCGGGCTCATCAAAATCAATGCCGAGACGGAAATCAACGAACTGAGTTCCCATTCCGGCCTCGCGCTTGGCCCGCACACCGAGGCGCCTTACTGGTGCGCCGTGAACGCGAAAGACGGGCACTCGCCCTCTCCGTCGTCGCTCATACTTTCCGCCTTGTGGAACCCGAGCCTGGAACCTACTCGGATCATTCCACTACCTCCCATACTCGAAAAAATTGGCGTCACCAACTGCCTCGCACTGACCACGGATAACTTCCAGTTCACTCGTAGTGACTCCTTTGTCAGTGGCAAAGGGGAAGATGGCCGCAACGTTTCGATTCTGGAGTTCGACGACAAGGTCGGGTTCGCAGCCCGCTTTAACTCGTATCGCTTTTCGGTCAATGACAACGTCTCGACCTTTGTCAAAACGGCTTACACCGCCCTTTGCCGGGGTGTGGGCGAGGCAACCCCGGTTGAATACACACTGACCCAGGAGTCGGCCATGGCCATCAATAACATCCGGGCTTTGCACTGTCACGATGTCATCAAAGACAACAGACGAGTCCTGGTTCGCATTTTCGGACTTTCAAAATTTTCTTCCCCTCTCGTTATTTCAGAGGACCCGTTACTGCTGCAGGGCTGATTTTTCAAGTATTCAGGCCGTTGAACAACCCGTCATTTGATGACTGGCCAATAACGATAAAGAGGGAATGTAATGTCTTGGGATGTCATTGGCATGTTGGCGCTCGTCGCTTTTTGCGCCGGTTTTTTTGATGCGATTGCCGGTGGTGGCGGCTTGATCACCTTGCCTGCTTTGTTTCTGGCAGGCTTAGATCCGGTCAGTGCAATTGCAACGAACAAGTTCCAGGCCGCGTCGGCAACTATTTCGGCCACTGCAACCTTTGCACGCAAAGGAATGATCGAGTGGCGCGAGGGCCGTTTCCTGGTTATCTGCGGATTTATTGGCGGCGCCAGTGGTGCCTTGCTGGTCAGCTCTATTGATAAGCGCTATCTGGAAGTTTGCGTGCCTATTATGCTGATTCTGGTGGCGATCTATTTTGCGCTCTCTCCAAAGCTGGCCAATGAAGATCGACGCAAGAGAATCGGAATTCTGCTTTTTTCGTTTACCGTGGCGCCGATCCTGGGCTTTTACGACGGTATATTTGGCCCCGGTGTAGGCTCTTTCTTTATTGTCGGGTTTGTACTTCTTTGCGGCTTGGGCATGATGCGGGCCATGAGTTTTACCAAACTTGCCAACGCCTCATGCAACCTGGGTTCTCTGTCGGTCTTTATTACCAAAGGTGTGATTATCTGGCCGATTGCCATAGCCATGGCTTTGGCGGCCTTTATCGGCGCTCAACTGGGCGCACGGGCTGCTGTTCGGGTCGGACCACGGTTGATTAAACCCATGCTGATCGTTGTCTGCTGCGCATTAGCCATCAAGCTGCTAAGCGTAGAAACCAATCCTTTGCGCGTCGCGATCCTCAATTCATTAGCTTCGTTATGATTACCGGTGCGGCGCCGACCAGTTCTTGCTTTCAACTTTGATCGCAGCCGACCCGCCCTGCGCATTACTTTTTATAGACTTTAGAGGGCTATCAACTTGAAGGTCGCGCGCTGTCAAATCCCCGTGCCGGTGGTTCGATTTCGTCTCTGGAACCAAATACCGAAAACCCTGAATCTCAAGATTCAGGTTTTTTTATGACTGCAATTTGATCAGGCGCTTTTTCTCTGCCTTGCTCGCGACACTTCTCTCTCGCCCATCCTTAGCTATTCGTCACCATTCCAATGGAAGACCAGATTGCGAGCAGTGCCGCTTCCGACATCCGTCGTGTCATGTCGCGCCTCACCTTTGCGGGTCGCGACAACGGTGTACTTGCCAGGAGGTAGCTGAACGTACACCAGCGGGCCAGCCTGACTCAGCGTCAGCACCGTCTGCCCTGGTTCTTTCTGAATGACCACATCCACATCGGGAACGTATTTGTTCTCCGCACCGATAGAGAATGTCATGTGCAGGTTGTAGCCCGTGGCTTGCTGAATGGCCTTCGACTCATCCTCGCCAATCCCCCCGGACAGGTAACTAATCCCGCCTTGCTGTTGCGGCTGGACTTGCACGCCTGAGTTGTCGATGGGTTCAAGGCTGGCAGCGCTCAGCATGACGGGAAACATCAATACGCCGACAGCGGCGATGGGCAACAGGAGTGAATGGAGGTACTTCATGGTGGCGGCTCCCGGGCTCCGCAGAACCCAATCTGTACTCCTGTTAGATTTCCTGCTGAATCACCAAGTTTTAGATTGATTAGTACTTGGGCTCACTGCGAATTGGACTACACGTTGTATTCCTCAAGCGCGGATTGCCGTCGGCGTGATCCCGCAAAACCAGTCGGATTTTCCTTCCGGTTTACCAGCCGCGCCCGGCATCGCTGACCAACCTCCCCCTGCAATCCTCTTCTGCCTGTTCATCCAGCAGCGGAAGACCTCATGAGCGCACTCAAGCCCGATAACACCCAAGACCCACAACTCACCTCACTGCTTGGCAATCTTGGCGAACTGATCCGTCAGGCGCGGCAGAAGGTGCTACGTGCGGTCGATACCGTCCAGGTGCAAACCTGCTGGCAGATCGGGCGGCATATTGTGGAGTTCGAGCAGGAGGGGGCCCGGCGAGCGGGTTATGGCAAGCAGTTGCTGTCGACGCTGGCGAAAAGGCTTACAGCAGAGTTCGGAAAGGGCTTTGACGAACGCAATCTGCGACACATGCGTGATTTTTATCAGACCTTTCCAATTTGGAACGCAGTGCGTTCCGAATTGAGCTGGACCCACTATCGCAGGCTGCTGCGCGTCGATAACGACCACGCTCGCCATTGGTACATGAACGAATCAGCCCTGCAGAACTGGTCAAGTCGCGCCCTCGAGCGCCAGATCAATACCCTCTATTACGAACGCTTGCTGGCGAGCCGCGACCGGGCTGCCGTCAAACAGGAAGCCGCCACCAACATCCAGCAAATGAACGCCAGCCCTCGGGATTTCATCCGGGACCCAGTGCTACTGGAGTTTCTCGGCCTGCCCAATGCGGGCTTGATCCAGGAAAGTGAACTTGAACAAGCATTGATCAATCAACTCCAGGGCTTCCTGCTCGAATTGGGCAAAGGCTTCGCCTTCATCGCTCGCCAGCAACGCATCAGTACCGAAAGCAAAGACTTCTACATCGATCTGGTGTTCTACAACTACCTGCTCAAGTGCTTCGTCATCTTCGACCTCAAGCGCGGCGTACTGACCCACCAGGATGTCGGCCAGATGGACATGTACGTGCGCATTTACGACGACCTCAAGCGCGGACCGGCGGATGGCCCCACCGTCGGCCTCATTCTCTGCGCGCAAAAAGATGAATCAGTGGTGCGCTATTCAGTACTGCAAGGCAACGAACAACTGTTCGCCAGTACATACAGATTGGTACTGCCGAGCGAGGAGGAACTTCGCACAGAACTGGATCGGGAGTGGGCGGTGCTTGAGGAGCGGTTACTCAAGCAAAAGCCCCGATAAGCACGGGTGGATTGTTCATAAACGGCGTGAAGACTATGGTGACTGGCTAACCGCAAAGGTTCAAAGCCGATGAATTTACAGGACATGCCCTCACTGGCCCCGACGCAACTTGAATTGCCGTTACCCACCGGCACACCTGGTGACTCTTTCAAGGAACCCGCCGCCGACGGTTTCATCCTTGGCGGCTTCACCTGGCGGCATGCGCATCAAGACTCGACCCGTCCTGTGGTGATCATTAACGCCGCCACCTCAGTCCGCTGTCGCCACTACTCGCGCTTCGCCGATTACCTGTTCGCCAACGGCTTCGACGTGATCACTTACGACTACCGTGGCATCGGCGAATCACGGCCGGCGTCGCTGAAAGGGCTTCGGGCTTCATGGTCAGATTGGGGCACGCTGGACTTTGAGGCGATGCTCAAGCGCGCTCAACGTGAATTTCCCGGGCAACCCATCGACGTCGTCGGTCACAGCTTTGGAGGCTGTGCAGCGGGCCTGGGAGCTTCCGGGCATATAATTCGACGTCTGGTGACCGTCGGTGCGCAATTCGCTTACTGGCGCGATTACGCGCCCGCCCATCGCTGGCGGATGTTCGGCAAGTGGCATCTGGTGATGCCGTTGATGACATTGCTTTGCGGCTACTTCCCCGGCAAACGTCTCGGCTGGCTAGAGGACACCCCCGCCGGCGTGGTTCGCGACTGGAGCATGCCCACCGCGCACTACGAGAAACGCCCCAGCGGTCGCGTCCTTCACGCAAAAACCGGGCGACTGCCCTTCTCATCCGTCACCGCACAAAACCTGGCCATCAGCCTCAGCGACGATCCTTACGGCACGATTCCGGCCATCGAACGGCTGCTCGGTTACTTCACCAACAGCACGAACGCCCACTTGCGAATCGCCCCCGAAGACATCGGCGAAAAAGAAGTCGGACATTTCGCCTTTTTTCGTAGCGCATACCAAGCCACACTATGGCCCATTGCACTGTCCTGGCTGCAGACCGGCGAACTGACCCCCAACACACCCGGGCGGCTAGTGCCACGCAACTGACTGATGCGCCCACTCAACGGAATACGGAACGACGCCCATGGCATCCGCCAACAAGCAGAACAAACGCGCCACACGCGCCAAAGCCAAGGCCAAGCAGAACCGCACCCAACGGGCCGCCGCGCCGGTCGAGCTGGACCCGAACGATGATCGTATCGACTTCGAATCGGTGGATTTGACCGAGCTGTTCAAAGAGATGATCGACGCGCAAAAGATCAGCCAACAAGCTATGTGCGCGGCCTTTCTTGAACACCCGCTGCTCGCGTTGGTGCTGGAGCAGGAAGGCGAAGAAACAGCGACAGACTTCATCATCGCTGCGCTGATCGAATACCGCCAATGGTCCACCGAAGCGGACGAAGCCAGTGCCCTGGCCTGGATCGAATCCCCGGCCTTCCAGATTGATTACGTGGCAGCTTCCGAAGCTATCGCGGCCCAAAACCAACAGAAACCGAACTGAGTTCCCATGGCCTCCCTGAACAAGCAACAGAAACGCGCCAAACGCGCCAAGATCAAAGCCAAGCAAATCAATATTCACGGCAGAAAACCCGCCGCACTGGACGATGATCTGGGGGAAATCGGTGAGCCGATCCCGGAATACACCCTGGCGATGTTCAGCAAAATGCGCGACGCAGAAGCCACCAGCCGTAACGATATGCTGCTGTCCCTGCTGTCGAACCTCGCCGACATCATCAGCGACCATCCAGAACTGCTGGACATGGAAAACGCCGACAACGAAGCCATGGCCGCCACTCACCTGGCCGCCGACATGCTGATCGACTACCGCATGTGGGCCGACGGCATGGACCGCGACACCGCCCAGGCCTGGCTGACAGATCCGCAGTTCATCACCGACTTTGGCACGGCGCTCGACAGCTATCGCGAGTCGCTGGATGCGCTGGAAGAAAAGGCTGAGTAAACAATCGCTTCAGAAACAAAAACGGCCGCTTGTCATCACTGACAGCGGCCGTTTTGCGTTATGCGGTACGAATCAGCTCAGCACCACCGCACCCATCTTCTGCAGCTTGCGACGGCGAGCCACAAACAAACCGGCAGCCACCACCAGCAAACTCAGCAGACCGGTCGCGAGGATCTCCACGCGATGCGCTTCCTGGAAAAGCATGATGGTCAGGGCCGCAACGATGAATATGATCACCGCGTAGGTCAGGGCCGGGAACAGCCACATGCTAAAAGCGATTTTCTCGCCACGTGCCATACGCTGCTTGCGCATACGCAGTTGCGAAATCGCGATCACCAAGTACACCAGCAGCGCGATAGCGCCGGAGCTGGCCAGCAGGAACTCGAACACGGCGGCCGGGGCCACGTAGTTGGCGAAAACCGCGATGAACGCAGCACCGGTGGACAACATGACGGCCCAGTACGGCGTGCCGCTCTTGTTGGTGCGCTGGGAAACGGCCGGTGCATCACCGCGCTTGCCCAGGGAGAACATCATGCGCGATGCAGTGTAGAGCGCCGAGTTGAGGCAGCTGGTCACAGCAACCAGCACCACGATGTCGACGATCAGCTTGGCATTCGGGATGCCCATGCGTTCCAGTACAGTCTGGTAGGAACCGACGCTGGCCAGAATCGGGTCGTTCCATGGCACCAGGGCCACAACAATGAAGATCGACACGAGGTAGAACAAGCCAATCCGCCAGATCACCGAGTTGGTGGCCTTGGAGATTTGCTGGCCAGGGTTCTTCGATTCCGCGGCCGCAATGGTCACGATCTCAGTGCCCATGAAGGAAAACATGGTGGTCAGGATCGCGCCCAGCACTGCGCCCATGCCGTTTGGCAGGAAGCCTTGGGTGTCGAACAGATGCGAAACGCCGCTGACCTGGCTGTTCGGCAGGAAGCCGAAGATCGCCAGAATGCCGAGGCCAATGAAACCGATGATCGCCACGACTTTGACCAGGGCGAACCAGAATTCGAATTCACCGTAGTTCTTCACGCTGAACAGGTTTGTCACCGTCAGCAGCAAAGTGATGATCAACGTGAAGGCCCAGATCGCCACATTCGGGAACCAGGCGTGCAGGATGGTCGCGGCGGCGTTGGCTTCCAGCGGAATCACCAACACCCAGAACCACCAGTAGAGCCAGCCGATGGTGAAACCGGCCCAGTGACCGATCGCGCGATCTGCATACGTCGAGAAGGAGCCTGTGTCCGGCGAAGCCACAGCCATTTCGCCGAGCATGCGCATCACCAGCACCACCAGCATACCGGCGGCGGCGTAGGCCAACAGCACGGCCGGGCCTGCGGCTGCGATGGCGTGACCCGAGCCTACGAACAAGCCGGCGCCGATTACCCCGGCAATCGACAGCATGGTCACATGACGCGGTTTGAGCCCCTGTTCGAGGCCATTGGAGCTTGGGGTACTGCTCATTGAAACTACCTTTGTAAGGAAAAGCGAATGCGTGCATCCCGCCTGAATTTCTTTCTCGTAAAAAGAAACCAACGGGGCGTTCTGGATTCTGTACGCAATAATTGCGCCAAAATGTTTCAAAGCCGTCTACCACGGCGATCTCATCCAGACCGGACAGTCATCGCAACCCATTGAAATTAATGGCACTTTGCCAGAGCGTTACCCTGCGACTCACTTTGAGAACGAATTCGCGCACCGGAAACACACCCGGAAAATGCCCGACGCACAATAAAAGTGCAGATCAGGAACGTTTGGCCGGTTAGCGCTTCCAACCCCCCGCCAAAGCTGGCAACATCGCGCCCTTTTTTGGAACAGCCCCAGCCTTTTTATCGACAGGCAGGGTTCAAACGGCTGTTCGGTTGATAGCAGCGCGACAGTCTGCTGTGCCGATGCGACAACCTGCCACAGGCAACCCGTTTACCGCCCGTAGCGCTGTTGGCTGCCATTCAGACGCTATGCTAGCTTGGCCGCCTCGCCAGGAAGGCCGCCAACAGCAGGAGCGAAATACTTATGAGGAACGCACATGGCTGAGGCCACGCCCGCGCTTGAAATCCGCAACTTGCACAAACGCTACGGACAGCTTGAGGTGCTCAAAGGCATCTCGCTGACCGCCCGCGACGGCGACGTGATCTCGATCCTGGGTTCCTCCGGTTCCGGCAAGTCCACCTTCCTTCGTTGCATCAACCTGCTGGAAAACCCGCATCAGGGCCAAATCCTGGTGGCCGGCGAAGAACTCAAGCTCAAAGCCGCCAAGAACGGCGAACTGGTCGCAGCCGATGGCAAGCAGATCAATCGCCTGCGCAGTGAGATCGGTTTTGTGTTTCAAAACTTTAATCTCTGGCCGCACATGAGCGTGCTCGACAACATCATCGAAGCGCCGCGCCGCGTACTCGGTCAGAGCAAAGCCGAAGCCATCGAAGTCGCCGAAGCCTTGCTGGCCAAGGTCGGCATTGCTGACAAGCGCCACGCCTACCCTGCGCAACTCTCCGGTGGCCAGCAACAACGCGCGGCCATCGCCCGCACGCTGGCGATGCAGCCCAAGGTGATCCTGTTCGACGAGCCCACCTCCGCCCTTGACCCGGAAATGGTCCAGGAAGTACTTAATGTCATCCGCGCATTGGCCGAAGAAGGCCGCACCATGCTGCTGGTCACCCACGAAATGGGCTTCGCCCGTCAGGTGTCCAGCGAGGTGGTGTTCCTCCACCAGGGCCTGGTAGAAGAGCAAGGATCGCCACAGCAGGTGTTCGAAAACCCGCTTTCGGCGCGCTGCAAACAATTCATGTCCAGCAACCGCTAACGGAGCTACCCACATGCAGAACTACAAAAAAATCTTCTTGGCGGCTGCCGTCACCCTGGCCTTCAGCGCCGGTGCCGCCGCCGAGACCTTGAAGATGGGCATCGAAGCGGCCTACCCGCCGTTCAACAACAAAGATGCCAGTGGCAATGTCGTCGGCTTCGACAAAGAAATCGGCGACGCCCTGTGCGCCAAGATGAAAGTCGAATGCACCGTGGTTACGTCCGACTGGGACGGCATCATTCCGGCCCTGAACGCCAAGAAATTCGATTTCCTGATCTCCTCGATGTCGATCACCGACGAACGCAAGCAAGCGGTGGACTTCACCGACCCTTACTACTCCAACAAGCTGCAATTCATCGCGCCGAAAAACGTCGATTTCAAAACCGACAAGGACTCCCTGCAAGGCAAAGTGATCGGTGCACAACGTGCGACCCTCGCTGGCACCTGGCTGGAAGACAACATGGAAGGCGTTGAAGTCAAACTCTACGACACCCAGGAAAACGCCTACCTCGACCTGACCTCCGGTCGTCTGGACGGCATCCTGGCGGACAAGTACGTCAACTACGAGTGGCTGAAAAGCGACGCCGGCCGTTCTTATGAGTTCAAAGGCGACCCGGTGGAAGAAAGCGACAAGATCGGTATCGCTGTACGTAAAGGCGATGAGATTCGTACGAAGCTGAACACCGCACTGAAAGAAATCGTCGCTGATGGCACCTACAAAAAGATCAACGACAAGTACTTCCCGTTCAGCATCTATTGATTCTGACCTGCCTGGCTGGCGCCGTTACTTGACGGCGCCAGTCCCTGGCATTGCCTGCCGCGATTTGAAAAGAAATCCATGACTATCGATCTCTACGGATTCGGCCCGGCGCTCGCCGCTGGCGCGCTGATGACTGTGAAACTGGCACTCTCGGCCTTGTGCCTGGGGCTGGTGCTCGGTTTGCTCGGCGCCTTGGCCAAGACTTCCCCGTACAAGCCGCTGCAATGGCTTGGCGGCACTTATTCGACACTGGTTCGCGGCATCCCTGAATTGCTTTGGGTGCTGTTGATCTACTTCGGCACGGTCAACTTGATGCGTGCCCTGGGCGAGTTCTTCGGCAACCCCGACCTCGAACTCAATGCTTTCGCCGCCGGCGTAATTGCACTGGGACTGTGCTTCGGCGCCTACGCCACGGAAGTGTTCCGTGGTGCAATTTTGGCCATCCCCAAAGGTCACCGCGAAGCGGGTGTGGCGTTGGGTCTGTCGAAATTCCGTATCTTCACCAAACTGATCATGCCGCAGATGTGGCGCATCGCCCTGCCCGGGCTGGGCAACCTGTTCATGATCCTGATGAAAGACACCGCACTGGTATCGGTCATCGGCCTGGAAGAAATCATGCGCCATGCACAAATCGGCGTGACCGTGTCCAAGCAGCCGTTCACCTTTTATATGGTGGCTGCGTTCATGTACCTGGGCCTGACGATTCTCGCCATGACCGGCATGTACTTCATGGAAAAACGCGCCGCTCGCGGCTTCGCGAGGAGCACCCAATGAACTGGGAAGTCATCATCAAGTGGCTGCCGAAACTGGCTCAGGGCGCGACGCTGACCCTGGAACTGGTGGCCATCGCCGTGATCGCCGGTTTGCTGCTGGCAATTCCACTGGGCATCGCGCGCTCGTCGCGACTCTGGTACGTGCGGGCATTCCCCTACGGCTACATCTTCTTTTTCCGCGGCACGCCGTTGCTGGTTCAGCTGTTCCTGGTCTATTACGGGCTGGCGCAGTTCGACGCGATCCGTAACAGCTCGATGTGGCCGTATCTGCGCGATCCGTTCTGGTGCGCTACCGCGACCATGACCTTGCACACCGCGGCCTACATCGCCGAGATCCTGCGCGGCGCGATCCAGGCGATTCCACCGGGCGAGATCGAAGCGGCGCGAGCCTTGGGCATGTCCCGGGCCAAGGCGTTGGTCTACATCATCCTGCCCCGTGCCGCCCGCATCGGTCTGCCGGCCTACAGCAACGAAGTCATCCTGATGCTCAAGGCCAGCGCCCTGGCCAGCACCGTGACCCTGCTGGAACTGACCGGCATGGCCCGCACCATCATTGCCCGGACCTACCTGCCGGTGGAGATCTTCTTCGCGGCGGGCATGTTCTATCTGTTGATGGCTTACGTGCTGGTTCGCGGCTTCAAGCTGCTGGAGCGCTGGCTGCGCGTCGATGCCTGCCAGGGGCGTTGATTTCTGCGTGCTGACGGGTGAGGCCTTACTCACCCGTTTCACGGCGCTGGATGCTTTTCTGATCGAGCATCAGGCGCTGTGGAAGCCTCGGCCGTTTACACATCAGCAGCTTCCATGGGAAGCGTCCTACCCAGCTCTGGCCGAATGGCTACGAGGGCGGTCGCTGGAAGAGGCGGAATATAGCCACAACCAACCGTGGTTGCTGGATGCGCCGGAGCCGTTTGCCTCGCTGGCGGCGTTGTCCCTTGAACTGAGCGCAGTGAATGAATTGCCGGCTCATGCGCTTGAAGCGGCAAACCATCGGTTAAATGTCGATGTGCCGGGGCGCAAGTGGCAGCAAATCGAAGCCTTCGCCAGTCGTTTGCAGTTTGCTGACGCGCCGAGCCATTGGCTGGACTGGTGCTCGGGCAAAGGCCACTTGGGACGACGGTTGCTGACAGCCGGGCAACAGCTGACCTGCCTGGAATACGACCCGGCGCTGGTCGCCAGCGGTCAGGCACTCAGCCAGCGTCATCAATTGCATGCGTTGCATGTCGAGCAAGATGTACTCGCTGCGGATGCCGCCTCTTTCTTGAAGGCTGACCACACGCCGGTAGCGCTGCATGCCTGCGGTGATCTGCATGTGCGGCTGATCCAGCTCGCCAGTGCCGCTGGCTGCAAACAACTGGCCATCGCGCCTTGCTGCTATAACCGGATCAGTCTGAGCGAGTATCAGCCGCTTTCCTCGTCGGCCAAGTGCTCCGACCTACAGCTGTCCCTCGATGATCTTTCGCTACCGATGAGCGAAACCGTCACTGCCGGCGCTCGCGTCCGACGTCAACGTGACATCTCCATGGCCCGACGCCTGGCCTTCGACCTGCTGCAGCGGCAACTGCGTGGCATAGACGAATACCTGCCCACCCCTTCCCTGCCCAGTGCATGGCTGGATAAATCCTTCGCTGATTACTGCCATCATTTGGCCGCGCTTAAAGAGTTATCCACAATCGGCCCGCAGGATTGGTCTGCACTTGAAGCCGCCGGTTGGCAGCGATTGGCCGAAGTGCGCAATCTCGAGTTGCTGCGCGGACTTTTCCGACGCCCGTTGGAGCTTTGGCTGGTACTCGATCGGGCACTTTTCCTCTCCGAGCAGGGTTATGCCGTTCGCCTCGGCACCTTCTGCGAAACCCCACTTACACCGCGTAATTTCCTGATCCTGGCTGAGCGCCCTTAAAGCGCCTCAGCCTGTGGATAACTCTGGGGATGAAATTATCGTGGATCCAATATATACGGCTGTTTCGGGCCTGAAACACAACTGTTCAATTTTCGTACACCTGTAAAAAAATCGGAAAAACAGGCATTTGCGATCAAATGAGAACGGCTCCACAAATTTGCCTCTAAGCAGGTGCGGTACAGATCCCGTTGTGCATAAGCGTTCATCCAAAACAACATAAACGACCTGCGAAACCTGAACTATCTTTGCCAAACGCCAGAATTGCCTGGCGTTCAAACAGCAAGGAGCTGGGAAAAAACATGAGCACATTGAACAGTGCACAGGAAGCCGTCGATACCGTCGCCAACCAAGCCATTGATGCTGCGCTGCAGCAAACCTTCGCGGTGGGTGGCGCCATCATCAACAACGCAACGGGCGAGGTCATCGCCGCGCTGCACAACAATGTGCTGATGCCTTTCCCCGGCAGTGGCACCACGTACTTTCTACCTCATGATCCGACCGCCCACGGCGAGCGGCAATTGGTGGACTGGTACTACGAAAACGTCGCGCCATTGAACTTGCCACCGCCCAATCAGTTGACCGTCGTCACCACCCTGGACCCATGCGCCATGTGCGCCGGTTCGCTGCTGACTGCAGGATTTAACGTCGCCGTCAGTGCGATCGATGACTATGCAGGCATCAACTACAACAGTCAGTTCACCTTTCCGTCGCTGCCACCGCAGATCCGCCAACAGGCGCAGGACACCTGGGGTTATTACGCGATTGCGGCGCCTGTCAGCCGGGCCTATCAGGGTTCGACCAGCCCGGTGTTCGGCGGCCAGACCATCGACTCGGCGGCTTACTTCCTCACCAGCTCGATCTTCTCCGCCAGCGTCAACACCGTGCGCGAGGCCAGCAACAACAGCGGTCTGCCACCGGATCAACTGCAAAACCCGGCAAACCTTCCGGCCAACAGCAAAGTCCGCCAGGCACTGACTGCGCTCAGCCCATTTGCGCTGACCGTGCAATCGGCCAACCCACGCGATCCCGGCGCAGAGCTCGCCCCGCCACTGTTACAAACCGCACAGCACAGCCCGGTGTTCAATTCGGTGGCCCTCATCGATCCGTTCGGCAACCTGCTGGTGTGCCTGGGAGGCGTCGAGAACCAGTCGCCGATTCGTACAGCGTTCATGGAAACCACCCGCAACTACGCGGTCATGCGCTGGACCCTGATGAACGACCCCGACCCGGCGGTTCGCGCCCAAGCCGAGCAATACCTGACGCATCCGAAGTACGGCACCTTCGTCTTCCTCTACGCCCCCGACCCCACCACCCCGCAGGCCGTGATGACCTTCGGCGCGTACGGTTCGACCATGGAAGGCCCCGTGCCCCAGAGCTATCCGTCCAACCTCCAATACGTGCTGCTGCCGGGCAACACCACCGCACAAGCGCTGTCGACACTGGCCCAGAACCTGCCGCCGTTCTACACGCAAAGTGTGCAAGTAGCGCCTGCGCAAGTGCTGAGTCAGGACCTGATCAACGCGGTTAAAAACGGCGTGTAACGCTTTAAAGCAATCGCATTGACCGGCCCCGCAGAAGCGTCCGCGGGGCCGGCCTGACGCCTACGCAAAAATAGTCTGAATTCAGGGGTTTACAGAACCAACCCAATCGCTATAATCGTCGCCCTAACACGCCGGTATAGCTCAGTTGGTAGAGCAACTGACTTGTAATCAGTAGGTCCCGGGTTCGACTCCTGGTGCCGGCACCATACAAAACAAAGCCCTCGTAGAAATACGAGGGCTTTGTTGTTTCCGAGGTTTGAGTTTCTACGCCCCCGAGGGTTTCGATCAGTCGAACTCCGTCGACTCCGAAAGGTGCTCCCAAGCGTCGATTTCCGCCTGAAGGTGCGCAATCTTTTCGCGCACCAGCCTCACAGCATCCTTACCCAGTAACAGATGAACCGGCGGCTTTTGCGCAGCCACCAGGGTCAACAATGCCTGCGCCGCTTTGTGCGGATCGCCGGCCTGCTTGCCACTTTTTTCTTCACGCGCCTTGCGGACCGGATCGAACACCGCGTCGTACTCACTCAATGTACGACCCGAACGGATCATCGAGCGGCCTGCCCATTCGGTACGAAACGAGCCCGGCGCCATGGCGGTCACGTGGATGCCCAGACTTTCCACTTCTTTGGCCAGCGCTTCACTCACGCCTTCGAGGGCGAATTTGCTGCCGCTGTAGTAGGCGATGCCCGGCAACGTGATGAAGCCGGCCATGGACGTGATGTTGACGATATGCCCCCTGCGCCGCTCACGCATACCGGGCAAAACCGCCTTGATCATTGCCACCGCGCCAAACACATTAACGTCGAACTGACGCTGCAGTTCAGTCAGCGGCGACTCCTCTAGAATGCCCTCATGACCATAACCGGCGTTGTTCACCAACACGTCGATCTGGCCCACCTC
This sequence comes from Pseudomonas sp. F01002, assembly GCF_004402115.1. NCBI lineage: Bacteria > Pseudomonadati > Pseudomonadota > Gammaproteobacteria > Pseudomonadales > Pseudomonadaceae > Pseudomonas > Pseudomonas sp. F01002. The sequence goes on along the minus strand of NZ_SOPU01000015.1, from coordinate 151,023 downwards.
GCGCAGAATATCGGCCACCAGCGGCTCAATCGCCGGAAAATCGGTGACATCGAGTACGAACGCTTTGGCGCGATGAGCATCCAGCGCTTCGAACGCAGCACGCTCGGATTCGCGCCGCACCGTACCCACCACCGTGTGCCCCGCCGCCAGCGCTGCTTGCGAAAAAGCCAGGCCGAAGCCTGAACTGACTCCGGTGATCAGGAAAATCTTATGAACATGGATGGTCATGGTGCGCTCTCCAATGAAAACGCCGTCGACATTGATCGACGGCGTTGGGACAGGTCGGGCCTTAGTGACCGGCGCTCTGACCACCATCGACGTGCAGGATCTCGCCAGTGACGAAGTTGGCACTGTCCAAATAAACAACTGCCTGCGCAATATCACTGATCTCACCCATGTGCCCAACCGGGTGCAGGTTCCCCAGCGCTTCATGAGTTTCCTCGCCGTGCATCGGCGTCTTGATGATACCTGGGGAAACCGCATTCACCCGAATCCCACGCTTGGCGTACTCAATGGCCAGGGATTTGGTTGCCGCATTCAGGCCACCTTTGGTCAACGACGCCAGTACCGATGGCACACCGTCGATGGCGTGATCTACCAGGCTGGTGGTGATGTTGACGACGTGGCCGCTGCCTTGTTTTTCCATTTCGGTGATCGCGAGTTGGGTGATGTAGAAGAAGCCGTTCAGGTTCACCGACAGCACGTTGGCGTAGTCTTCCGCGGTGTACGCGGTGAACGGCTTGGCGATGAAGATACCGGCGTTGTTGACCAGGGTGTCGATGCGGCCAAAACGTGCGATGGCTTCACGGATGACTTGCTGGGCGACTTCCGGGTTGCCGATGTCGCCCGCCACGGTGAGGATGTCCGGGTCGGTGGACGGTTTGATCGAACGCGAAGTGGCGACAACCTTGTAATCCAGATCACGGAACGCCTTGACCATGCCTGCGCCGAGACCTTGGGAAGCACCAGTAATAACGATGACTTTTTTCGAATTGCTCATGATGAACCTCAACTAATAAATGATGGTTTGAAAAAGTAAGTAATCAGGCTTCGGCGGGGGCCTTCGCCATTTGTCTCAACATCTGTTCGTAGTACTCGACCGACTGCGAACCGGACACCAGGTGACGACCGTTGAGCACCATGGCCGGTACCGAATTGATGCCGCGCTGGCGGTAAAACGCTTCAAGCTCACGCACTTCCTCAGCGAACGCTCCGGACGCCAACACCTCTTGAGCAGCCGCCGCATCCAGCCCCGCTTCAGCAGCCAGACCCACCAGCGTCTCGCGATCGCTCGGGTTCTGGCCGTCGGTGAAGTAAGCGCGCAGCAGGATTTTCTTCAGTGCGACCTGCCGCCCTTCCTGCAACGCCCACATCAACAACCGGTGAGCATCAAATGTGTTGTAGAAGTGGCTGCGCTTCTCCAGATCGAACTTGAAGCCAATGGCCTCACCGCGAGCGATCTGCATCGCCTTACCGGCGGCGACGTCTTCGGCGGTTCGTCCATATTTGCGCATCAAATGCTCGACCGCTTTTTCGCCGACTGCCGGCATGTTTGGGTTCAATTCGAAGGGCTTGTAGGTCAGCTCCACCGAGACCTCACCGGCCACGTTCTCGATCGCTTGCTCCAGCGCCGTCGCGCCCAACGCGCACCACGGGCACACCACGTCGGAGATGAAATCGATGGAGACGGATGCGGTCATGACTGCCCCTCCGCCTCAGCCAGCTGCTTTCGATACAGGGTGGTGGTGATGCCGGCGTATCCCCAGTTATCGGTGTCGACTTCTTCGATCACGATGTGGGTCAGGTGCGGATCCTTGTTGAGGACGCGTTCCAGGGTTTCAGTTATTTCGGCGATCACCTGAGCTTTCTGCTCTGAGGTAACGCCATCGCGGGTGATGCGAACGCTTACGAAAGGCATGAGGAATCTCCAAGTGACCTTCCCTTCGGAATGAATGGGTCGGCGTTGGAGCTCAATGTATGGAGTTAGCTGGAGGGGATAAAGGTGGGGACTGGAACATCATTAGTTACATGGTGTAATTAGCTAGACGCGAAATTTTTGTACCTGACAACGATCTCTTTGGTTCGAACGTGTCGCTATTTTTCAATTTCTGCGACACGTATTGATGTTATGTCGCTGCCAACGACATGCGGTAAAACTTCCTTTTCGCTCTGGAAATGGCGATTGGAGCGCCCTCAGGCCAGCTCCCAGTCTTTATGCTAAATTATGGCTGGCCAATAATTATGGCGTATCCATAAAAAGAGGTAATTGCATGAGCAGCATTTTTCAGCGTCCTGAATTGGCCGAAGAAATGGCGAACCAGCTTCTCAATCCGGGCGTTCTCGATGAAGGTTTGCGCTCAGGTCTGTTTTTATCCGGCCTGCGAAGGACCGGAAAAACGACATTCCTGAGGAGCGACCTCATCCCTGCGCTGGAAGAAGCGGGTGCTCTGGTCATTTACGTCGACCTATGGAGCGACACACTGGCCAATCCAGCGACACTGGTGCATGACGCCATCCGTAAAACCCTGCAAGAGCTGCAAACGCCGGGTTCCGGTTTGCTCGAAATGCTCAAGCGTGTCAGCGCTGCGGATATAGGCGCTGCAGGATTCAAATTTGGTTTCAAACTCGACAGCATCGGGAACTCAGGTGGGCCAACGCTGGCGCAGGCGCTGACAGAGGTTGTTGATCAAGCGAAAACCGACTTGGTGCTGATCATCGACGAAGTACAGCACGCCATTTCATCCGACGATGGTAATCAGCTGCTTCTGGCACTCAAAGCTGCTCGTGATGCGATCAATCCCCGACCAGATACACCGGGTTACTTTCTGTTTATTGGAACGGGATCGCACAGGGCGCAAGTCAGCGAACTCACGGCGAAGAGGAACCAGGCGTTTTCTGGGGCGACATCGACAGCGTATCCAGTACTGAAAGGGGATTACGTTGAATACTTGCTTAACCGGCTCGCTGCGACGGTTAAGAAAGAAAAGCTACCTTCACTCGAAGTCGCTATTGAAGCATTCAATACCTTGGGGAACCGGCCTGAGGAAATGCTCAAAGCCTTGCGACAGCTCATGCAGCAAGAAGGTGATCCCGATCTTTTCCTGCCTGTTATTGCCAGCACTTTGCGCTCGGCGGCGGCCAGCATCGAACTAGAAAAAGTGGAGCTGTTAGGTAGTTTGGCTCAGGCTATTTTCAACAAAATCGCGTCTACGGAAGGCGATGCTCGGGGTATTTTCTCCATCGATGCTGCAGCTGAGTATTCGAAGATCGTGGGTCGTGAGGTGCGCGTTGAAGAAATTCAGCCAGTGGTAATTGCACTGGTTGCCGAGAACATCATCATGCGGCGCGGGCATGGAATTTATGCGATTACGGACCAGTTTGTTCAAGAGATTTGGTTGGAAGAACGAGCGCTGATTGAAGCTAGCTAGCGATCTCTACGCTGTTGGCGTTGCTTGTCGAACCAATCAATTTCACACCGACGCCACCACCTAGCCACGGTTGCGCATCCTCCTCCCTCAAGCTACCTTCAACCCGTCGCTGCCAATTCAGCGACCGGGCCTGAGAACTCGAATTCGATGCAGGAACCAACCGGAGTTCTCCTTATGCATGCCCGCAATCCATTCAAAATTTTCGCTACTGCCACACCGGGTCACGCCCACCACCGCCCAAAAACCGGAGGTGCCCAATGACCAACCCCCAAGACCTGAAAACCATCGGCCTCACCCCTTTCTCCTACCACGGCAACCAACCGCTGTTTCGCATCAATGCCGGTGTCCCGGTGATCAAAGCCCTCTCCCACGCCTCCGACCTGCTCCACATCGCCAAACTTCTAGCATCTGACGCCGCCATGGTCCGCGACACCGACCGGCATGCCTGGGCGTCGCATTTTTTGCAGGATATGAGCAAGGCGATCATCGATGACGTAGCGAAGGTGCTCGATGCACCGGGTAACAATCGTAACCAGTGACGTCGTCACGTAGACCCAAGCCGCACGCGTAAAAAAGCCCCGAATCAATCGGGGCTTTTCCTTTCTCAGCCTTGCATCAGGCTTAGATAGCGCAACCGATCATCAGAAAATGTTGATCGGGTAATCCACGAACACACGCACTTCATTACCGCTGGAGTTGTACTCACTCGATTTCTGCGAGACACGCAGGATGGAGCTGCGCAGTTTCACGCTCAGGTCTTTGGCCGGGCCGCTTTGCACGACGTATTTGAACTGGTTGAAGATTTCGCGCTCGGTACCGCCTTCGCTGGTGGAGGTGGTGATGTTGTCGCCGCGCACGTAGGCGAAGTTGTAGCTCAGGCCTGGAATTCCGAAGGTGCTGAAGTCGAGGCCGTAGCCCAGCTGCCAGCTGCGTTCGTCTTCGGCGTTGAAGTCGGACCAGTAGGAGTTCGCCAGGTAGATGGTATTGCCGCCATCGCCGACGCGACCTTGGTCCTTCTGATAGCCGCCATACGGGTAGCCCAGGTTGCTGTCGCCGGTGCTGCGCTGGTGGGCGAGCGTGAACGAGTGCGCGCCGGTGGCGAATGTGGCGGCCAGGCTCCAGATCTTGTTGTCGTCGCCGGTGGCACCGCTGTCGCGGACGTAGGAATCGTCCAGCTTGGTGCGGTAGCCGTTGAAGTCCAGGGTCAGGGACTGATCCTTGTCGATCGGGAACATGTAGTTGGCGTTTACGTATTGCTTCTTCAACACGTCTTCGACGTCGGAGGCGTACAGCGCAGCCTTGAACTGTTCGGTGAACTGGTAACTACCGCCCAACACGTTGATCGACTTCAGGCCACCGCTGTCACGGCCTTCAGCACTTTTGCGCGATTCGGCGGTGAAGCGACCGGCGTTCAGCTCCAGGCCTTTGATCTCCTTGGAGGTGATCAGGGTGCCGGTGTAGCTTTCTGGCAGCAGGCGGGAGTTGTCGTAGTTCAGCACCGGCAGGACCGGCATCTGGTCGCCGTAAGTCAGAACGGTGCTGGATACGCGGAATTTTACCGCGCCACCGGCTTTGGCCAGGTCGCCGGCCGGGTTACCGCTGTCGCCTTCCTTGAAGAAGTCGATGCCTTGGCCGCCGCTGTGGCTACCACGGTCCAGACGCAAGCCGTACAGACCGAAGGCATCAACGCCCACGCCGACGGTACCTTGGGTGAAGCCCGAGGTGTAGGTGCCGATGGCAGCCTGACCCCATTCACGCTGGTCGTCGTTGCCGTCTTTTTTGTCGCGATTGATGTAGGCATTGCGCAGCAGCACTTTGAGGCTGCTGTCTTCAACAAAACCCTTGGATTCGGCCTGGTCGTTAGCCATGACCTGTGTAGCACTCAACATCCCCAGAGCGATCAGGCTGATTCGCTTGTTCAACATTTTGTTCTTTTCCTTATGATCGGTTGATACGCGCTGTGTCGAACGGCTGAAACGGCGCTATCGCACTCTTTTTTCACCCCAAACAAAAAGGCCCGCGCACGAAGAGATCGTGGCGGGCCTTTTTGTTATTTTATGAGTCATGGCGGTTAGCCACAGGCGTGGGGCGAATCCTAGCCGCGCCCTTAACGATGTGTCAATTTCATGAATCGTCTGTAAATAGGCGAAAAACGTCTAAGAAATCACTGGTCGACGTCAATGGGCGCAGCCGTCGAGGCCACAGGCTTGAAGCTCCGATGATGACGCTTGTCCGGGAAGCGACTGACTCAGCCATGCCGCGAAGGCTTGCGGCTTGCCGAGCCACGGGCCGATATCGATCAGGGTGAATTGGCCATTGTGTTCCAGGGCGAAGGTCGGGAAACCCTGGCCGCCGACTTCGGCCAGGAATGCTCGACTGTCCTTGATATGGCGATCGGTTTCAGCGTCTTTGAAAGCAGCCTGGAACGCTTGAGGTTCCAGACCGATGTCTTTCGCGAGTTCTAACAACACAGCTTCATCGGCAATGCGTCGACCTTCCTCGTAGTGAGCACTTTGCAAACGCCCCAGGAACTCCAGTCCGCGGCCGGCGAGCTGCTCGGCTGCCAGCACCGCGGCAATCGGCGGTGCGGAATCGAACACCGCTGTCTCATCGCGCAGCAAACCCTCGAAATACGCCTCGCCGAACGGCTGGCCGGTGTACTCGGCAATGCGCCGGTCGTGGGGCATCACGTAGTTGCGCAGTTGTGGCGAGACTGTCTGGCGGTTGGCACCGGTCATCATCCCGCCGCCGTGGGCGATCACTGGCAAAACAGCCTGGGCGGCTTGCACCAGCGGTTTTGCGCCATAGCACCAGCCGCACAACGGGTCGTAAATGTAGTGAAGGATCATGGGAAGACTCCGGCAAAAGCGTAGGAAAACGAGATGCCGGCAGATTAGTCCTCCGCCCGTTTCTGAAAAACGCTGCAATGGCTTTCAGTCTGTTTCATGAATCGGTCGAATGGCCTCACGGCCCCACTGTAGCCATCTCGACACAATTCGAAATAATCAAACAGAGAAACCTTTCAAGAATAATTAACGGAAGTAAATAGCAAGCATTACCATTCACATCCTCGAATTACTCCACCCTTCCGGATGCGCTTCAGATGCCTGCCCCCTTTCGCCTCACGCCCGTCACACTTGGGCTTTCTGCATTTCTCTCTGCCGGTTTTGCCTGCGCCGCCACCACTGTTTTACCCGAGACGTCGATCAGCGCCGAAGCTGAAGCCGATGACCCGCGCGTGAAAGAAACCAGCACCGCGACCCGCACCGCCACGCCGGTGCGCTACGTTCCACAAGCCATCGACTCGATCAAAACCGCGAACGTTGTGGATTACGGCACCAACGATCTGGGCACCGCGCTGAGCGGCATCCCCAACGTCAGCAGCGGCGCCGACACTCGCTTCGACAGCCTGCGCATCCGCGGTTTCGACGCCAGCAACGACTTCTACCTCGACGGCATCCGCGACGACAGCCAATACGTGCGCGATTTGCACAACATCGAACGCATCGAAGTCCTCAAAGGCCCGGCCGCTGTTTTATATGGTCGTGGCAGTCAGGGCGGGATCGTCAATCGGGTCAGCAAATTGCCTGAATTCGGTCGTCGCTCGACCATCGAGGCCCAGGGCGGCAGCGATGATTTGCGCAGCCTCTACGCCGACCTCAGCACCGACCCGAGCGAGAACATCAGCCTGCGCCTGAACATGGGCAACATGGACCAAAACAGCTTCCGCGACGGCGTGAGCGGCAATCGCCAACTGTTCGCTCCGTCGATGAGCTGGCAACTGACGCCGGACCTGAACTGGCTGGTGCAGTACGAATACAGCCGCTACAACCGTACGCCGGATCGCGGCATCCCCGGTGTAAACGGGCGCCCGGCGGACGTAGGACGGGACACGACCTACGGCAGCGAGCACGATTTCATCGATGACAAGTCGCAATCCCTGCGCTCGAAACTCAGTTATGAGCTCAGCGACAACTGGCAGCTGCGCCACACCCTGGGCGTGTTCAAGCTCAACAGCGATTTCGACAACACCTACCTGACGGGTTATACCCCGGCGACCAACAAGGTCACGCGCCAGCACTGGCAACAGGACCTGACCACCCGCAACGTCTACAACAACGTCGAACTGGAAGGCGGTTTTGACACGTTCGGCCTTGAGCATCGTTTGCTGACCGGCATCGAAATCGGTAGCCAGCGGCGCGACCCTACGTTGTACAACGCGGCCACCGGACGCGGGGCTCAGCCTGTACCGGCACTGGACCTGAACAACCCCGACCGCAATTTGCGCCATACCGGGCGGATGCAAGTGTCCAGCAGCACTCACACCGAAGTCGAAAGCCGTGCGGTGTACGTGCAGGATCAACTGCGCCTGAACGATCAATGGCAACTGCTGGCCGGCTTGCGTTACGACACCTTTGACATTGAGTCGACCAACAAGCTGCGGGACATTTCCGAAGATCGTGACAGCCATAGCACCAGCCCGCGTGTAGGACTGGTGTGGACGCCGCTGCAGAATCATTCCTTCTACGCCTCCTGGACCAAGACGTTTTCCCCGGTCGGCGGTGGTTTGATCGGTATCACCCCAGGCGCCGCCGGCAACAGCAATGACCTGAGTCCCGAGCTGACCAAGCAAAAGGAAATCGGCGTGAAGAGCGACTGGCTCGATGATCGCCTGAGCACCACGTTGGCGATCTACGAACTGGAACTCTACAACCGCCGTACCAGCGATCCCAACGATCCGACCGTCACCTTGATGACCGGCGTGCAACGCTCCCGGGGGATCGAGCTGACCGGGACCGGCAAGATCGCTGGCAACTGGTACGTGCGCGGTGGCGTGGGTGTGCAGGACGCGACGGTCGTAAAGGACAACAACGGCTTTGAAGGCAAACGCATCAGCAACGTGGCCAAGCATAACGGCAGCCTGTTCCTGACCTGGAAACCGGAAATGGGCTGGTACGCCGAAACCGGCCTGACCCTGGTGGGCCAGCGTTATGCCGACAACCTCAACACCACCGTGCTGCCGGGTTATGGCCGTTGGGATGCATTGGCCGGGTTCCGGCAGAAGGATTGGGATTTGCGCGCGGCGCTGAACAACATCAGCGACAAGACCTATTACTCGTCGGCCACCAGTGCGGCACAGATTCAGCCGGGTGAACCGCGCAGCCTGGTCGTGACCGGAACCTACAGTTTCTAAATTCACTGCGATCCAGTGTGGGAGCGGGCTTGCTCGCGAAGGCGATCGATCATTCAACATTAATGTCGACTGACACACCGCCTTCGCGAGCAAGCCCGCTCCCACATTTGATCTCCAGTGATCATGAAAAAACCTTCGCCCATAAAAAAAGCGCCGCCATCCCGGCAGCGCTTTTACCAATCCGTTGTTTTTTCTTCTTATCCTTCCATCACATCCCACAACGCTTCCAGCTCCGCTTCGCTGAATAAACCAGCGGGGTAGCGTTCGATCATCATCCGGCGCGGATCAGGTTCTCTGATCTGACGCGTTCCATTGGACTTCAACCAGTGCGCCAGGACCTGGAGCGATTCGCTGTTTACTGCCAGGGGATGCAACGCCCGCTCGCTCACCACATTCATTTCGGCGTTCATTTCCGCGCTCTCTCCTGGTTTGTGAGCGGCTAACTTATCCAAGGTTTATGACAGAACATCGCAGTTCTCCCCCTCCCTGTTTTGCACCATGAGAGATACAAGAGCTGTGCCAAGGTTTCGTAACTGTCGACAAGCGGATACAAAAAAGCCCGCGGTCCTGATGGACTGCGGGCTCTCTACAAGGAGGGAGGGGAAAATGGTTGCCGAATCGATTCTGCAATCAACTCAAGCTGTTACAACCTCACTCACTCCTTGTGCGGTGCTGGCTGTTGTTGGGTAAGGCAGTGGATGTTACCGCCTCCCAGTAACAGTTCGCGGCCGGGCACCATCACCACTTCGTGCTGCGGGAACAGTGCCTGCAAAATCTCTTTTGCCGGGCCATCCAGCGGGTCGTCAAAGCTCGGCGCGATGATGCCGCCGTTCACGATCAGAAAGTTCACGTAGGAACCGGCCAGACGAACGGTCGGATTACGTTCCTGAGTCCCGTCCACCGGATCAACACCAGCGCACTCTTCTTCGGTCGCATACAGCGGCCCCGGAATCGGCATCTTGTGCACCGTGAATGGGCGACCCTTGGCGTCGGTGCTGCTTTCCAGCACTTTCATCGCCGCCTGGCAGCGCGGGTAGTTCGGGTCCTGCGGGTCATCGGTCCAGGCCAGCAACACTTCGCCCGGACGCACGTAGCAGCAGAAGTTATCCACATGGCCGTCGGTTTCGTCGTTGAACAAACCGTCCGGCAGCCAGATGATTTTATCCACAGCCAGATTCGCACTGAGCACCGCTTCGATCGCTGCACGGTTCAGGTGCGGATTGCGATTGCGGTTAAGCAGGCATTCTTCGGTGGTGATCAGCGTGCCTTCGCCATCAACGTGGATCGAACCGCCTTCGAGTACAAAACCCTCGGTGCGGTAGCGCTGGCTGCGCTCGATCTCGAGGATCTTGCCGCCGACCTGCGAGTCGCGATTCCACGGCGAGTACAGACCACCGTCGAAACCGCCCCACGAGTTGAAGTCCCAATTCACACCACGGACTTCGCCACTGTTATTGATGACAAACGTCGGGCCAGTGTCGCGAACCCAGGCGTCGTCGCTGGACATTTCCACCACACGAATATTCGGCACGTCCAGGCGGGCACGGGCGTTTTCATATTGGCCGGCGGAAACCGCCACGGTCACCGGTTCGAAGCGGGCAATGGCTTTGGCCACCGCGACGTGCGCGGCCTGCGCCGGTTTGCCACCCAGGCGCCAGTTGTCCGGGCGCTCGGGCCAGATCATCCAGGTCTGGGTTTGCGGCGCCCATTCGGCTGGCATGTAAAAGCCATCAGCGCGAGGGGTGCTGTTCAAAGTGGTCATAGCGATCAGGACTCCAGGGAACCGTCGAGGGTCTTTAGTGTGCCATACAGGTTCGGGCGACGATCACGGAACGAACCCCATGCGCTGCGGATGTGCTCCAGCTCATCGAGGTCGAAGCTTTGAACCAGCACGCCTTCTTCGGTCTTGTCGAGCTCCTGAACCTTCTCGCCGAACTGGTTGGCGATGAACGACGAGCCGTAAAAGGTGATGTCGTAACCGTCCTGCTCTTCGTTGCCGATGCGATTGCTGGCGATCAGCGGCATCAGGTTGGCGCCGGCATGGCCTTGTTGCACGCGCTGCCAGTGATCACGGGACGAAATGGTCTTGTCGTGTGGCTCGCTGCCGATTGCGGTCGGGTAAAACAGGATTTCCGCGCCCAGCAACGCCATGCTGCGGGCACATTCCGGGAACCACTGGTCCCAGCAGATGCCCACGCCGATTTTCGCGTAACGGGTGTTCCAGACTTTGAAGCCGGTATCGCCCGGATTGAAGTAGTACTTTTCGTGGTAGCCAGGGCCGTCCGGGATATGGCTTTTACGATAAATCCCGAGGTTGCTGCCGTCGGCATCGATTATCGCGATGCTGTTGAAACGCGCACGGCCCGACAGTTCGTAGAAGCTGATCGGCAAAACGACTTGCAGTTCTTTGGCGACTTTCTGGAAGTGCTTGATGGCGACGTTGTCTTCAACGGTCGTGGCCAGCTGCAGGTAATCCGGGTTCGGCTTTTGGCAGAAGTACGGAGCCTCGAACAGTTCCTGGATCAGGATGATCTGCGCGCCTTTCGCCGCGGCCTCACGGACCAACCTCTCAGCGGTCTCGATGTTGGCTTCAAGGTCCCAGGAACAGGCCATCTGGGTGGCGGCGACGGTAACGATACGGCTCATGAATCATCTCCGGGGCAATTGCTTGAGGGTCGAAGGTGGCATCGACCGATGACAGAAAGAAGAATGACGACTTTATAGCCGATAAAAATCGGCTTTAAAAGCGATAAGTATGCCTTCTGTCTAAAACAACGCAGTAAAACTCGATAATAATCGGACTGAGCGCGATCCCCTGTGGGAGCGAGCTTGCTCGCGAAGGCGGTTGATCACTCAACATTGATGTCGACTGATACGACGCTTTCGCGAGCAAGCCCGCTCCCACATTAGTCCGTGTACATCGAAAAATACCGTTTACAACCCTTCATCCAAAACCTGCGACAGCATGTCCACGAAGAAATCCACGCTCTGACGCGAGGTCACCATCGGCGGTTTGATCTTGAGGATGTTCAGGTAATCGCCGGTCGGCTGCATGAAGATCCCCAGTTCGCGCAACCGATCACACAGCGCCGTGGTTTCTTCGGTCGCCGGTTCCAGGGTTTCGCGATTGCGGATCAACTCGACGCCCAGATAGAAGCCGGAACCATGCACCGCGCCCACCAGCGGATGAATATCGATCAGCGCTTCAAGCCGTTCCTTGAAATACCCGCCCACGACCTGAGCGTTTTCCCAGAGCTTTTCTTCTTCCATCACATCCAGCACCGCCATGCCGATCTGGCAACTGACCGGGCTGCCGCCGGCCGACGAGAAGAAGTAACCCTCGGCCTCCAGCGCTTCGGCGATTTCCCGGCGAGTGATCACCGCGCCCAACGGCTGGCCGTTGCCCATGCCTTTGGCCATGGTGATGATGTCTGGCACCACGCCCTGCTCTTCGAAACCCCAGAAAAAGTTGCCCATGCGGCCGTAACCGACCTGCACTTCATCGGCGATGCAGACACCGCCCTGAGCACGAACCAGCGCATAAACCTGCTTCAAATACCCTGGCGGCAGCGAGATACCGCCGGCATTGCCGTACACCGGTTCGCAGATGAAACCGGCCAGCTGACGCTTCTGCTCGGCAATTTTCGCCAGGTTGTGTTCGACGCTGCGCACGTAGTCCGGCGCGCTATCCGGTCCACGGAATTCGCCGCGATAGGTGTTCGGCGCGGTGACCGGGTGCACCCAGTCCGGACGGCTGCTCAAAGCCTTCGGGTTGTCGGCAATCGAGGTCGAGACCGCGTCCGCGCCCACTGTCCAGCCGTGATAGGCCTCCAGCACGCTGAGCATGTCGCGACCGCCGCTGTAGGCCCATGCCAGGCGGATTGCCAGGTCGTTGGCCTCGCTGCCGCTGTTGACCAGGAACACTCGGTCCATGGAGTCCGGCGACAACTTCAGCAAGCGCTCGGAAAACTCGGCAATCGCCGCGTAGTTGAAACGCGAGTTGGTATTGAGCAGCGACCACTGACGACTGGCGACCGCGGCCATGCGCGGATGACCGTGGCCAAGCACCGCAACGTTGTTGAGCATGTCGAGGTAGGAGCGACCCTGCATGTCGATCAGGTGATTGCGCCAGCCGCGTTCGATGCGCGGCGGGTCGACGTAATAGTGCTTCTGGGTACGGGCGAAACTGGCGTCACGGCGCGCCAGCAACGTCTGCGAATCGAGTTCTTCTTCAGCGTCACAGGCCAGTCCCGGCAGCACCGCTGGTGACGGGCACAACGCTTGCCAGGCCGCGGCACGAGACGGCGTACAAAACAGGGGCGCATTGAACGAGGCGCCTCGGCACAACTGCACCACCAATGGCCCGTTGACCGAACCCAACACCTGGCCTTTGACCAGCGCTGCGCCCACGTGCAGCGACGGCGTCACGCCCCACAACCGCACACTCAGTTGCGGGCCATCCAATTGCAGCACGCCTGCAGCCGGCTGATGCACCACCCCGGCAAACGGTGACTCGACCGCCGTGCCGTGGGGCAGGCGCAATTCGACGTGCAATGGACACGTGTCCGGCTCCGTGGCGCTGTCCGGCCGGGTGCGGGACAAGCGATATTGCCCATAACGACTGGCCGCCAGACCATGAGCCGCGGCGGCTTCGGTCAGCAGACGTTGATCGATCCCCTCCTGCTCCCAGTTGCCGGCCTCAAAATGCGGACTGAGCACGCCCAAATCGATCAACGCAAACTCACGCCCCACCAGGCTCGGCAGCAGCGGCGCGAAACCTTCGCTACCGATGCTCGGCAGGTTCTGGCCGACCGAGGTCAGGATCGCCGCTTCCATCAACGCCAACGGCACTGATGTAGCGACGCGGAAAATCTCCCACTCGTGGGTGAGATTGTCGCGGCTGTACGCGTTGCCAGGATCGATGCTGACCTGCTGTTCACCGCTGAGCACCAACACCGCCGCACGGGCGACGATCAGCGGCCAAAGCGCCAGTAACTCTTCATGCGTGAGCGGATTGACAGCGTGATAGGCCTGAACCGCCGGCAAAATGTAGAACGGATCGCCATCAGCGTGGTGCAGCAGCGCCGCGCAGGTCACCGACAGATCAGTAATGCGCCAGGTACGAACCAGGTCGCCGAAATCGATCACGCCCTGCAATTGCCACTGGCGTTGCGAATCTCGCTGCCACACCACGTTGTCGTCGGTGATATCCATGTGAATGGCCTGCACCGGCAGCTTATCCACAAGCGGCTGCAAATGACGCTCGGCCCGTTCAGCCGCATCGGCGATCAACCGGCGTTGCTGGTCGTCGTTGATGACCGGCAGCAAATGCGCGATCAGCGCGTTGGCGTGACGGGCGTCCCATTGAAGGGTGCGCTCGAGGCCCGGATGGTCGAAACCGGCCAGGGCCAGGTCCATTTCACCGCAGAGCCGACCGAAACCGGCCACCACTGAACCGGGCAGATGATCCAGGTGTGTGAGCGACTGGCCTTCGATGTAATCGAGCAGGCGCACATGCACCGGTTGGCCCCCGACTTCCAGGGAAAGTAGGTCTGCACCGTTTTTGGCGGGAATCACTCGTGGCACATGCACATCGGGGTGTTCACCCAAATGCTTGAGCCCGGCGTGCTGGGCGTGCAGCTCCTGCGCCGAGTAGTCGCCACGGCAGATTTTCAGGACAAAACGCCCTTGGTCACTGTCGACCCGATAGTTAAGATCTTGCTGGCTGCCGAGGGCCTGCAACCTTCCACTCAGCCCGTAATGTCCCTTCAACAGCTCAAGCGCTTGCTCCGCAGACACTTGCGGGCTGGGCAAACTGGCGCGATGAATCAACGTGGCGAGTGGCATACAACGACCCCTGAAATTTTATTAGGCGCTTATATCGCCACTGCTTTGGACGATACGCAACCCCTTCCTCCTCCCTGTCACCCACCTGATGTTCGACGGCGTCAGTCGGATCAGGAAAAAACACGCGCCACTCGCCCCGGCCGCCAGTTTGCGCAAGAATGTCCCGATCAAGCCTATTACTGGAGAAAGACCATGAAAGTAGTCACCACCGACCTTCCCGGTGTTCTGATCATCGAACCCAAGGTATTTGGTGACGAGCGCGGTTTCTTCTATGAAAGCTTCAATGCCAAGTCTTTCAAAGAAGCGACGGGCCTGGAGACGAATTTCGTTCAAGACAACCACTCCCGCTCGCAAAAAGGCGTATTGCGCGGCCTGCATTACCAACTGGAAAACACTCAGGGCAAACTGGTTCGCGTCACAGTGGGTGAAGTACTCGACGTGGCGGTGGACATTCGCCGCAGCTCGCCACATTTCGGCAAATGGGTGGCCGTGCGTCTGTCCGCCGAGAATCATCGCCAACTCTGGGTCCCGGAGGGGTTCGCCCACGGTTTCGTGGTGTTGAGCGAGTTCGCCGAATTCCTCTACAAAACCACCGACTACTACACACCGTCCGCCGAGCGCAGCATTCGCTGGGACGACCCGGACCTCGCCATCGATTGGCAACTGGATGAAGCACCGCAACTGTCCGGTAAAGATCAGGCCGCCGCGTTCTTCAAGGACGCTGACGTCTTTTCCTGAAACACCGTCTGAATCTTCACCGCGCAAGCGTGCCTGACCCACGGCGCGCAGACTGCGCCCGCAAGCCTAGGCATAATGCGCCTGTACCCACAGGCGCTCGATGCTCATGACTCCAACCCTCCCCCGCAGACCCCGCTGGCGCAGCCTGGCCCTGCTCGCGCTGTGCCTGGCGCCATTGCTGTGGCCGCTGGAGCATCTGGCCGAGCGTTACTACCGCAGCGAACTGGCCGGGCAGAACCGTCAGACCCTTGACCTTTACGTCGCCAACCTGCTGGGTACCCTGCACCGTTATGAAGTGTTGCCGCAAATCCTCGGCGATCTGCCGGCCCTGCGAGCCGTCCTCGGCGCGCCCGACGATGGCGTCACCCAAGGCAACGCCAATCGCTTGTTGAAAAATATCAGCGCCCAGACTGGCGCCGAAGTCATGTACCTGATGGACACCACGGGCAAGACCCTGGCCGCGTCCAATTGGGACAAACACGACAGTTTCGTCGGGCGTAATTTTTCCTTCCGGCCGTATTTCAGCGAAGCCATGGCCGGGCGGCTTGGGCGCTTTTTCGGTTTGGGCACAACCTCGGCCAAGCGTGGCTATTTCTTCGCCGCCGCCGTGCGTAACGGCGAAAAGATCATCGGCGTGCTGGTGGTCAAGGTCGACCTAGACCACACCGAAAGCCTCTGGGGCAAAACCCCGGAACAACTGCTGCTGACCGACCATAACGGGGTGGTCATTCTCACGTCGCGGCCCGAGTGGCGATTCCGCTCGACCCGCCCGTTGGGCGAAGAGGAAAGAAAGGCAATCACCGCGATTCAACCTTATCCGACCCGTGATCCCAAACCATTGCGGCTCAACCCCAACGCCTGGCTGACACAAACCCAGCCAATCGCAGAAACCGGTTGGAACGTCAGCATCCTCGCCCCCCGCACCCTGATCGATCGCCCGGTACGCACGGTCGTCGCCATCGGCGGCGCGACATTGTTGGTCTTGATGTTGCTGCTGGGTCTGATGATGCAGCGACGCCGTCATTACCTCGAACGAATCGCCTTCGAAGCCAAGGCCCGTCGCGAGCTGGAAGGCCGGGTAGCCGAGCGGACCAGCGACCTCGAAGGCCTCAACCGTCGACTGAAACAGGAAGTGCTGGAACGCGAACAGGCCCAGCAAGAGCTGGTTCGCGCTCAGGATGATCTGGTGCAGGCCGGCAAACTGTCGGCCCTTGGCACCATGTCGGCGAGCATCAGCCACGAATTGAATCAACCGCTGGCGGCGATCCGCAGCTACGCAGAAAACGCCGAGGTGCTGCTCGATCATCAGCGCACCGACGATGCGCGCGGCAACCTCAAGCTGATCAGCGAACTGACCGGGCGAATGGCCTCGATCATCGCCCACCTGCGCGCCTTCGCCCGGCGCGATCGCCACGCCCCGGAAAGCGTCGCCCTCCAACCGGCGCTGGACGATGCGCTGGCGCTGCTGGCCAAGCGTCGACGCAGCATGGAAGTCGAGCTGATCCGCGACTTGCCGGCCGCCACCCTGTGGGTCGAGGCCGGGGAAACCCGTCTGCGTCAGGTGCTCGGCAATCTGCTGGCCAACGCCTTGGACGCCCTGACGGAAAAAGGCCCGCCGCGTAAGCTCTGGTTGAGTGCCCAAACCACTGCCGACGGCGTCAATCTGTACATTCGCGACAATGGCCCCGGGTTCTGCCTGGAGGCACTTGGCCGCGCCAGTGAGCCCTTCTACACCACCAAGACCCGCACTCAGGGGCTTGGGTTGGGGCTGGCGATTTGCGAAACCCTGATGCGTGCCTTCGGTGGTGAACTGTCGTTCGCCAACCACAAGGAAGGTGGCGCCCTGATTACCCTGAAGCTGCGTGCAGGCGCACCGGGTGTGAGCCTGCAACCGTCCGAGGACCGAAGTGCATGACCATCGACAACCGCATCCAGGTCGTGCTGATCGACGACGATCCGCACCTGCGTCAAGCCCTGAGCCAGACCCTGGACCTCGCCGGCCTGAAAATTCTGCCACTGGCCGAAGCCAAGGGCCTGGCCGCGCAACTGGAACGCGACTGGCCCGGCGTGGTGGTCAGTGACATCCGCATGCCGGGCATGGACGGTCTCGAATTGCTGACTGAACTGCATGCCCAGGACCCGGAACTGCCAGTGCTGCTGATCACTGGTCACGGCGATGTGCCGCTGGCGGTGCAGGCCATGCGCGCCGGGGCTTATGACTTTCTGGAAAAACCCTTCGCCAGCGACGCCCTGCTCGACAGCGTGCGCCGCGCCCTGGCCCTGCGCCGGCTGGTGCTGGACAACCGCAGCCTGCGTCTGGCCCTGAGCGATCGCAATGAGCTGAGCACCCGACTGGTCGGGCAATCGGCGCCGATGCTGCGCCTGCGCGAGCAGATCGGTGCATTGGCAGCGACCAAGGCCGATGTGCTGATCCTTGGCGAAACCGGCGCCGGTAAAGAAGTTGTCGCACGTGCGTTGCACGATCTGTCGAGCCGTCGTAACGGTCCGTTTGTAGCAATCAATGCCGGCGCCCTGGCCGAGTCGGTAGTCGAAAGCGAGCTGTTCGGTCACGAGCCAGGCGCCTTTACCGGCGCGCAAAAGCGTCGCATCGGCAAGTTCGAGTTCGCCAATGGCGGCACATTATTCCTCGATGAAATCGAAAGCATGAGCCTGGATGTGCAGGTGAAATTGCTGCGTTTGCTGCAAGAGCGGGTGGTCGAGCGCTTGGGCGGCAATCAGCTGATCCCGTTGGACATCCGCATCATCGCTGCGACCAAGGAAGACCTGCGTCAATCCGCCGATCAGGGCCGCTTCCGTGCCGACTTGTATTACCGCCTGAACGTCGCACCGCTGCGTATTCCACCGCTGCGCGAGCGTGGCGAAGATGCGCTGATGCTGTTCCAGCACTTTGCCGACGAAGCCAGCGCTCGCCATGGCCTACCGCCCCACGAGTTGCAACCGGGACAACGCGCCCTGCTGCTGCGCCACACCTGGCCGGGTAACGTGCGGGAATTGCAGAACGCCGCCGAACGCTTTGCCCTGGGCCTGGAACTGGCCCTGGACAATAACGCAGCAGATGGCGCTGTAGGCATGACGGTCGAAGTGGTCAGCGGCGGTCTCAGCGAACAAGTGGAAAACTTCGAGAAGAGCTTGATCGCCGCCGAACTGGCGCGTTCTCACAGCTCGGTGCGCAGCCTCGCCGAAGCGCTTGGCATCCCACGCAAGACCTTGCACGACAAGCTGCGCAAACACGGGCTGAACTTCGCCGACGGTGGCAGCAGCCACACCGAGGAACCCGATTGAGCTACCGTCAAATCATCATCTTCAAACAAGAGATCCGTGCATGAGCCGCGACAGCCATCATCTGGAATCAGTCCTCCATCGCGACATTCCCCTGACGCGGGACATGGGCCTCAAAGTGCTCGACTGGCACGACCAACAACTGCGCCTGCACTTGCCGCTGGAGGCCAACGCTGTATTGCGGCGCGGTGCTGGCCGGTTGGGGTTGGTTGCATCTGCGTTTGCGTGAAGAAGGGGTTGAAGGCGGGCACATCGTGATTCAGGAAGGACAGATCAGCTATCCGCTGCCGGTGACCATGGACGCGACAGCGATTTGCCATGCGCCGAGTGCGGCGGTGTGGAAGAAGTTTTTGGCGATGTATGTGCGGTATGGGAGAGCGCGGTTGACACTGCATTCACGGATTGTGAATGCCGACAGTGATGACGATGCGGTGAAGTTTACGGGGCAGTACGTCCTTCACCGCTAAAGCAAAAGATCGCAGCCTCGTTTCACTCGACAGCTCCTACAGAGAAACGCGCCGCCCCCTGTAGGAGCTGTGTAGGAGCTGTCGAGTGAAACGAGGCTGCGATCTTTTGATCTTCAACCCCGAGCCAAAGCCAACAACTTTTCCCGCCACACAGCCTTCGCCGGCAGCGCCAGGAAAAATGCATTCAACAACGACTCCCGCGCCGGATAACTAAACGGCGCACCGCTCAAATCCAGCACCTCACCGCCCGCCCCTTCCAGCACGCCTTGCGCCGCCGCCGTGTCCCACTGCGAAGTCGGCGCCAACCGCGGATAACAATCCGCCGCCCCCTCCGCCAACAAACAGAACTTCAGCGAACTGCCGATATTGGCCAATTGCAGCTCACCCAGACTGTCGCTCAACCCGGCCAGCAAGCGCTCCTGCTCAGGACTCGAATGCCGACGACTGGCAACCACGGTAAACGCTTCACCCTCAGCAGGAACCTCGCGAACCTGAATCGGCAAAGGCTCCGCGTCTTTATCGCCACGCCACGCGCCCAGACCCGCACCACCGACGTAGAAGCGTCCGTTGGTCGGCATCGACACCACGCCAAACACCACACGCCCCTGCTCGATCAGCGCGATGTTGACGGTAAATTCTTCGCTACCGGAAATGAACTCCTTGGTTCCGTCCAGCGGGTCCACCAGCCACCAACGCTGCCACCCGGCGCGCACGCTCTGGGGAATGTTGGCATCTTCTTCGGACAACACCGGGATGTTCGGGTCCAGCGCCGTCAGCCCGGCCAGGATCACATGGTGAGCGGCCATGTCGGCGGCCGTCACCGGAGAATCATCGGATTTTGCAGTCACGGCGACGTTGGCACGCCAAAACGGCAGAATCGCTTCACCGGCTTTCAGCGCCAGTTCAACAACAGGCGCCATCAACGGATGGGGGAAAATCATGGCTGGAACACTCCACGCTGAGTCAGTAGATCACGGGCCAGATACAGTGCTGCCAATGCGCGGCCCTCAGTGAATCGCGGGTTCTGGGCCAGGGCCGACAACTCACGCAGGTTGATTTTGTCCACGCCCATCGGCTCGGGCTCATCGCCTTCAAGGCTTTCTTCGTACAGATCAGTGGCCAACACCACCTGGATCTTCTGGCTCATGTAACCGGGCGACAACGACAACTCAGTCAAATGCTCCAGTTGCCGCGCGCCGTACCCGGCCTCTTCCTTGAGCTCCCGCTCGGCTGCCGCCAGCACGTCCTCGCCCGGCTCGATCAAGCCTTTGGGCAAGGACAGCTCGTATTCATCGGTGCCGCCGCAATACTCTTCAACCAGCACCGCGTGGTCCGCATCAAGCATCGCCACGATCATCACCGCGCCATAACCGGCGCCCTTGCCCACCAGTCGCTCATACGTACGCTCCACGCCATTGGAAAAGCGCAACTTCAGCTCTTCGACGCAGAACAAACGGCTGGTGGCGACGATCTCGCGGGCGAGGATGGTGGGTTTCTGGCGCATAAGAAGCTCCTTGGCGTGAACGCGTTACTATACAGGCTGATTGAAAGCTGCTGCGCTCGGGATTGCTGCGTCAAAAACAGGCTCGGACGGGTCATTTACAACTCGTAAACTCCCCGTCCTCGCCTGTTTTTTCCTTGCACTCCCTTCGCTCGCGACGCTTTCAAACCAGCCTTTACCCGGCCTATCCTGATTGTTTACGTCGGATATCTTTTTTACCGCTGGAGAAGTTTTTTATGTCCCTGCTGCCCTGGCGCGACATCGACACCGTTCTGCTGGATATGGACGGCACGCTGCTGGACCTGCATTACGACAACCATTTCTGGATGGAACACCTGCCCCAGCGTTACGCCGAATTGCACGGGGTGAGTCGGGCCATGGCCGAGATGGAATTGCAGCCGTTGTTCGAACGCAACGCCGGCCAGTTGCAGTGGTATTGCCTGGATTTCTGGAGCGCCGAGCTCAAACTGCCGGTGCGCGAACTGAAACTGGAAACCGCGCACCTGATCGCCTTGCGACCGGACGCGGACACCTTTCTGGCCGCCATCAAACAGGCCGGCAAGCGCGTGGTGCTAATCACCAATGCACACCGCGATTCGCTGTCATTGAAACTGGAAAGAATCGAACTGGCGCCGTACTTCGAGCGGTTGATCAGTTCCCACGATTACGGGTTCGCCAAGGAAAACCCGCAATTCTGGGATGCCCTGCAGGCGGACATCCGTTTCGACCCGGCGCGCAGTCTGTTTATCGACGACACCTTGCCAATTCTGCGTAGCGCGCGGAATTTTGGTGTGGCGCACCTGTTGGCGGTGAGTGAGCCGGACAGCCGCAAAGGGCCGAAGGACACGGCCGAGTTTGCGGCGGTGGGGGATTATCGGGAGTTGATCGAAGGGCTTTAGACCGAGTCGCCTGCTTCGCGAGCAAGCCCGCGAAGGCCATCACACGGTCCTGAGGCTTACTCAGGAATCCGCAACGACTGCCCCGGATAGATCTTGTTTACGTCCTTGAGCATCGGTTTGTTAGCATCGAAGATTTTTTGATATTTGTTGGCATCGCCATACACGCGCAAGGAAATCGCGCTGAGGGTGTCGCCTTTCACGACCGTTACAAACTTCGCGGCGACAGCCACCGGCCCGGTCACGGTGATCTGGTCATCCACACTACCAACACCGGCAATATTGCCCACCGCCAGCAGGATTTTTTCCTTCTCTTCCTGACTGCCGACTTCGCCGGTCACGGTGACTTTGTCGCCATCCACCGTTGCCTGCACATTCGGGTTACCCAGGCCGACCTTGCTGATGTGTTCCTTCAACTGCTCGCTGGCATTGGCGTTGCCTGGCGTCAGCAGATCGATAAGTTTTTCGCCTGCTTCTTTAACAAAGCTAAAAATACTCATGGTGCACTCTCCTTGGGTTTTGGGTTCCAGACGCAAAAGCCTAGACCAAGGCTGTCACTTGCGGTTCCAACCCGACCAATGACGCCGCTTCCCCCCAAGCGCTAGAATCCGAACTTTCCCGCGCCCTGGAGCGAAGATGGACATCAAGCAACTGAAATTCCTCATCGCCCTCGACGAAACCCGGCATTTCGGCCAGGCCGCCGCGCGTTGTCATATTACCCAGCCGACCCTGTCCATGCGCCTGCGCAGCCTCGAAGAAGAACTCGAGTTGCCGCTGGTCAATCGCGGTCAGCGCTTCGAAGGTTTCACCGCACCGGGTGAACGGGTGCTGGCCTGGGCGCGCACCGTGCTGGCGGCCTACGACGGCTTGCAGGCCGAGGCGGCGGCCTGTCGCGGCAATCTGGTCGGTACGTTGCGTCTGGGCGTGGTGCCGCTGTCGAGTTTCGATCCGCTGCCGCTGATGCAACGCCTGCACGCCGAACACCCGAACCTGCGCTTCGAACTCTCAGCCCTGAGTTCTGAACAAATCCTCGAACAACTGGCGAACAATCGCCTGGATCTGGGCGTTTCGTACCTGGAGCGACTGGACGGCGAACGCTTCAATTCCCTGGCGTTCAGCGAAACCCGCATGGGCCTGCTCTACGATCAGCGCTTCTTCAGTTTCGGCGAGGCGCCGCTGAGTTGGGAATCGCTGATCGAACTCCCGCTGGGCATGCTCACCAGCGGCATGCATTTTCGGCAGTCCATCGACCACAACTTCCACAGTCGCGGCCTCACCCCGCAGCCGTTGCTGCAAACCGATGCCGTCCACCAATTGTTACAAGCGGTGCACGGCGGATTCTGCTGCGCCGTGATGCCGCTGGACGGAGGCCTGGAAAAACTCACCGATCATTTGCGCCTGCAACCCATCGAAAATGCTCAAACCCTCGCCCGGCTGGGGCTGATCCTGCGTCGCAGCGCCCCGCGTTCGGCGCTCGCGGAAGCCTGTTTCGCAATTCTTCAGCAATCGCTGCCAAGCTCTTGATCGACGCCATCTATCGGTAGATCAGTATTAGCGATTAGACGCGACAAGTTGACGCGCCTAGGCTTAAAGCAGCCTAAACCGTCGGTGATGCCTAATGAACGCCAAGCACCCTGTCTGCGCGGCGCCAGCCCTCGAAACGCCAGCGCCCGCCGCAAGCCAGACGTACAGTTACTGCGACCTTCAAGACACCGAATCAGCCAGCACCGCGCTGGCCGAAGAAGTCGCGTTGGCGATCGCTTATAACGGCATCAGTCAGGCGGTCATGTTGGTGACGCCGACGGACCTTGAAGACTTCATCGTCGGCTTCAGTCTCGGCAGCGGCATCATCGAAGACGCCTGCGATATCTATGACCTGCAACTCAGCGGCTCGGGTTCAGCGCAATACGCGCAAGTGACCATCGCCAACCGCGCCTTCTGGAACCTCAAGCAACAGCGTCGGCAAATGGCTGGCACCAGCGGTTGCGGACTCTGCGGTGTGGAAGCGGTGGAGCAGGCATTGCCAGACCTCAAGATCCTGCCCGGCGCACCCTTGCCGCCCGCCGAATGGCTCGATGGTTTACGTCAACGCATCAGTGCGTTTCAGCCTCTTGGCCAGTACTCCGGCGCGGTGCACGCCGCCGTGTTTATGAACAGTCAGGGCCAATTGCTGCTGGGCCGCGAAGACATCGGCCGACACAACGCCCTCGATAAGCTGATAGGCGGACTGATCCGTCAGAAAATCCCGACCACCGGCGGGCTGGTGATTGTCACCAGCCGTTGCAGCCTCGAATTGATCCAGAAAGTATTGCGCGCAGGTATCCAGACCCTGGTCAGCCTGTCGTCGCCTACGGGCCTTGCCGTGCAATGGGCCCGTCGCCACAACCTTAATCTCATCCACCTGCCGCAGAAAAGTGCGCCGCGGGTCTACAGCCCTGCGACGGAGAACCAAGCGTGAGTCAACATCGTCAAGCCGACCAGAAACCCGTCCCTCGCTACAAGCCCTACAAAGGCCCAGCCGGTGGCTGGGGCGCGCTGGCCAGCGTTGCCCGGGCCTGGTTGACCAGCGACAACGCGCTGAAAAACCTGCGCATGATGCTCAAGACCAACAAGAACGGCGGGTTCGACTGCCCCGGTTGCGCCTGGGGCGACTCCAACGAAGCCGGCATGGTGGCGTTCTGCGAGAACGGCGCCAAAGCAGTGAACTGGGAAGCGACCAAACGCCGTGTCGACGGTGCGTTCTTTGCCAAACACAGCGTCAGTTCGTTGCTGGAACAAAGTGACTATTGGCTGGAATATCAGGGGCGTCTGACCGAGCCACTGCGCTACGACGCCGAGACCGATCGCTACAAACCCATCAGCTGGGAAGCGGCCTTCGCGCTGATCGGCAAACACCTGCAAGGGCTGTCGAGCCCGGATCAGGCCGAGTTCTACACCTCGGGCCGCGCCAGCAACGAAGCGGCGTACCTGTATCAATTGTTCGTGCGTGCCTACGGCACCAATAACTTCCCCGATTGCTCGAACATGTGCCACGAGGCCAGTGGTGTGGCCATGTCGCAAAGTGTCGGCGTCGGCAAAGGCACCGTCACCTTCGACGACTTCGAACACGCCGACGCGATTTTTGTCTGGGGTCAGAACCCTGGCACCAACCACCCACGGATGCTCGAACCGTTGCGCGAAGCGGTGAAACGCGGCGCTCAGGTGGTATGCATCAACCCTTTGAAGGAGCGCGGCCTGGAACGCTTCCAGCACCCGCAACACCCGATCGAAATGCTCACCAACGGCGACAAGCCGACCAACACCGCGTACTTCCGTCCGGCATTGGGCGGCGACATGGCGATCATGCGCGGCATGGCCAAGTTCCTGCTGCAGTGGGAGCGTGACGCACAGAAGGCGGGTGAGCCTGCCGTATTCGACCACGACTTCCTCAATGAACACAGTGTCAACGTGCTGGAATACCTGGGCATCGTCGACGACACCTCGTGGGAGCAGATCGTCGAACAATCCGGACTGACGCTGGTTGAAATCGAGCAAGCGGCGCGGATGTACGCCAAAGGCAAGAACGTGATCATGTGCTGGGCGATGGGCATCACACAGCATCGCCATTCGGTGGCGACCATCCAGGAAATCGCCAACCTGATGTTGCTGCGTGGCAACATCGGCCGCCCCGGCGCCGGTCTGTGCCCGGTGCGCGGCCACAGTAACGTGCAGGGCGACCGGACCATGGGCATCAACGAGCGTCCGCCGGGGGCGTTCCTCGACTCCCTGGAGCGTCGCTTCAAGTTCAAGGTGCCGCGTGAAAACGGTCACAACGTGGTCGAGGCGATCCATGCCATGGCTGACGGCCGCGCGAAAGTCTTTATCGGGCTGGGCGGTAACTTCGCCCAAGCCACCCCGGACAGCTCACGGACCTTCCAGGCCCTGAGCAACTGCGACCTGACCGTGCAAATCAGCACCAAGCTCAACCGCAGCCATTTGGCGCACGGTAAAGACGCGTTGATCCTGCCGTGCCTGGGTCGCACCGACATCGACATCCAGACCGAAGGCCCGCAAGCGGTGACCGTCGAAGACTCGTTCAGCATGGTTCACGCCTCCAACGGCCAGTTGCAGCCGCTGTCGAACCAGATGCGCTCCGAGCCGTCGATCATTGCCGGCATCGCCGCCGCGACCCTGGGCAGCAAACCGGTGGACTGGAACTGGCTGGTGGCCGATTACCGGCGCATCCGCGACCTGATCGCCGACACCATTGTTGGTTTCAAGGACTTCAACGAGAAGATCCAGAACCCGGGCGGGTTCTACCTCGGCAACAGCGCCGGTGCTCGCCGCTGGAATACCGCGTCGGGGCGCGCCAATTTCCGTCCGAACATCCTGCCTAAAGATCTGGTGCACGAGCGCACTCGCGCCACCGGCGTATTGCCAGACCTGATCATGCAGTCGATGCGCTCTCACGATCAGTACAACACCACGATTTATGGGCTTGATGACCGCTATCGCGGCGTGAAAGGCCAGCGTGATGTGTTGTTCGTCAACGAAGCCGACATCATTCGCCTGGGGTTCAAGCCAGGGCAAAAGGCTGACATCGTTTCGATCTGGGATGATGGACGTGAGCGTCGGGTGAAGGGCTTTACGCTGCTGGCGTTTGATATCCCTGCCGGGCAAGCGGCGGCTTACTACCCGGAAGTCAATCCGCTGGTGCCGCTGGAAAGCATCGGGGATGGCAGCCATACGCCGACATCGAAGTTTGTGGCGATCCGGTTGGAAGCGCCGAGTGCGACTGGATTGATTATGGCGAAGTCGGCGTAACGCGGCAGCAGGTCTGGCCCCTTCGCGAGCAAGCTCGCTCCCACAGTGGATCCTGGTTGAACACAAATACTATGCCCACTGAAGATCTAATGTGGGAGCGAGCTTGCTCGCGATAGCGGTGGAACATTCAACGAATTTCCGAATTGACTGCTTTTCCTTTCGCCCACAAAAAAGGCCGTTTTGCATGAAAACGGCCTATCCGAAGTAGCTAAAGACAGGCGAAAAATACTTAAGTTCCGGCTAAAAAACAGTAACTTATAGAAATGTGCTCAAGTCGTGCTACTCGTCGGATTTCGATTGTCACGACCATGACACAGCCTCAGGATCGCGCCGTCATCCCCTTGAGGTTCCTCTATGAAGTTCTCCTCGATTCTCTTGTTGTCCCTTAGCCTGGCTAGTGGCATCGCTTCTGCTGGCGGCACCGCTGAAGCAGGTGTGGGCGGCGCATTGGGCGGGGTTCTGGGCTCAGTCGTCGGTCAGTCACTAGGCGGCAATACAGGTTCCACCATCGGCGCGGCCCTGGGTGGCGCGGGTGGTAGCGCCGTCGGCGCAGACAGACGCAGCCGTGGCGAAGCCGCCATTGGCGGTGCGTTGGGCGCAGCAGGCGGTAACGTGGTCGGTCGCAGCATGGGCGGCACCTCCGGCAGTCTGATCGGCTCCGCAGCAGGCGGCGGCGCCGGTGGCGCGCTGGGTAACTACATGGGCAACAAGAGCGATGACGACGATCGTCGCTCCTATCGTCGTGGTTATGATGATGATGATCGTCGCTACTACCGTGACGGCCACCCGGGGCGCGGTCATGCCTATGGCCACCGCAAGCATCACCATCGCGATCGCGACTGAGGCTTGAATCGCCTCGCTTGCCGATGCATCAAAAAATCGCAGCCCAAGGGCTGCGATTTTTTTTGTCCGTCAAACCACCAACCGCTCCAGCGCCCCGCGCAACCCGGCAGGAATCGCCACCGGCTGATTAGAAGCCCGATCCACAAACACATGCACAAAGCGCCCTGCCGCGCAGGCTTCGTCTTCCCCGGCCTTGAACACTGCCAGCTCGTATTGCACCGAACTGTTGCCCAACTTGCCCACCCGCAAACCAATCTCGATCCGATCGGGGAAGGCAATGGAAGCAAAGTAATCGCAGGCCGAACTCACCACAAAGCCCACCACCTCGCCGTCATGGATATCCAGACCTCCGACTTCGATCAGGTAGGTGTTCACTGCCGTGTCGAAGAAGCTGTAGTAGGTGACGTTGTTGACGTGACCATAGGCGTCGTTGTCGTGCCAGCGGGTGGTGATAGGCTGGAAGTGGGGGTAGTCGGTGCGTTGGGGCATCGGGTTGGACATCAGCGTCGATTCCTGGAGTTGGATTGCCAGTCTAAGGCGAAAACCGCGTCGTACTCATCGCGAGCAAGCTCGCTCCCACAGTGAATCTCAGTCGTACACAAAATCTGTGCTCACTGAAGATCAAACTAATGTGGGAGCGAGCTTGCTCGCGATGAGGCCATCAGAGGCACTACTTCAATCAGCGCTCAGAAAACCCCTTGCCCACCGCCGCCAACTCCCCAATCAACCGTGCCGGATTCCACTGATCACCCTGCTTCGTCTCCAGCGCCAGCAACCGTTGGTGAATATCCGCCAGCCCTTGCTGATCCGCCCAAGCCATCGGCCCACCCTTGTCCGCCGGGAAGCCGTAGCCATTGAGGTACACCAGATCGATGTCGTGCGCCGATCCGGCAATCCCTTCCTGAAGGATCTTCGCACCCTCGTTGACCAGTGCCAGCAAGCAGCGCTCAAGAATCTCCTCGGGGCTTATCTCGCGACGCTGGAACCCCAGCTCTTCGCTGACCTTCAACACCAGCGCATCGACTTCAACATCGTGCTCAGCCTGGCGACTGCCCGACTCATAGTGGTAATAGCCAATGCCACTTTTCTGGCCGAAACGACCCAATTCGCACAGACGATTGTCCACCTGAACCTCAGGCGCATCCTGCCCTTTGCCGGCCAACTGCCGAGTGCGCCACTCCAGATCAATGCCGACCACGTCGTACATGCGGAACGGCCCCATGGCAAAACCAAAACCTTGCAGCACCGCATCGACCTGATGTGGATAAGCGCCTTCGAGCAGCATCTTGCGCGCTTCTAGCACATACGGATGCAGCATGCGGTTACCGATGAAACCATGGCAGTTGCCCGACACCACGCTGACTTAGTCCATGCGCTTGCCCAGTGCCAGAGCAGCCTCAAGCACCACCGGTAAAGTCTGCGCACCGCGAACGACTTCCAGCAACTTCATGATGTGCGCCGGGCTGAAGAAGTGCAGGCCCAGGACCTGTTGCGGACGGCGGGTGGCCGCGGCGATGGCGTCAATATCCAGCGCCGAGGTATTGCTGGCCAGAATCGCTTCAGGTTTGAGCAGATCGTCCAGCTCACGGAAGATTTTCTGCTTGAGTTCGAGGTTTTCGTACACTGCTTCGATGACCAGATCGACATCGCAGATCGCCGCGTAGTCAGCAGCCGCCGTTACCCGTGCTATGCGAGCGTCCGCTTCGGCCTGATCGATCCGTCCCTGACGCACGTTGTGGGCGTAGGTGTCCGCCACGGTAGCCAGCGCCTGTTCAAGCATCTGTGGATTGTTATCGACCCACTGCACCGGGACGCCGGCGTTGGCCAGACACATGACAATGCCACGGCCCATGGTGCCCGCGCCAATGACGGCGGCGCGCTGAATAGTGAACGGTGTCTGGCTCATAGTTGTTCTCTTGTTGGCGATCCAAAGACAGCCTTCACCATAGTCAGGCGCCGCGCATTTTTGAAATTTATTCCTGTGATGAGCAACATTCAGCGGATGGATCTACGCCGGCAAATGTGCCTCGGCCCACGTCCGGACTTCGGCATACGGATATTCCTCCAGCGCTGCAAACCCCGGAATCGACCGTGCCTTGAGCTTGGTAAACAGCGGCACGCTGATCCCGCACAAAAACCGTGTCACGCGCTCCGCCGACGGTGCGTTGCCGGTGTGCTGCTCATGCCTGTGGATAAAATCACCGCACAACGCTTCGAAGTTTTTATCCACAAGCGCTGGCAACTCCGGTGGAGCGGGCAATCGCGCCACATCCCCGTGACACACCGAACAATGCCCGCACTGCTGCGGTGCGTTTTCATCGCCGAAGTACTCGGCCAGGCGATAACCCAGGCAATGGTCGGTGGCGAACAGTTCCAGCATGGCGTGAATCCGCGCGACCTCGGTGCGCTCGTGCCGGGTGAAATAGGCGTGTAACTCGGCGCTCAGGGCCTGGCTGTTGAAATCCGTTTGCAACAGGCTGTAGACCTCGGTCATCTGTTTGCTTTCGAGCTCGACCCAGCCCTTTTCCTGGAAATAATCCAGCGCCTTGACCACTCGATTGCGTTCGGCCTGATGCTGTTCATACAGCGCATCGAAATTCACCGTGGCCCAGGTCCGTGCGCGACTGGAGGTCTGGATGATCGCCGCGACGAAGTCCTTGCGCTCACCCTCGAAACGGGCGAGTAAAGCTTCCGGCTCCTGCAAATACTTGAAACGGTATTCGGCGTAATAGGCGTAACGCGGCGCAATGATTCCACGCAGTTCCAACTGCACCAGCAAAGTCTTGAGCGGCAGCTGACGGATGTTGCTCTGATCGGCCAGCGGCCCCAACAGAAACTCCCACTGCCCCTCGGGCGCGGCGGCTTGCAACTCGTCGAGCACATAGCGGATGCCATCCAGCTCAGGCGTATCGCCGTAGACGAAGTTTTCCAGCACGTTGAGGCTGTCGCGGTTGGCCAATACCAGGCAGTCGGACGGCTGCCCGTCACGCCCGGCACGGCCGATTTCCTGGCTGTAGTTTTCGATGGATTTGGGCAGGTCGAAATGCACCACGTTGCGGATGTCGCTCTTGTCGATGCCCATGCCGAACGCGATGGTGGCAACGATGCAATTGGACTGCCCGCCCATGAACCGGCGCTGGATTGCTTCGCGTTGTTCGTGGGGCAGACCGGCGTGATAGGCCTCCGCCTGAATGCCGTTGCGGGCCAGATGTTCGGCGATATGCTCGGCGGTTTTCTGCAGGGTGACGTAGACGATGCTCGGCTGGTCGGGACGCTGGCTCATCCATTCGACAAGGCGTCGTCGCTTGTCCTGACCGCGCACCGGCTCCACCAACAGATTGAGGTTCGGCCGGTAGAAACCGGTGGTCACCACGTCCTCAGGGGCGATGGCGAATTTTGCCTCCATGTCCGCGATCACTTTGGGGGTCGCAGTGGCGGTCAGCAGCAAGGCCTGAGGGATGTTGAACTGGCGCTGATAGTCGGGGAGCTTGAGGTAGTCGGGGCGAAAGTTGTGGCCCCATTCCGAGATGCAGTGCGCCTCGTCCACCACCAGCAACGAGATCGGCACCTGCTGCAAGAAATTGCGGAAACGCTCGTTCTTCAGGCGCTCCACGGAGATCATCAAAATTTTCAGCTCGCCAGACTTGGCCCGAGCCATCACGTCGCTGGCGTCATCGCGGCTCTGGGCCGAATCGATACTGCCCGCCGCAATGCCATGGCGCTGCAGGAACGCCAACTGATCCTGCATCAACGCCAGCAGTGGCGAGACCACCAGCGTCAGGTGCGGCAGTAGCAAGGCCGGCAATTGATAACAAAGGGACTTACCCGAGCCGGTGGGGAAAATCGCCGCCGCCGAGCGCCCGGCCAACACCGCGCTGACCGCCGCTTCCTGGCCGGGCCGAAACTGTGGATAACCGAAAACCTGTTCCAGGGTGTTGTGCATAAGCTGTCACTCCGTTGACCGCTGCGAAGCCCAAAGCCTAGCCGGCAAACGCAGCGAGTCGAGAAAAGGTCGGGGACCAAAACGATACGGGATGATACAGCGTGTTGTCGGCGATCGTTCCCATGCGCCGCAAAGGAATGCAGCCCGTGACGCTTCGCGTTACTGGACGCGGAGCGTCCCTTGAGGCATTCCCACGCGGGTGCGTGGGAAGATCAGTCAGGAGAGGAGGCTAAGGCGCCAACACCGCCACGCGCAGCTGTTCATTCAATGCCTGCTCGTGAAACACCTGGCTCTTGCTCGCCCAAATGGCATGGGCCGGACTGATTTCGCCGGTGAACGCCGCCGCCAACTGACGCAAATCAGCGCGCAAAGCGGTGTCCATGCTCGCCTGACTGGTCAGCACATCCGGCCAACCAGTGCGGTCCATATTGGCCAGGACCATCGAGCTACCTGCATCAGCAGCACTCGCCGCGCGACAAAACCCGGCCCACAGCAACAAAATCGAGGCCATACGTAGCCATTGCATACCTAATTCCCTTTAAGCGTTGGACGGACGTTTCGAAACGTCCTACTGATTCTGGCGCGCACCATACAGAGGCTTGATGTGTTGCGCCTGACAAACCCGTAGGAAATTTGCCATCTAAGGGTTTAGGCGTAAAAAACCTCGGGAAACGCGTAGGTTCGGTCCGAAAAGGCAGGAAAAACCCCTACAAACCCTGTCCATTGCGGCCGTATTGCCGCGCTGCGTCGCCACCTTCATAGTTTGCGGCGCGGCTGAAAACAGGGTGTCGACCTGCCGGCGAGACTGCCCGACTTCCTACAGGACTGACCTAAATGCAAGACCGCTACCGTCCACTCAAAACCAGCTACAGCGAAACACCCGTCCTCGTCATCGACACCACGGCCAGCACCGGTGCCGTCCTCGACGCAGCGCACCAACGCCTGCGCGCAGCCAGCGATTTGCTCGAAACGCTTTATTGTCTGTGCTTCAAACAGGCCGACGTTAAAGACATCCCTCATATAGTGAATGCGCTTTATTTACTAACGCAGGATGGTTGCGAGCTACTAGAAGTTGCCAAACAAAGAATAGAACACTAAAACTTCAAACACACACTACAACCCCGGTAACAACTAACCACTTCATTATTTAAATAACTCAAACTAGTCTGCACGCTCTTAAACCAAACAAGAGCACAACAATGACTACATTAACTATTTTCTTTTGCGGTACCGGCTCGACTAAATTCGACAACCAAAACCCAACTTACTGGAATGGCGAACTGGTTTCGGCACTGGCCTCCCATCATGCTGGCCGAGAGTTTGCCGAATGGATCGTCATTGACGGCCCAGGCACCAGCAACCTGCAAGCTGATGAGCTGTTCACTAAATCCAAGGACTACGGCCTGAGCGGCACGCTGTTCGGCAAGGGCTGGGAGGAGAACGTAAAGCACGCCATCAACATCATCAAAGGTCAGTGTGACTGGCAGCGTGAAAAACTGACCGAGACCGAATACAACCGCCTGAAGGCTGCAGGCATTCCAATCGAAGACGTGATCGTCGAAGGCTCCTGGCTGTGGCGTAAATATAACTACGGCGACCGCAGTGTGACCCAGCAGAAGTTACAAGAACAAATCATTAAAACGTTTCGCAAGGACGGCATTATTCCAACCAAGGTAAACTTGGTAGGCTGGAGCCGCGGCGGTATTAGTTGTCATATGCTGGCCAATGCCATGTTCAAGGACAGCACACTGAAGAACATCCCGGTAAATATCTTTGCGATTGATCCAGTACCGGGCATCGGCAACTTTCAGGAAGACAAAGTAAAACTGAATGCCAACGTAAAAGAATACGTCGGCTTCTACGCCCGAGACGAGCGCTCCAAAGGCTTTAGCTGTGTCATCCCGCAAACGGTCACCGGTACCCGAACCCACATTTATCCCATGCCCGGCCGCCATGGCACGCTGGTTGGCAACGCCGCAGCAGACGGTGTCGGCGGCCCTAAAGTGCTGGCCGAACCTGGCCTGATCGTCCGCCACTTTGCCGAAGTGTGCCTGAAGCGCTGGGGCGTGCAGCTGAACAAAACCCTCAACTTGACCCCGGCCGACCTGCAGAACCACCACAACACCATGGTCAGCACCGCCGCGAAATACAAAGCGATGGAAAAGTGTTCGTACACCTATTTCACCCAGCTGGACCAGGGCGAGCGTTACGTTTCGTTGGGTAGTAATGGGGTCAGGTTCTCGGCAGTGAAAGGTACGATCTACGCGCCGGCGACCGGGCTGACTACTGGCCTGCTGGATGTTGCTTCGTATCAGCATATTCGTTGAGGTGGTAGGGCGCGGGATGGCAGAAAAGCACGAGAAATTCCTCGCGAAAACTCCTATAGAAACGGCCTAGCCAAGGTTCATCCCGTTCCTACATGCGGGGACTCTTTGTCGTCTATCGCTGCCCGGCTGCTCACACCTATAGTCGGGCTGTCGCTGCCAAATCAGCGTCTCGGGCTTGGTCACTCGATGGAATACATAAACGCGTCCGTTGTATGCTGCCGGCACCTCAAGTGTCTGCACGCTATATGGTGGCTGTGTTTGGGACGCCTTATGGCGTGCCGGTCTTATGTATTCCTCCGGCTGACCAACCCGAACACAGTCCGCCTCCATCGCTTGGTCACGATGGTGGTGGTTTCATCTGATGCATTTGAGAATACATAAAATGAATAAATTGAACCCGTTCCCCGATCGCTACCGCCCCCTCCAAACAAACCTCACCGATTCCCCGCCCCTGATCATCGACACAGAGGCCAACCCCCAGGACATCCTCGAAGCTGCCCTCCAGCGAATCAGAGCTTCCGGCGACCTACTCAAAACCCTACATTGCCAATGCTTCAAAAACGGCGATGTGGAAGACATCCCGCATATCACCCACGCCCTCTACCTGTTGACTCAGGACGGCTGCGACCTGCTGAAAGTCGCGCAACAACGCATGATGGGCTGGAAAGCACCAACCTGACGCCGAGCGAAGATCGTTCCCACGCTCTGCGTGGGAATGCCTCAAGTTAGTCGGTCCTTCCCCCAGGGCCCGACGATCAATAAGCTCCACCCAAGCCCAATCGGACACTCCGCAATGAACTTCGCCCCCGACTTCCCCGACGACCAAACCATGCATCTGCTCATGCAGCTGCTGCACGAAGAGCTCGGTCTGCCAGAACGCAAAACCATCAGCCTCACCACCTCGATTAACTTCGACTTTGGCTGCAACGGCACCGATGCGCGCCACCTGATGGAGACGCTGGAAGAACAGTTCGCCATCGACTTCATCGATTACGACGCCTATCGCTACTTCCAGCCCGAAGGCTTTGACGTATTCCTCAAGCGCCGGGCCAAGGGGCGTGGCGACAAGATCCCTCTGACTATCGGAATGATTTACCAAGCGATCAAGTTGCAACGGTGGGACACACAGGAATTGGAAGGAATCTAGCTGAACGCGTAAGTGCCATTATTCTGGTCGTTTAGCGCCTTTTCGGCTGGAATAATGGCACTTAAGGTGTCCCTGACGGCCTGAATTGCACGCACAAAAAAGCCGCCCTCAAAGGGCGGCTTTTTTATTCGCTAAATCCAAGCCTTACAGCTTAGGTCCAGCAGCCTTGATCGCGTCGCTCACTTCAAACTTCTTGAAGTTCTCAACAAACAACCCAGCCAGTGCTTTAGCGGCTTCATCGTAAGCAGCCTTGTCAGCCCAGGTATTACGTGGGTTCAACAGTCCAGTCTCAACGCCCGGCACAGCCAACGGCACGTCGAGGTTGATGGTGTCGAGGTGTTCGGTTTCAGCACCGATCAACGCGCCGCTCTGGATCGCTGCGATCACGCCGCGAGTGGTCGGGATGTTGAAGCGTTTGCCGACGCCGTAGCCGCCGCCGGTCCAGCCGGTGTTGACCAGGTAGACCTTGGAGCCGAAGCCGCGGATGCGCTTGATCAGCAGTTCTGCGTATTCGCCAGCCGGACGCGGGAAGAACGGTGCGCCGAAGCAGGTGGAGAAAGTCGACTTGATGCCGCTGCCGGAACCCATTTCGGTCGAGCCCACCAGTGCGGTGTAGCCGGACAGGAAGTGGTAGGCCGCTTGTTCTTCGCTGAGGATCGACACTGGCGGCAGTACGCCGGTCAGGTCGCAGGTCAGGAAGATCACAGCGTTTGGCTCGCCACCGAGGTTTTTCTCAGAACGCTTGGCGACGTGCTCCAGCGGGTAGGCGGCGCGGCTGTTCTGGGTCAGGCTGACATCGGTGTAGTCGGCGTGCTTGGCGTCGTCGATAACGACGTTTTCCAGGACTGCGCCGTGCTTGATGGCTTTCCAGATGACCGGCTCGTTCTTCTCGGACAGGTCGATGCACTTGGCGTAGCAGCCGCCTTCGATGTTGAAGACAACGCCTTCACCCCAACCGTGCTCGTCGTCACCGATCAGGTAACGGCTTTCATCGGCGGACAGGGTGGTTTTGCCGGTGCCGGACAGACCGAAGAACAGGGTCACGTCGCCCGCTTCGCCGATGTTGGCGGCGCAGTGCATTGGCAGCACGTCGGCAGCCGGCAGCAGGAAGTTCTGCACCGAGAACATGGCTTTCTTCATTTCACCGGCGTAACGCATGCCGGCGATCAGCACTTTCTTCTGAGCGAAGTTGAGGATCACGCAACCGTCGGAGTTGGTGCCGTCACGCTCTGGCACGCACTCGAAGTTGGCAACGTTGAGCACTTGCCACTCATCACGGCCAGCCGGGTTGTATTTTTCCGGGTTGATGAACAGGCAACGGCCGAACAGGTTCTGCCAGGCAGTCTGGGTGGTCATCTTCACGGCCAGGTAGTGGTCTTCAGACGCACCTACATGCACGTGGGAAACGAAATGCTCTTGTGCGTTGTTGAACGCTTCAACGCGGTCCCACAGGGCATCGAACTTGTCGGCCGGGAACTTGCGGTTGATCGGGCCCCAGGCGATGGAAGCCGAAGTGGACGGCTCGTCAACGATGAAACGATCGACTGGTGAGCGGCCGGTGCGGTGACCGGTGCGAACAGTCAGCGCGCCGGTATCGGCAAGCTCGCCCTCACCGCGACTCAGAGCTTCTTTTACCAGATCATCAACACTCAGATCGGTGTACACGGCGTTATTGGCTTGCGTCATGAGATTCCCCGTCGGCCAGTGGCCGAGTGTGCTCCAAACGTTTTGTAGTAGAAAGTCGTGCACTACTACCGCGACAAAAAGTGGGCCGGATTATGCCAGAAAAGCCCAAAAATAGTAGGGCCCTCCCGTCGTAACGGCGTTATTCCGGCGTTAAGCAGTGAATTTACCTGCGCTGAACCGTTTTAGTGCCGGGTATCTGACGGCGTATCAACACCCGCACCTGCGAATAATTGAGCGATATCGGCGGCGTCGAACAGGTAGCGCTCATTGCAAAACTGGCAATCAATCTCAATGTTGCCGCCATGTTCGATCACGAGCGACTGGGCATCTTCCAGACCCAAACTGACCAGCGCATTGGCAGAACGTTCGCGCGAGCAGCTGCAACGGAAGCGCAGTTTCTGCACATCGAACAGTCGAACCTGCTCTTCGTGGTAGAGGCGATGGAGAATGGTTTCGTTATCCAGGCTCAGCAATTCATCGGCGGTCAGGGTGCTGCCCAGCGCGGTGATGTGCTGCCAGCTGGCGGCGCGTTCTTCTTCATCTTTCAATCGATCAGCAGGCAGCTGCTGCAACAACAGGCCACGGGCGCGACGACCATCGGCGTACAACCAGAAACGCGTACCGACTTGTTGGGACATCACGAAGTAGTTAGTGAAGCACTCCGACAGGGTTTCGCCATCGAGGTCGACGATGCCCTGGTAACGCTGGCCGTGGGTCGGGTCGACGGTCAGCGCCAATACGCCGTTGGGCATCAGGTCGGCGAGGGTCGCATCCGGCGCGATCTGGTCGGCCTCGTATCGGGCCAGGCCACGGATTTCGCGCTCGCTGGAGCACTCGATCATCAGCAGCGGGATCGGACCTTCGGAACGGGCCTGGAGAATCAGCAAGCCATCGAACTTCAAGGTGCCGACCAACAACGACGCCGCCGCCATCAGCTCGCCGAGCAGTTGTGCAACCGGCTCCGGGTACGGGTGTTTAGCGAGGACTTCGGCGTAGCTACGCTCCAACGCAACCAGCTCGCCGCGGGTGTCGCTGTCATCGAAGATGAAGCGTTGGGTGTAGTCGGTATCCGGTAAATCGGTCATAGGTCTGGGTATCTGAAGTAATGACAAAATGATTTCAAACAGCGAGAAATTGCGCCTCTTCGGCACCATTTTGGTGCGCAATGTTCAGCCATGGGAGGCATTTTATGAACAATCCGGGTTTGTTCCAAGCAAGGTGGAACCTTCGCCGGATGGCTTTATGCAATTCCTTACCTCTGGCGCTGCTGGCCTTCTGGTTATGGCCTACGGGTCAGAGGCTGCGTGTGGTTTTCGACGAGTGGCGCTTTCACCCATCCAACGCGCTGCTGGCGATTAACCCGATATGGCTACACGTTTAAGCAATTGCAAGTCTGCGTCCCGTCGATGCGGTGGTGGGTGGTGCGTAGCGCCTGATAGTCAGGCACGCCTGGCGAGCAAGCTCGCTCCCACAAGGACTGCGCAATACCTGTGGGAGCGGGCTTGCTCCGGGCGGCGATCCGACGAAGGCTGCCTCACAGGCAACACAGAAACAATTGTCTTACTCGTCGTTACTGCTTCCACGAAACTTGAACAAATCCCGTCGCTGTTTCTTGCTCGGCTTGCCATCGGTGCTCACGCCCAGCGAACCGGCCTTACGCATGGCCGCAGCCGCCTCGCGCTTGGCGATGCTGGCGTCGGTTTCAGCGTAGAGCGCCTGAGCCTCTGGCGCACCACGGCGTACGATCGACAGCGCCTGAACCACCACCGTGCGTTCCTCGAACCCTGCGCGAATCTGAAACTCATCGCCGATCCTCGGTTCCTTACCCGGTTTGCAGCGCTCGCCCCGGCAATGCACCTTGCCGCTTTCAATCGCCGCCTTGGCCAAGGCACGTGTTTTATAAAAACGCGCGGCCCACAACCATTTATCGAGACGGACTTTGTCGTCCTCTTCCTGTTTTTGTGCCACTTGAATTCCTCTCTCAGCCAATAGTCAGAACTGTACTACCGTTTCTGTCGGGCGCAATAACTCGACCCTCCAGCTAGAATGCGATCTTGGCCGGATCACCGGCATGGAGTGATCGAGTGACTACATTTCCGTCTTCATTGACCTCGCCTCAGGGCGGGTGCCAGGGTTGTCAGCAAAGCGAGCCACTGGGCTTCGATTTTGCCTTCGCCTACCAACCGATCGTCGATTTGCGAGACCAGTCGATTTTTGCCCACGAAGCATTGGTACGGGGCCTGGCCGGTGAAGGTGCGCTGTCGGTGCTCAATCAGATCACCGAGGACAACCGATACCGTTTCGACCAGCTCTGCCGGACGCGAGCCATTGAAGGGGCGGCGAATCTAGGGATGCAGACACTCCTGTCGATCAACTTCATGCCCAACGCCGTGTACCGCCCGGAACTGTGTATTCGCAGCACGCTGGAAGCCGCGAAAAAACACAACTTCCCCATCGACCGGTTGATTTTCGAAACCCTGGAAAGCCAGCACGTAGATAACTATCGCCATTTGACCAATATTCTGCGTGAATACCGCGAATTCGGCTTCAAGACCGCCATCGACGATTTCGGCGCGGGCTACTCGGGGCTCAATCTGCTCGCTGATTTCCAACCGGACCTGATCAAACTCGACATGGCACTGATCCGCGATGTCGACCGTGATCGTGCTCGTCAGGCTATCGTTCGAGGGATTGTCACAATCTGTGCGGAGCTGAACGTTACAGTCATTGCCGAAGGGATCGAAAGCGCCGGAGAACGGGATTTCCTGGCGGACTGTGGAATTTTTCTGATGCAGGGTTACTGGTTCGCCAAGCCCGCATTCAAAGCGTTGGCCCAGGTAACACCTGGGACCTGGACGCGTTAATCGCCGGTTTTTCCTATTGAAGACATTTGACCATTTGACCGTTGTCGGTCTGCGCGAGTGGGTGGCGCTCCCGGATTTGGGAGTCGCGGGCCTGCGCGCAAAAATCGACACCGGCGCCAGCACCTCCAGCCTGCATGCCACCGATATCGAACCGTTCGAGCGCGACGGGGAACAGTGGGTGCGCTTTACTGCTCACTTGGGCACGGTGGTGCAACTGCGTCACCGGCGCTGCGAAGCCCCCCTGGTGACGATGAAGACCATCAAAAGCTCCAACGGCCACGCGCAGATGCGTTACGTGGTCAGCACCACCCTGGCCCTCGGTGATCGGGTCTGGCGGGTCGAGTTCACTCTCGCCTGCCGCAAGTCCATGCGTTATCGCCTGTTACTCGGTTCAAAAGCCTTGATCGACGGCCAGTTGGTGGTCAATCCAGGCATTAAGTACGTACAAGACAAGCCGGTGTTCCCGGTATCTACCTCCTCCACAGGTGTTGCATGAAGATCGCTGTGCTGTCGCGGAACCCGCGTCTGTATTCCACTCGTCGTCTGGTCGAAGCCGGTACCGAACGTGGCCATGAAATGGTGGTGATCGACACCCTGCGCGCCTACATGAACATCGCCAGCCACAAGCCGCAGATCCACTACCGCGGCAAGCCGTTGGAGGGTTTCGATGCGGTGATCCCGCGGATTGGCGCGTCGGTGACGTTTTATGGCTGCGCGGTGTTGCGCCAGTTCGAAATGATGGGCGTGTTCCCGCTCAATGAATCGGTGGCCATCGCCCGCTCGCGGGACAAACTGCGGTCCCTGCAATTGCTGTCACGCAGAGGGATCGGTTTGCCGGTCACTGGTTTTGCGCACTCCCCGGACGACATTCCCGACTTGATCGAGATGGTCAACGGCGCGCCGCTGGTGATCAAGGTGCTGGAAGGTACTCAGGGCATCGGCGTGGTGATGTGTGAAACGGCGACGGCGGCGGAGTCGGTGATCGAGGCGTTCATGGGCCTGAAGCAAAACATCATGGTTCAGGAATACATCAAGGAAGCCGGCGGGGCGGACATTCGCTGCTTCGTGGTGGGCGACAAGGTGATCGCGGCGATGAAGCGCCAGGCCAAGCCTGGGGAGTTTCGCTCCAACCTGCATCGGGGTGGCACTGCCAGCCTGATCAAGATAACGCCGGAAGAACGCATGACGGCATTGCGTGCGGCGAAGGTCATGGGGTTGGCGGTGGCGGGTGTGGATATCCTTCGTTCCAATCACGGGCCGCTGGTGATGGAAGTGAATTCATCGCCGGGGTTGGAAGGGATTGAAACCACCACCAGCAAGAACGTGGCGGGGATCATCATTGAGCATCTTGAGAAAAATGGTGGGCCGAATATGACGCGCACCAAAGGCAAGGGTTAAGGGTACAAAAGCCGGCTTTTGTGGTGACGGGCAGGCCGCCTTCGCGAGCAAGCCCGCTCCCACATCTGATCTGTGGCGAACACAATATCAGTGTCTGACACGATCTACTGTGGGAGCGGGCTTGCTCGCGA
The DNA here is from genome assembly GCF_004402115.1 of Pseudomonas sp. F01002. Classification (NCBI taxonomy): domain Bacteria; kingdom Pseudomonadati; phylum Pseudomonadota; class Gammaproteobacteria; order Pseudomonadales; family Pseudomonadaceae; genus Pseudomonas; species Pseudomonas sp. F01002. Next base: position 110,510 of record NZ_SOPU01000015.1, on the reverse strand, counting down.
AGAGGCCTTGAGCCCCAACGACAATGCTGATCTCTTAAACCGCATCCCGCGGCAGCATCAACCCAAGCGGCAATCGCACCCGCGCTTCCAGCCCGCCACCAGACCGATTGCGCAGCTCTACATTCCCGCCATGCATCGAAGCAATCCGCTTCACGATCGCCAACCCCAACCCGGTGCCTTTACCACCTCGGGCACGGTCGCCACGGGTGAACGGGTTAAAGATCGCCTCCAGCTCCGACGGATCAATCCCCGCCCCACGATCCATCACACTCAGCACCACGTACGGCGCAGCAGTGTCCCCGGACACATACGCCGCGACTTCGACGCCACTGCCGGCGTGATGCAACGCGTTGCCGATCAAATTGTTGAGCAACCGCTTCATCGACACCCGTCGCAACGGAAACGGCTGAATCGGCTCCAGGCGCAGGCGCACTTTCTCTTCGTTCTGGTTGTAGGGCGCTGCGACTTCGCGCACCAGATCGCTCAGGTCCACCTCTTCTACCGACTCGTCGCGACCATCGCGAATGAACGCCAGGAACTGGTCGAGAATCGCGTCCATGTCTTCGATGTCGCGCACCATGTCATCCGTCAGGTCGCTGTGGTCGCCCATCAACTCCAGAGATAGCCGTAACCGGGTCAACGGTGTGCGCAGGTCGTGGGACACCCCGGCGAGCATCAGTTCGCGCTCACGCCCCGCCTGTTCGACGTCTTCCGCCATCTGGTTGAAGGCGCGATAGACCTCGGTCATTTCACTCGGCGTGTCGCTGATCGGCAGGCGCACACTGCGGCCCTGGCCGAGTTGCCTCGCGGCATAGACCAGACGTTTCAATGGCTGATTGAGCTGGCTGACGAAGATCCACGCCGAGGCGGTGGACAGCAGACCGATGGCGAGGAACCAGCCGAGCACGTTCCAGATTTTCTGGCCGCGCAACGGATGCGGGTAAAGCGGCACTTTCAGCCAGCCGTCACCCAGGCTTGGAGCCCGAACCCACAGGGCTGGCGGCGAATGCATTCGCAATCGGACTTCGGTGTCGGCACCCAGCTCCGCCTGCATCTGCCGCTGATAGATCTCGCTGTAAGGCCAGTGTTGCTCACCTTCCGGCACGCCAGCGCCCACTACCCGGATCAGGGTCGCGGCATCGGCAATCTTCGTGCGGTTTTCTTCATCGGCCGCCCAATAGGCGCGTAGCGTCAGGGCGACGCCGTGGCTGTATTGGCGGTCCACCAGCACGTCTTCGTTCATCAACAGATAAACCAGGGTCAGCGCCTTGGAAAACAGCACGACGATCAGCACCAGCCAAAGGGTGCGGGAGAAGAAACTCTGGGGGAACCAAACGGGGGTTTTCATGGATAACCGCTACACACTTGCAGGAGCGAGCGATGCTCGCATATTGCGGATCGCGAGTCTGCGAGCAAGGTCATCTGACCCGTTGCCCGCAAGACCCGCTCCTACAAATCACCGATCACTTGGTGGCGGCGCCATCCGGAACGAACACGTAACCCACGCCCCAGACAGTCTGGATGTAACGCGGTTTGGATGGATCGGGTTCGATCATCCGGCGCAGACGCGAGATCTGCACGTCGATGGAACGCTCCAGCGCGTCCCACTCGCGACCACGGGCCAGGTTCATCAGCTTGTCTCGGGTCAATGGCTGACGGGCGTTCATGACCAACGCCTTGAGTACCGCAAACTCACCGGTGGTGAGCATGTGCACTTCGTCGCCGCGTTTGAGCTCGCGGGTGGCCAGGGACAGTTCGTAGTCACCGAAGGTCACGCTTTCGTCTTCGCTGCCCGGTGCGCCCGGCACAGGAGTCGATTGACGACGCAGGACCGCTTTGACACGAGCCATGAGCTCGTCCGGGTTGAATGGCTTGGCCAGGTAATCGTCGGCGCCCAGCTCCAGGCCCTTGATGCGGCTCAGCTCATCGCCCTTGGCGGTCAGCATGATGATGGGGATCTGGTTGTTCGAGGTGCGCAGGCGACGGCAAGCGGTCAAGCCGTCTTCACCGGGCAGCATCAGGTCGAGGACCACCAGGTTGAACACTTCACGCGCCAGCAGGCGATCCATTTGTTCAGTGTTCGGTACGGCGCGGGCGCGGTAGCCCTTGCTGACGAAAAAACGTTCCAGCAGGCTGCTCAGCCCTGGATCGTCGTCAACAATAAGAATTTTTTCGCCTTCAGCAATGTTTGCAGTGCTGCTCATTAGATGCTCCTTTGATCTCGGCGCGCATTATGGCGTAGCTGCCGTTATACGCACCGTGTGCATTGTTAGCAGATTTTTCCTTCATCGCCAGAAATCCGGTCTTTATGCCTACAGCCTGCGATGCCCCCGAATGACAGAACGCTGGTTATAATGCGCGGCCTTTTGTGTCAGGCAACGTCTGATCATTACTGTAGGTGGCCGTTTTTTATTTTCATGGCACGGGCAGTAATTGTTCGATTTCACGGGTCAACGGGATACCTGTTGATCCAGGTAGCGGCGCAGGCCAGGCCGCTCAACCAGACTCGCCGAGCCTTTATCTCTGCGCCTGCGAGCCTGCTTTCACAATTTGTCAGGTGGTTTTATGGACAGCATCAACAGCCGCATCGCCCAGGAACTCGGTGTACGCCCACAACAGGTCGAAGCGGCCGTCGCGCTACTCGATGAAGGCTCCACGGTGCCCTTCATCGCCCGCTACCGGAAAGAAGTGACCGGCAGCCTCGATGACATCCAGTTGCGTCATCTGGAAGAGCGTCTGCGCTACCTGCGAGAACTCGACGAACGGCGTATCAGCATCCTTGCCAGCATCCAGGAACAAGGCAAGCTGACCCCGCAACTTGAACGCGATATTAAACTCGCCGACACCAAAACCCGCCTCGAAGACTTGTACCTGCCGTACAAGCAGAAGCGCCGCACCAAGGGCCAGATCGCCCTGGAAGCCGGCCTCGGCGAGCTGGCCGACGGCCTGTTCAACGACCCAACCCTGACGCCAGACGCTGAAGCCGCACGCTTCATCGATGCCGAAAAAGGCGTCGCCGATGTGAAGGCGGCCCTCGAAGGCGCCAAATACATCCTGATGGAACGTTTCGCCGAAGACGCCGGCCTGCTGGACAAGCTGCGCAGCTACCTCAAGCAGGAAGCCACCCTCAGCGCCCGCGTCATCGCCGGCAAAGAAGAGGAAGGCGCCAAGTTCCGCGACTACTTCGAACACGATGAACCGCTGAAAAGCATGCCGTCGCACCGCGCGCTCGCCATTTTCCGTGGCCGCAACGAAGGCATTCTGAGTTCGGCGCTGAAAGTCGGCGACGAACTGCCGGGCACCATGCACCCGTGCGAAGGCATGATCGGTCAGCAATTCGGCATTCAGAACCAGAACCGCGCCGCCGACAAATGGCTGGGCGAAGTGGTGCGCTGGACCTGGAAGGTCAAGCTCTACACCCACCTGGAAACCGACTTGCTGGGCGAACTGCGCGATGGCGCGGAAACCGAAGCGATCAACGTGTTCGCTCACAACCTGCACGATTTGCTGCTGTCGGCGCCGGCTGGCCCGCGTGCCACGCTAGGCCTCGACCCGGGCCTACGCACCGGTTGCAAGGTGGCCGTGGTCGATTCCACCGGCAAACTGCTGGATCACGCCACGGTTTACCCGCACGTGCCGCACAACAAGTGGGACCAGACCATCGCGATTCTGGCTGCCCTGTGCGCCAAGCATGCAGTGGACCTGATCGCCATCGGCAACGGCACCGCCAGCCGTGAAACCGACAAGCTGGCCGCTGAGCTGATCAAAAAATACCCAGCCATGAAGATGACCAAAGTCATGGTCTCCGAGGCCGGCGCATCGGTTTACTCGGCGTCGGAACTGGCTTCCAAGGAATTCCCGGACCTCGACGTGTCGATCCGTGGCGCGGTGTCGATTGCCCGTCGCCTGCAGGATCCACTGGCTGAGCTGGTGAAGATCGACCCGAAATCCATCGGCGTCGGCCAGTACCAGCACGACGTGTCGCAGCTGAAACTGGCGCGCGGCCTGGACGCTGTGGTCGAAGACTGCGTGAACGCCGTGGGCGTCGACGTGAACACCGCCTCCGTGGCGCTGCTGGCCCGCATCTCCGGCCTCAACGCGACCCTGGCGCAAAATATCGTCAGCCACCGCGACGAACACGGTGCGTTCAAAACCCGTGCGGCGTTGAAGAAAGTCGCTCGTCTGGGCGAGAAAACCTTCGAACAGGCCGCTGGCTTCCTGCGCGTCATGAATGGCGACAACCCGCTGGATTCGTCTGCGGTTCACCCGGAAGCCTATCCGCTGGTCCAGCGCATCGCCGCTGAGACCGACCGCGACATTCGCTCACTGATCGGCGACGCCAGCTTCCTCAAGCGTCTTGATCCGAAAAAGTACACCGACGAAACCTTCGGTCTGCCAACAGTCACCGACATCCTGCAAGAACTGGAAAAACCTGGCCGCGATCCACGTCCCGAATTCAAGACCGCCGAGTTCCAGGAAGGCGTCGAAGACCTCAAGGACCTGCAGCTGGGCATGATCCTCGAAGGCGTGGTGACCAACGTGACCAACTTCGGTGCTTTCGTCGACATCGGCGTGCATCAGGACGGTTTGGTGCACATCTCTGCGCTTTCGGAGAAGTTCATCAAGGATCCGCGTGAAGCGGTGAAGGCTGGCGACGTGGTGAAAGTGAAGGTCATGGAAATCGACATCCCACGCAAACGCGTTGGCCTGTCGATGCGCATGAGCGACACCCCGGGCGAGAAAATCGACGGTGCCCGTGGTGCGCGTCCGGGGTCCGCTCCTCGCCAGTCCCAGAACACTGCACCACGCAAGGAAACCACGGCGACGGCTCCGGCCAACAACGCCATGGCGTCGCTGTTCGCCAACGCCAAGCAGTTGAAGAAACGCTGATGGACATCCCGGCCGGGCTGACCGAAAGCGCTTTTTTCAAGTTGCTGGGGTGTCGCTTGCACAGTCTGGAGACCGGGGTGGCGCAAGTCGCCCTGGCGCTGGAACCAGAACTGCGCAATCGCGGTGGCAAGCTGCACGGCGGGGCCTTGTTCAGTCTGGTGGACATTGCCATGGGGCTGGCCTGTTCCAGCACCCATGGTTTTGACCAGCAGAGCGCGACCATCGAGTGCAAGATCAATTACATTCGCGCCGTCGCAGACGGTGAAGTGATGTGCACGGCGCGGGTGATCCACCCGGGCCGCCGCACGCTGGTGGTCGAAGCCGACGTGATGCAAGGCGACAAACTCGTCGCAAAAGCACAAGGCACGTTCGCTGTCCTGTAGCTACCAGTCATCAATTTGAGTTAATTTCGGCGCTGTAACTGCAGCGCCGGAGTTCCCTGTGGGAGCGAGCAAGCCCGCTCCCACAGGGGATTGCGGCGATCAATCATTGGCTGGCTGCCAGCCGCCGTGTGCGATCCAAAACCAGGCGAAAACGCCAGTTTCAACTTCACCCTTGTAGACCGTCTTGCCCACCCCCATATTGGGGCGACTGACGCGTGAAGGAATCCAACTTGAGCGAACTTCTCAACCGCCGCCTGGCTCTGCTCGGCGAGCGCGCTAACCTCTCTCTGCTCGAACAGTGCCTTCACGGCATCGAACGTGAATGCCTGCGCGTGACCGGCGAAGGTCGCCTGGCGCAAACGCCGCACCCGGAAGAATTGGGTTCCGCGCTGACCAACGAACAAATCACCACCGACTATTCCGAGTCGCTGCTGGAGTTCATCACGCCCGCCCTGCCTGACCCGGCGGACACTCTGGCGAGCTTGGACAAGATCCACCGTTTTGCCTACAGCAAGCTCGGCAACGAGTACCTGTGGAGTCCATCGATGCCGTGCCCGTTGCCGGCCGAGGAAGACATCCCGATTGCCTATTACGGCACCTCCAACATCGGTCAGCTCAAGTACGTCTACCGCAAGGGCCTGGCCCTGCGGTACGGCAAGACCATGCAGTGCATCGCCGGGATTCACTACAACTTTTCCCTACCGGAAAAGCTCTGGCCGCTGCTTAAAGAGGCTGAAGGCTTTGTCGGCACCAACCGTGACTATCAGTCGTCGGCCTACATCGCGCTGATCCGTAACTTCCGCCGCTACAGCTGGCTGCTGATGTACCTGTTCGGTGCTTCGCCTGCGCTGGACGCCGGTTTCCTGCGTGGCCGCTCGCATCAGTTGGAACAACTGGACCCGGACACCTTGTACTTGCCGTACGCCACCAGCCTGCGCATGAGTGACCTGGGTTACCAGAGCAACGCCCAGGCCGGTTTGACGCCGTGCTACAACGACTTGGCGAGCTACACCGACAGCCTGCGCAAAGCGGTCGCCACACCGTATTCGCCGTACGTCGAAATCGGCACGCATCAGGACGGAGAGTGGGTTCAGCTCAACACCAACATCCTGCAGATCGAAAACGAGTACTACTCCAACATCCGCCCGAAACGCGTGACCTACACTGGCGAACGGCCGATCCAGGCGCTGGTGGCTCGCGGCATTCAGTACGTTGAAGTGCGTTGCCTGGACATCAACCCGTTCCTGCCGATGGGCATCGACCTGCCGGAGTCGCGGTTCCTCGATGCGTTCCTGCTGTATTGCGCGCTGAACGACAGCCCGCTGCTGACCAACACCTCGTGCGGCAACGCGACCTCGAACTTCCTCAGCGTGGTCAAGGAAGGTCGCCGCCCGGGCCTGCAACTGCAACGCGACGGTCATCCGGTGGACCTGAAAGAGTGGGCCGGCGAGTTGCTGGAGAAGATTGCACCACTGGCGGCGATGCTGGATCAGAGTCATGGCGGCGATGCGCATAGCAAGGCGCTGGACGTGCAATTGGAGAAGATCAAGGATCCGTCCCGCACACCGTCGGCCCAAGTATTGGCGGCGATGGCTGAGCATAAGGAAAGCTTTGCTCAGTTCTCCCTGCGTCAGAGCCGCGCGCATGCGGAGTTTTTCCGCAGCGAGCCGCTTTCAAGCGAAGACCAGGCGAAATTTGAAGACCGGGCAGGTTCGTCGCTGGCTGAACAGGTCGAGCTGGAGCAGAACGAGGTGGGCGATTTCGATGTGTTTGTCGGGTCGTATCAGGCGAGCATTTTGGCCATCAGCAATTAAGCGGCGCCTGTCAAAAGATCGCAGCCTTCGGCAGCTCCTACGGGACGGTGCCAGGGTTGCGATTTTTTTTTGCCCGCACCACGCAATTTTGAATTCGCACGCTACCTTTGTAGGAGCTGCCGCAGGCTGCGATCTTTTGATCCTTTAGAATTTTCCGCTCATAAGCTCATTCGAAAAAGTTATTTATTTTCCGATTCTTATATCATTTAGTCTCCTTTTCACGCCGACTCTCGGTCGCCTGACAAGGAGCTTCTCAATGAAACTGACTTTCCCCCTTCGCCTGCTGGCGGCCGCGTCTCTGGCTGCGGCGAGTTTCTTTGCCCAGGCGGCTGACGTCACCGTCGCCTACCAGACCACCGTAGACCCGGCGAAAGTCGCCCAGGCTGACGGCGCGTACGAAAAAGCCACCAACGCCAAGATCGACTGGCGCAAATTCGACAACGGCGCCGACATCATCGCCGCCATCGCTTCCGGCGACGTGCAGATCGGCTACCTCGGTTCCAGCCCCCTGACGGCGGCGATCACCCGTAAAGTCCCGGTAGAAACCTTCCTCATCGCCACGCAGATCGGCGCCGCTGAAGCCCTGGTTGCCCGCGACGGTTCCGGAATCAAGACCCCACAAGACCTGATCGGCAAGAAAATCGCCGTGCCGTTCGTTTCCACCGGCCACTACAGCCTGTTGGCCGCGCTGAAGCACTGGAACATCGATCCATCGAAAGTCACCGTCCTCAACCTTGCCCCGCCAGCCATCATTGCTGCGTGGAAACGCGGTGACATCGACGCCACTTACGTTTGGGACCCAGCCCTCGGCGTGGCCAAGGAAAATGGCAAAGTGCTGATCACCTCCGGTGAACTGGCCAAGTTCGGCGCACCGACCTTTGATGCCTGGATCGTGCGTAAAGACTTCGCCGAGAAGCACCCGGAAATCGTCACCGCGTTCGCCAAAGTGACCCTCGATGCCTACGCCGACTACCGCAAAGACCCGAAAGCCTGGCTCGCCAACCAATCCAATGTCGACAAGCTGGTGAAACTCTCCGGCGCCAAGGCCAGCGACATTCCGTTGCTGCTGCAAGGCAACGTCTTCCCGCTGGCGGCTGATCAGGTGATCACCCTCGGCGCGCCGACCACCAAGGCCATCACCGACACCGCCGCGTTCCTGAAAGAACAAGGCAAGGTTGAAGCCGTGCTACCGGACTACGCCCCCTACGTCAGCGCCAAATACATCACCAACTGATCGGAGTTAACCGCGATGGCTTTGCTTCAGCTGGAGCGCATCAGCGCACAGTACCCCGGCGCCGCCGAACCGGTACTGGCGGATATTTCCCTGAGTCTTGGGCCCCAGCAGTTGCTGGTCGCCCTCGGCCCGTCCGGCAGTGGCAAGACCTCGCTGTTGAACCTGATTGCCGGTTTCGTCGAACCTAGCGCCGGGCGCATCACCCTCGATGGCGTGCCGGTCAAAGGACCGAGCGCCGAACGCGGCGTAGTGTTCCAGGATAATGCCCTGCTGCCTTGGCAGGACGTGCTGGCCAACGTCGGTTTCGGTCTGGAACTGGCTGGTATTCCCCGGGACAAACGCGAAATCCGCGCCCGGGAAATGCTCGCGCTGGTCGACCTTTACGGTTTCGAAAACCGCCGGATCTGGCAACTCTCGGGCGGCCAGAAGCAGCGTGTCGGCTTGGCCCGTGCCCTCGCCGCCGACCCTCGGGTGTTGCTGATGGACGAACCCTTCGGCGCCCTCGATGCCTTCACCCGCGAACAGATGCAGGAGTTGCTGCTACAAGTCTGGCAGCGCACCGCAAAACCCGTATTTCTGATTACCCACGACATCGAAGAAGCGGTGTTTCTCGCCACGGACCTGATTCTGCTGGCGCCGAATCCTGGGCAAATCGTTGAGCGCCTGAGCCTGGATTTCGGTCAGCGTTATGCCGCTGGGGAGTCGGCTCGATCGATCAAGTCAGATCCGCGCTTTATCGAAACCCGCGAACACGTGCTTGCCAAAGTGTTCTCCCAACGCAGCGCCGCCCAGCGGCAGGAGACCGTATGAGCAGCTATGAGATTCCGGCCGTCACGGTCAAACCGCACTCTACGGTGATTCCTGTTCGACGCAGCCTCAGTACTCGCTGGATCAGTCTGCTGACACTCGTCGCGCTCGTGGTCATTTGGTGGGCCGTCACCGCCACTGGAATGATCGAACCGCTGTTCCTGCCGCCACCCTCCGCCGTACTGCAAAAAGGCTGGCTGCTGGTGACCACCGGCTACATGGATTCAACGTTGTGGCAGCACCTTGGCGCGAGCCTCAGCCGAATCGGTCTGGGCCTGGGCTTCGCGGTGCTGACCGCCGTGCCCGTTGGAATCGCCATCGGCCACAACCGCATTGCCCGCGGCATTCTCGATCCGCTGATCGAGTTCTACCGCCCTATCCCACCGCTGGCTTATCTACCGCTGATCGTGATCTGGTGCGGCATCGGTGAGCTGTCGAAAGTCTTGCTGATCTACCTCGCGATCTTCGCCCCGATCGCCATCGCTACCGCGACCGGCGTGCGTACCGTCGACCCGGCCAAATTGCGCGCGGCGCAGTCGTTAGGCGCGACCCGGGCGCAGTTGATTCGCCATGTGATTCTGCCTAGTGCGCTGCCGGACATTTTGACCGGTGTGCGGATTGGATTGGGTGTGGGTTGGTCGACGCTGGTTGCCGCCGAACTGATCGCTGCTACCAGTGGTTTGGGCTTCATGGTGCAGTCGGCCGCACAGTTCCTGGTCACCGATGTGGTGGTGCTGGGGATTCTGGTGATCGCTCTGATCGCCTTCGCCATGGAGATGGGCTTGCGCGCCCTGCAACGCAAACTGGTGCCGTGGCATGGACAGGCACACTGAAGCATTTGAATGTAGGAGCAACTGCCTTGATACCCCCTTTTTTTGGATCAACCCTGTAGGAGCTGTCGAGTGAAACGAGGTTGCGATCTTTTGATCTTGCTCTCTAAAAACAACATCAAAAGATCGCAGCATTCGGCAACTCCTACAGGTGCGGTGTCGTTCACAAAATTCATGTACGGCCTCCAGAATTGAAGAGAACACCATGAGCAACCTGACCATCGTCCCCTTAAGCTACGCCCTCGGCGCACACATCAGCGGCGTCGACATCAGCCAGCCGCTGAACCTGGAACAGCGCGACGCCATCGAGCAGGCGCTGCTCAAACATCAAGTGTTGTTCTTCCGCGATCAGCCGATCACACCGCAGCAACAGGCGCGTTTCGCCGCCAATTTCGGCGACCTGCACATTCACCCGATTTACCCAAATGTGCCGGAACAGCCCGAAGTGCTGATCCTCGACACCGCCGTCACCGACGTGCGTGACAACGCGATCTGGCACACCGACGTGACCTTCCTGCCGACCCCGGCCCTGGGCGCGGTGCTCAGCGCCAAGTTGTTGCCGGAGTTTGGTGGCGACACGTTGTGGGCCAGCGGTATTGCGGCGTATGAAGCGTTGTCCGCGCCGATGAAAACCTTGCTCGAAGGGCTGACGGCTACCCACGATTTCACCCGCTCGTTCCCGCTGGAGCGCTATGGCAACACGCCGCAAGCCTTGGCCCAGTGGGAGGAAGCGCGCAGAAAAAATCCGCCGCTGTCACACCCGGTGATTCGCACTCATCCGGTGAGCGGACGCCGGTCGTTGTTCGTCAATGAAGGCTTCACGTCGAAGATCAATGAACTGTCGGAAACCGAAAGCGAGGTGATTCTGAAGTTTCTGTTTGCCCACGCGACACGGCCGGAATTTACCATTCGCTGGCGTTGGCAGAAGGACGACGTGGCGTTTTGGGATAACCGCGTGACACAGCATTACGCCGTGGATGATTACCGGCCGGCTCGGCGGGTGATGCAGCGGGCGACGGTGTTGGGGGATGTGCCGTTTTTTCGGTAATCCAGGGAGTTTTTTTACTAACTTTGATGGCCCCTTCGCGAGCAAGCCCGCTCCCACATTAGACCGCGTTCTTACTGAACAACTCGGTCTAATGTGGGAGCGGGCTTGCTCGCGAAAGCGGTCTGTCAGGCGCCAAAGGATCCAGCGCCGAACACTTACTCCGCCGTCGAAGGCTTCTCCCAAAGATTAACCCCGCCCTCCTGGGCAAACCGGTCGATCTCCGCCAGCTCTTCAGCGCTAAAGCTCAGATTTTTCAACGCCCCGACGTTCTCGATAATCTGCTCCGGCCGGCTCGCACCGATCAGCGCCGACGTCACGCGCGAATCGCGTAACGTCCACGCCAAAGCCAACTGCGCCAGACTCTGACCGCGACGCTTGGCAATCTCATTCAGCGCACGTACATGAGCGATGTTGGCTTCGGACAGGTGCGCCGCCTGCAACGAACCACCTCCCGGACGATTGACCCGCGCGTCCGCCGGCACACCATTGAGGTACTTGTCGGTCAACAAACCCTGAGCCAGTGGCGTGAACGCAATTACGCCCGTACCGAGTTCGTCCGTCGTATCCAGCAGGTCTTTTTCCACCCAACGATTGAGCAGGTTGTAAGCCGGTTGGTGAATCAGCAAAGGGACTTTCCACTCTTTCAGCAGCGCGGCCATTTCACGGGTTTTAACCCCCGAGTACGAGGAGATACCGATGTACAACGCCTTGCCCTGTTGTACTGCGGTGGCCAGTGCGCTGGCAGTTTCTTCTAGCGGCGTGTCCGGGTCGAAGCGGTGGGAATAGAAGATGTCCACGTAGTCCAGGCCCAGGCGCTGCAGGCTCTGGTCGAGGCTGGCCAACACGTATTTGCGCGAACCGCCGCCCTGACCATAAGGACCGGCCCACATGTCCCAACCGGCCTTGCTGGAGATGATCAGCTCGTCGCGATACTGCTTGAAGTCTTCACGCAGCAAACGACCGAAATTGATCTCGGCGCTGCCATACGGCGGGCCGTAGTTGTTGGCCAGGTCGAAATGATTGATGCCAAGATCAAATGCGGTACGCAGCAACGAACGCTGAGTGTCGATCGGCGTGCTGTCGCCAAAGTTGTGCCACAGGCCCAGAGACAGTGCTGGCAGCACCAGCCCACTGCGCCCCACGCGGCGATAAGGGATGGAGTCGTAGCGGTTTTCGGCAGCGGTGTAGGTCATCGAATCCTCTCTTGTCTGTCTTGAAGTTGGTATCGACTGCTTCGCAAGTTGCCCAGCATACGCCCAGACAAACGCCGATAAACCTCGGACTCGATAAAATGCTGAAACGTTTCACATATTTCATCTTTGCCGTCAGTTGATCGTTCTCACGCTCTGCGTGGGAACGATCAACATTTACGCCGACAACTCACGCAAGGCGGCGGCAGCCAAAAAGCCAGACCTTGAGCTGTACCGCTGATCCCGCCTGACCGTTTGATCAATACGCTCAAGCAACTGCTCAGGCAGTGTGGCATTGAAGCGCACCGACTTTCCGAAGTAAGGCGTGATATCAAATTCGACCACCCCCCATACGCCGCCCGCGAAATCAGGGTTATCAAGATGAGCGTCGATCTCATGCACCTGCGGCAGTGGATCGCCATCGGCCACCAAGCCTTCGTAGTGCAACGACAACGCTTCTTTCACGTTTTCAAATGCCTGCGCCACAGTAACGCCTGCGGAGAAGCAACCCGGCACGTCCGGGATAATTACTCCGTATTCTGAGTCGGCATCCTTGTGCAGAACGACCGGGAATTTCATTTCGGTAAGTCCTTCCTGTGATGTGGCCCCCTCGGGGCTTTCGTATTCGGTGTCGGGTCTCATTTCAGACCCGCCTGTTTCAATATGCTGTTGATCGTTCCTTTCGGAAGATCCGAGTCCGGGTGCTTTATCGTCACCCTGCCTGGCTTGCACGGATGCTTGTACTGATGATGGCTGCCTTTCACGGCCACCAGATACCAACCATCCTCCTCGATCATCCTGATCATTTCCCGACTTCGCATCACCTTCGTCCTTGTGGGCAGCATCTGCTGCGCACACTACGCGACGAAGCTTCATGTCAATACACACCATACACACTCTGATAAATATTAGTCCAAGGTGAGAAGACCCAGCTTGCCCGTGGACCAGCGGCTACTGCGCATCCGCAAACACGTCCCCCAACCAATCCACAAACACCCGAACCCGTGGCGACATGTGTCGGTTGTGCGGATACAACACCGAAACCGGCATCGGCGGTGGCGGCGTTTCGATCAGGACTTCCTGCACCAAGCCCTGGGAAATCTGCGTTTCCATTCGGTAATGCGGGCACTGGATCAGCCCCAACCCGGCAATCGCCGACGCCGCATAAATTTCCGCGCCGAATACTGAAAGCGCCCCATCGATGGCGACTTCCTTCAGCTCGCCATCAACCATGAATTCGAAAGGAAATAACTTGGCAGTCGTGCGCGAAACGTAGTTAACGGCACGATGATGTTTCAGGTCGTCGAGGCTTTTCGGTTCGCCGTATTTGCGCAGGTACGCGGGACTGGCGCAGGTGATTTGACGCAGGTTGGCGACGCGGCGGCCGATCAGCGCGGAGTCGCCCAAGGTGCCGGCGCGCAGCACGCAGTCGACGCCTTCAGCGATCAGGTCGACAAAGCGGTCGGCCTCGCTGATGGACAGTTCGATGTCCGGGTAGCGCGCCATGAACTGTGGCAATGCCGGGATGACGAAGTGCTTGGCCAGCGTGCCGTGCAGATCGACGCGTAACCGCCCTTTCGGCGCCACCCCGCGAAACGCCAGTTCAGCTTCTTCCAACTCTGCCAGCAATTGCACACAACGCAGGTAATACGCCTCGCCATCCAGCGTAGGACGCACCTTACGAGTGCTTCGCTCCAGTAAACGCGTACCGAGCCAGGCTTCGAATTGATTCAGCGTGTGGGTCAGCGTCGCCCGCGGCCCTGCGTGAAGCCGCCACTCGCCTGAACGCTGGCGGGCGGATCATCAACTTCTCCAGCAGCACCGTCGGCATGAACCTGCCGGGCTACGCGGTGTACATCGCCAGCAAAGCGGCGGTGGAATCCCTGACCCAGGTGTTCGCCAAGGAAATGCGCGGTCGCAGTATCACCGTCAATGCCGTGGCCCCCGGTCCGGTGGCTACCGACCTGTTCCTGCACGGCAAGAGCGAAGAGCAGATCCAGACCTTCGCCAAGATGCCTCCGCTGGAACGTTTGGCTCAGCCGGAAGATATCTCCCGTGTTGTGTCTTTCCTGGTCGGCCCGGATTCGGGTTGGGCCAACGGGCAGATTTTGCGGGTTAATGGCGGGCTGGTTTAACTAAGCTCACACTGACACCGCAGTGCCGACTCAAGGGCAACACACATTTGAAGGGCGGAACACAGCATGCACACCACGATCATCATCACCTTCGGCCTGATCCTCCTGGCGCTGATGCTGTTCATTGGCGAGAAAATCGGCTTCAGCCAACAGACACTGACCTACAGCTTCGTGGTCTTGTGGCTGGCGCTGACGATGATCAACGGCGCCGTTGGCATGGTCACGGCCGGCCAGTCACTGAGTTCGGAACTGATGATCGGCACGGTGGTGTTCAGTGTGCCGGTGGCGGCGCTGGTGCTGTTCATGGTGTTGAGCGCCGAGACCTGAAAAAGGCCCGGCGCCACCGGTTCTCGATCAACGCACCAAATGCAAAAACTGCAGGTGCCGTTCGTACTGATCAAGGATGTCGTTGATGATCTGCTCCTTGGTGTAACCCACCAGATCGTAATCCTGACTGCCCTCGCTCAAATGCACTTCAGCCCGGTAATAACGACGGTTATTGAGTTCCTTGGAACCCATGCCGCCACGGGCAAACGACGGCGTGAAATAGCCACGCATCTGCACTTGATAGATAAACGGATGCTCCTCGCCATGACCGATTTCCAGGCTGACGTTGTCGTTGGCCGGGTCCGGCTGGGTGACCACGTTCAAGCCCTTCTCGACGAACACCGCCGAGACTTCTTCAATCGCCGGACGCACCGTCGTATCGAGGAAGCGATAGACCTCATCCCGCGACGGGAAATGCACCGCCTGACTCAAGCGCTGACGCCAGCCACCACGGCGTGAACCGGAGACCGGTGCCAGCGAATGCAGTTGCGCGATCTGCTTCTGCGACTCCAGGTAGAACGCCTTGTGCAGCCCCCACATCATCAGCAGCAAGATCATCGAGAACGGCAACGAGGTCAGCACCACCGCTGACTTCAGCGCATCGATGCTGCCGGAAAACAGCAGCGCGCTGGTCACCAACGCGGTCATTGCGCCCCAGAACACTCGCAGCCATTTCGGCCCGTCTTCATCGGGATTGCCGCCCTTGGCAGACAGCGTCGACAGCACCACGGTGCCGGAGTCGGCAGACGTCACGAAGAACACGAAACTGATGAACACCGTGACCGCGATGACGGTTTTGCTCCACGGGTAGGTTTCCAGCAGCAAGTAGAGGGTCATCGACGGGTTATCGATGGCCGACATGCCGAGGGCGCTCATGCCGTGATTGAGGACTTGATCGATGGCGCTGTTGCCGAAGATCGACATCCACGCGAGGGTGAAGCCGAGCGGAATCAACAGCACGCCGAAGACGAATTCGCGGATGGTCCGGCCACGGGAAATCCGTGCGATGAACAGGCCCACGAACGGCGACCATGCGATCCACCAAGCCCAGTAGAACACCGTCCAACCGCCCAGCCAGTCGCTCGGTTTGTCGTAGGCGTACAGGTCGAAACTCTTCATCGGCAAGGCGCCGAGGTAGTCGCCGATGTTCTGGATCAGAGTGTTGAGCAGGTGCTGGGTCGGGCCGGCGAACAATACGAACAGCAACAGCGCGCAGGCCAGCAGCATGTTGATGTCAGACATCACGCGCACGCCTTTATCGACACCGGACACCGCGACGATGATCGCCGCGCCCATCATCAGCGTGATCAGGCCGACCTGAATCCACTGGGTGTGAGCGATGCCGAACAGGTAGTCCAGACCCGAGTTGAGGTGCAATACGCCAAAGCCCATGTCGGCACCGAGGCCGAACACCGTGGCGATGATGCCGAAGCCGTCCACCGCGTAACCGATCGGGCCGTTGATGCGCTTGCCGATCAGCGGATAGAGCGCCGAACGCAGGGCCAGCGGCAGGTTGTGACGGTAGGCAAAATAAGCCAGCGCCATGCCGACGAAGGCGAACACGCCCCAGCCGTGCAGGCCCCAGTGCAAAAACAGAATCTGCATCGCCTGACGCGCCGCATCCGCCGTGCCCGCTTCGCCTTGCGGGGGTTGCGCCAGGTGTGTCAGCGGTTCGGACACGCAAAAAAAGAACAGCGTGATGCTGATCCCGGCGGCGAACAGCATGCCGGCCCAGGACAGGTAACTGAATTCGGGCTCGTCGTGGTCGGCACCGAGCTTGATCTTGCCGTAGCCGGACAAGGCGGTGACCACCACGAAGACCAGATACAGGGTCATCGCGAGCATGTAGTACCAGCCGACCGTGTTGGCCGCCCAGTTCTGCGCTTCCAGAAGCCAGGCGCCGGCTTGTTCAGGCATGGCGATGACGATGATGCCGAACAGCAAAATGAACGTCGCCGAAAAGTAAAACACCGGCGGATTCATGCGGACCTGACCGCTAGCGGGGGTGGGCGATGCACTCATGAAAGATGCACCTCAAGGGGGTGAAACAGGGCAATCAGTAACGGACTCGGCATAGGCAAGCCTCCTGTTGTGAGCGGGCAGCAAACCGGCGGTTTAACTTGAATGAGCGTTCAAGTTAAACATGAATAGGGTGCTAAGGACTAATCGCAAGGCTCGGCGGTACTGTTCGTACGCTAGCTCAAGGAAGGGTATGACGTGGGATTCGGGGGATTTTGTAGGAGCTGTCGAGTGAAACGAGGCTGCGATCTTTTGATCTTGATCTTAAAAAAGCAAAGTCAAAAGATCGCAGCCTCGTTTCACTCGACAGCTCCTACACAGCTCCTACAGCCAACGAAGACTGTTTATCAGTCACCAAAAAGCCGGGGGCTTACTTCTGCGTCCCGTCATCATGCTGCAGATTCGCCTGAGTCAGGTTGCTCCCCGCCGGTACGCTGCGGGTCAGCCAGACATTGCCGCCAATGGTCGAGCCCTTGCCGATGGTGATCCGCCCCAGAATCGTCGCACCGGCATAGATCACCACGTCATCCTCGACAATCGGATGTCGCGGTTGCCCCTTCTGCAACTGACCGTCTTCATCCGCCGGGAAGCGCTTGGCGCCCAACGTCACGGCCTGATAAATCCGCACACGCTCGCCGATGATGGCGGTCTCGCCGATCACCACACCCGTCCCGTGATCGATGAAGAAGCTGCGACCAATCTGCGCGCCAGGGTGGATGTCGATGCCGGTCGCCGAGTGTGCGATTTCCGCACTGATCCGTGCCAGCAGCGGCAATCCGGCGCGGTATAAGTGATGGGCCAGGCGATGGTGAATCACCGCCAGAATCCCCGGATAGCACAACAACACCTCATCGACGCTGCGAGCCGCCGGATCGCCGTGATAGGCCGCCAGCACGTCGGTGTCGAGCAGACTGCGCAGCCCCGGCAATGCGAGGGCGAAGTCCTGAATGATCTGAATGGTCTTGGCCTCGACTTCAGTGTCGGCCTGAGCACTGTGGCGAGCGGCGTAGCGCAATTCGAGTCGCGCCTGAGCCAGCAACGCGTTCAACGCAACGTCCAGCGTGTGGCCGACGTAGAAGTCTTCACTCTCCTCGCGCAAATCCACCGGCCCCAGGCGCATCGGGAACAACGCGCCACAGAGGGCTTCGAGAATCTCTGCCATGGCCGCTCGGGAAGGCAACTCGCGACCGCCCTGTTCGGTGCTGGCGCGGCCATTTTGTACCCGCCACTGATCACGCGCCGTGCGCAGTTGGCTGACGATGGTCTGCAGTTGCCAATGACTGGAACGCTCGCTCACGGTAAAAACTCCTCACGGGCGGCCGGACTGTCTGGCCGCGTTAACCGCGATTACTTTACGGCATGGTCTGGAAGCCGAATTAAGAACCGATTGTGCTGTGCTCAGCACTTTTTGGCATAAGGCGATTGGCAGTTGCCCCGCAAAATAGGCGTGCCTATAGTCCTGTCATCTCCCTCCGCCAGTACGGACCCCATGATCAAACAACAGCTTGCCCGCTTTAACCGCCTCGACCTGCTCGGTCATCCTACCGCCCTGGAAAAACTCGAACGCCTGTCGGCCTGGTTGGGCCGCGATGTATACGTCAAGCGTGATGACCTGACGCCGCTGGCGATGGGCGGCAACAAGCTGCGCAAGCTCGAATACCTGGCGGCCGATGCACTGGCACAAGGCGCCGACACCTTGATTACCGCTGGTGCGCTTCAGTCCAACCACGTGCGCCAGACTGCCGCCATTGCGGCCAAGCTTGGCCTGGGCTGCGTAGCCCTGCTGGAAAATCCCCTGGGTACCGACGACGCCAACTATGTCGGTAACGGCAATCGACTGTTGCTGGACCTGTTCGATGCCAAGGTCGAGCTGGTGGAAAACCTCGACAACGCCGACGAGCAATTGCAGGCTCTGGCCGACCGTCTACGCAACAACGGCAAGAAGCCGTATCTGGTGCCGATTGGTGGCTCCAACGCATTGGGCGCTTTGGGTTATGTGCGCGCCGGGCTGGAATTGGCCGAGCAGATCAAGGACACCGGGCTGACATTCGCGGCCTTGGTTCTGGCTTCGGGCAGCGCCGGGACCCATAGCGGTCTGGCGTTGGCGTTGAGTGAAGCACTGCCGGATTTGCCAGTGATTGGTGTCACGGTTTCTCGCAGCGATGAAGATCAGCGACCGAAAGTCCAGGGGCTCGCCGAGCGCACTGCCGAGCTGTTGGGTGTGAGCCTGCCAAAGAATTTCAAGGTCGAGTTGTGGGACGAGTATTTCGGCCCGCGCTACGGCGAACCGAATGCCGGGACGTTGGCAGCCGTGAAGCTGGTGGCGAGTCAGGAAGGGCTGTTGCTGGACCCGGTTTATACCGGCAAGGCCATGGCGGGTTTGCTCGATGGCATCGGCCGCCAGCGCTTCAATGACGGCCCGATCATCTTCCTGCACACCGGCGGGGCGCCGGCGTTGTTTGCCTATACAAGTTTTTTGTAAGGATCGAAGATTAAAAGATCGCAGCCTGCGGCAGCTCCTACATTGATCGGCGTTAATCCGGAATTTGCGCCGGGCATGATCCATGTAGGAGCTGCCGCAGGCTGCGATCTTTTCGAAGGCAACTTATATTCTAAAAAAGAATAACAAACTTTATATTTATTATTTTCCAATCTAAAAGCACCGTCATATAGTCGCGCCGCAGGCGAATTTGCAGCGAGACGCATACGCTGCTTTAGGGCAGGATATCGCAGTCGTCCAAATCCCGATTTTGCCAACATTCCTAAAAGCGTCTTCATAAGAAAACACAGGGGCTTGTCATGAATTTTTCCGCACTACGACGAAATCTGCTGGTAGGTTCGCTGGGCCTGGCGCTGAGCGCCGGTCTGCTGGGGCAAGCGGTTGCCGGTGAGCAGCTGCAAAAAATCAAAGACGCTGGCGTGATCAACGTTGGCCTGGAAGGCACTTACCCACCGTTCAGTTTCGTCGACGCCGACGGCAAGCTGGCCGGCTTCGAAGTCGAGTTTTCCGAAGCCGTGGCCAAAGAGCTGGGCGTGAAGGTCAAACTGCAACCGACCAAATGGGACGGCATCCTCGCGGCGCTGGAATCCAAACGTCTGGACGCCGTGATCAACCAGGTGACCATCTCCGAAGAGCGCAAGAAGAAGTATGACTTCTCCGAACCGTACACCGTTTCCGGGATTCAGGCGCTGGTGCTGACCAAGAAGGCTGCGGAGCTGAACATCAAGTCTGCCGCCGATCTAGCCGGCAAAAAAGTCGGTGTAGGCCTGGGCACCAATTACGAGCAGTGGCTCAAGGACAATCAGCCAAAAGCCATCATCAAGACCTATGACGATGATCCGACCAAGTTCCAGGATCTGCGCGTCGGCCGCATCGACGCCATTCTGATCGACCGCCTCGCCGCGCTGGAATACGCCAAGAAGGCCAAGGACACCACCGCCGCCGGCGAAGCGTTCTCCCGCCAGGAAGCCGGCATCGCCCTGCGCAAAGGCGAGCCTGAGCTGCTGGCCGCGGTGAACAAAGCCATCGACAAGCTGCGTGCCGACGGTACGCTGAAAAAGCTTTCGGAAAAATACTTCAGCGCTGACGTCACTAAATAATGGAAGAAGCTTTCCAACTCGCGCTGGATTCCGCGCCCTTCCTGCTGAAGGGCGCGTACTACACGGTCATTCTGAGCCTGGGCGGGATGTTCTTCGGCCTGGTGATGGGGTTTGGTTTGGCGTTGATGCGCCTGTCGCGCTTCAAACTGGTGAGCTGGGTCGCCCGCATCTACGTGTCGTTCTTTCGCGGCACGCCGTTGTTGGTGCAACTGTTCGTGATCTATTACGGCTTGCCGCAATTGGGCATCGAACTTGATCCGCTGCCGGCGGCCCTGATCGGCTTCTCGCTGAACATGGCGGCCTATGCCTGCGAAATCCTGCGTGCCGCGATCAGTTCCATCGAGCGCGGTCAGTGGGAAGCCGCCGCGAGTATCGGCATGACCCGTGCGCAGACCCTGCGCCGGGCCATCCTGCCGCAAGCGATGCGCACGGCTCTGCCACCGCTGGGCAACAGCTTCATTTCGCTTGTGAAGGACACCGCGCTGGCAGCCACTATTCAGGTGCCGGAACTGTTCCGTCAGGCGCAGCTGATTACCGCCCGAACCTTTGAAATTTTCACCATGTACCTTGCCGCCGCGCTGATCTACTGGGTTCTGGCCACGGTGCTTTCGCACCTGCAGAACCAGTTGGAAGCACGGGTCAATCGGCACGACCTGGAGTCCTGACCCAATGATTGTCGTGGAAAAACTGACAAAGCAGTTCAAGGGTCAAGTGGTGCTCAACGGCATCGATCTGCAAGTGAAGGAAGGCGAGGTGGTGGCAATCATCGGGCCTAGCGGCTCGGGTAAAACCACGTTCCTGCGTTGCCTGAATTTCCTGGAAGAACCCACCAGCGGCCGGATCAAGGTCGGTGACATCGAGATCGATGGCAGCCGTCCGCTGAACCAGCAGCAAGGCCTGGTGCGACGTTTGCGACAGCACGTGGGTTTCGTGTTCCAGAACTTCAACCTGTTCCCTCATCGCACCGCCCTGGAAAACGTTATCGAAGGCCCGATCATCGTAAAGAAGATCCCGCACGCCGAAGCCGTTGCCCTGGGTAAAAAGCTGATGGCCAGGGTCGGCCTGGCGGGCAAGGAAGACGCTTACCCGCGACGCCTGTCCGGTGGTCAGCAACAGCGTGTGGCGATTGCCCGCGCACTGGCGATGGAGCCGGAAGTGATTCTGTTCGACGAACCCACCTCAGCCCTCGACCCGGAGCTGGTGGGTGAAGTGCTGGCGACCATCCGCAGCCTCGCCGAAGAGCGACGCACCATGGTCATCGTCACCCACGAAATGGGCTTTGCCCGGGACGTGGCGAACCGCGTGGTGTTTTTCGACAAAGGTGTGATCGTCGAACAAGGCGAAGCCAAGGCGCTGTTTGCCAATCCGAAAGAAGAGCGGACGAAGCAGTTTCTCAGCAAGTTCCTGAATAACGCTCACCACTGAAACATCGCTTCACTACTTGTCAACTTCCATGGACGGAAGTGACAACCACCCCTACTAACAAAACCTCTCGATATATTCTCTTCTCTTATTCATCCATCCGAACAATAGATAATTTTTTATTGCTGCGTGCGGTACATATATATGTCCTGCAACAGAATAACCTCGCCTAAAATTCGCCAAACCCAGCGCCCTCACCGAGCCGGTCTTCGCCGTCAGCAACGCACTAGAAGCCCGTAAAATAACGTCAAGTTCGACAGAGCGGTGCAGCTTATTAACTTCAACGCGTAGGATTTTTCTGAATAACACTAGATCCAATACTTAACTAGCCAGCTCTATTGACACCTATTCAAGCGCACTCTTATCTAGTCTCCAACAGGCGTTTAACCTCGCACTCATTCACTGTTTAATTTCACACACAGTGAACAGTTTTGTTGCTCGGTAATTCACGCCTTTCGAACTTTCAGAAACGGACTTTCGCTGCAAGGCTTCAAGGAGAAACCCCATGACAAGCACTTCGAACAAACCCGAACTTGCCGCCCCGACCCTGGCGCAATCTCACAAGACCTGCATCAACATCACCTCGGCGGCGCACTTGCTGATCGATGTGGCGCCCTACTCCGGCATGGACGAAGGCGACCTGATCGAATTGTTCTGGGACAACTGCTACGTGGCCTCCAGAGTGCTGACGGCCGACGATGTCGGTCAACCGGTCCAACTGCGTGTACCCGAGAGCTTCATCGCCAATGGCACCTCACGCATCCGCTACCGGATCATGCAGATCGGGCAAGGACCAACCCTTTCAGCCACCAGACGAGTGCAAATCAAACTCGACTGCCCCGGCGGCCAACCGTCTGCGCTGTGCGGCGATGAAAACCAGAGTCTGGAGCCCGTGAATATCCCCGAGACCATTCGCCGTCAGGGGGTCAATCCGAACCAGATCAAGCGCGGCGTTCCGCTGACCATCGAGCCTTACCTGAACATGGCCGCCGACGACGAAATCACCCTGCGTTGGGGCGATGTGCGCATGGATCTGCCACGACTCAAGGCCGGCGATGTCGGCCAGCCGATCCAGGTCTGGGTGCCGCCGGCGATCATTCTCGAAGCCGGCGAAGACCTGCGGCTGGAAGTGACTTACTGCATCCTCGACCGGGTGGGTAACAACTCCCGCTGGGCACCACCGCGCAGGCTGAAAATCGGTTGCGCCAATCCGTATTTGAAGGCCCGGCCGAAGGAGATACTCATGGCCGCCGAACCCCGCAAACGCTGAGATCCCTTGTAGCAGCTGGCGAAGCCTGCGTTCGGCTGCGCAGCAGTCGTGAAATCAGACACTGCGGTCATTCAGTTAAACCGCGAACTCAGGTTTTGACGACTGCTACGCAGCCGAACGCAGGCTTCGCCAGCTGCTACATGAATCTGTGGCACCGCCTTCTATGCATATTCCTAAAAGTTAGTTTATTAATTTTTTATACACGCTTAGGGTATATGCACCGGACCACCGGACATTCTTGTTTTCGTTCGTCGCAACCCTCGCGACGTTTCCATGAGATGTGAGGTAGGTATGGTCCGGAACACAATCACCCCAGTGCAGATCGCCAGGGCATTGCGTGCAGCCAAGGAGCGGCACTGATGTCCAGTCTGGCAGATGCAATCGTTCAGAGTGATCTGGACATCGCCCCCCTGTTGTTGCCCGCGCAGGTCTTGCGCAACGACGCACAAGCCATCAAGGCCGCCCATGAGCTGGCGCAAGTCGCCCGCCTGCAAGCAGCCAAACGCGATCAGCAGCGCAAGCTACCGTGGTCGGAAATCGAACAATTCACCCGCAGCGGTTTGGGCAGCATTGCTATCCCACGTGAGTACGGTGGCCCGCAGGTTTCGTTCGTCACTTTGGCCGAAGTCTTCGCGATCATTTCCGCGGCCGACCCGGCATTGGGACAGATCCCGCAGAACCAGTTCGGCATTCTCAACCTGGTGCTCGGCAGCGCCACTGAATCGCAAAAAAAGCAGCTGTTCAAAAGCGTGCTCGACGGCTGGCGGATCGGTAACGCGGGCCCTGAGCGCGGCACCAAAAACACCCTTGAACTCAAGGCGCGAATCACCGCCAGCGGCGACGGCTTCGTCCTCAACGGGCAGAAGTTCTATTCCACCGGCGCCCTGTTCGCCCACTGGGTCGCCGTCAAGGCGCTGAACGACGACGGCAAACAAGTGCTGGCCTTCGTCCGCCGCGGTACACCGGGCCTGCGCATCGTTGATGACTGGTCGGGGTTCGGCCAACGCACCACCGCCAGCGGCACCCTTTTGCTCAACAACGTGCAAGTCGACGCCGAGCTGGTGGTGGATAACTGGAAGATCAATGACAGCCCGAACATTCAGGGTGCCGTGTCGCAGCTGATTCAAGCAGCCATTGACGCCGGCATCGCCCGGGGCGCCATCGACGACGCCATCGATTTCGTGAAAACCCGTGCACGGCCGTGGATCGACGCCAAAGTCGAACGGGCCAGCGACGACCTGTATGTGATCGCCGACATCGGCAAGCTGAAGATCGAACTGCACGCCGCCGAGGCGCTGTTGCGCAAGGCCGGGCAAGTGCTCGATCAGGTCAACGCCGCGCCGCTTACCGCCGAGTCCGCCGCCCGTGCGTCGATTGCCGTGGCCGAAGCCAAAGTGCTGACCACCGAGATCTCGCTGCTGGCCAGCGAAAAGCTTTTCGAACTGGCCGGCAGCCGCGCCACCCTCGCCGAATTCAACCTCGACCGCCACTGGCGCAACGCCCGCGTGCACACGCTGCACGATCCGGTGCGCTGGAAATACCACGCCGTCGGGACTTATCACCTGAACGGCACGCTGCCCGCTCGCCACTCCTGGATTTAACGACCAGATCTCTGGAGAAACACATGACTCTTTCTCACCACGTCGCGGTCATAACCAGCGATGAGCAAGCCCTGATCGTCGCCAGTGACTTGGCCGAAGATTTCAAACGCGACAGCGCCCTGCGCGACCGCGAACGCCGTTTGCCACACCCGGAACTGGAAGTGTTTTCCCGCTCGGGTCTTTGGGGCATCAGCGTGCCAAAAGAATACGGCGGCGCCGGGGTTTCCAACGTCACCCTGGCCAAGGTGATCGCGCTGATCGCCCAGGCTGACGGTTCCCTCGGCCAGATCCCGCAGAACCATTTCTACGCGCTCGAAGTGCTGCGTGTGAACGGCAGCGAAGAGCAGAAAAAACGCCTGTACGCGGAAGTGCTGGCCGGCCAACGCTTCGGCAATGCCCTCGCGGAACTCGGCACCAAAACTGCCCATGACCGCGTCACCAGCCTGACCCGCAACGGTGACGGTTACCGCATCAACGGCCGCAAGTTTTACGCCACGGGCGCGATTTATGCCCAACGCATTCCGACGTCGGTCGTGGACGAAAACGGCGTTCAGCAACTCGCTTTCGTCCCTCGTAACGCCAAGGGTCTGACAGTGATCGACGACTGGAGCGGCTTCGGCCAGCGCACCACCGGCAGCGGATCGGTGGTGTTTGAAGATGTCTACGTCGCCGCCGAAGACGTGATCCCGTTTCAGAGCGCGTTCGAGCGCCCGACCACCGTCGGCCCGCTGGCGCAGATTCTTCACGCCGCCATCGACACCGGTATCGCCCGCGCCGCCTATGAAGATGCCCTGCATTTCGTGCGCACCAAGACCCGGCCGTGGATCGATTCCGGCAACGACAAAGCCACCGAAGACCCACTGACCATCAAGAGCTTCGGCCACTTGAGCATTCGTCTGCACGCCACCGAAGCCTTGCTGGAACGCTCGGGCGAATTCCTCGACAAGGCGCAGGCCGACACCAACGCAGAGACTGTCGCCGCCGCGTCGATTGCTGTCGCCGAAGCCCGCGCCATCAGCACCGAGATTTCTCTCGCCGCTGGCAGCACGCTGTTTGAACTGGCCGGCAGCCAGGCAACCCTGATCGAACATGGTCTGGATCGCCACTGGCGCAACGCTCGGGTACACACGCTGCACGACCCTGTGCGCTGGAAGTATCACGCGGTCGGCAATTACTACCTCAACGATGAAAACCCGCCACTGCGGGGGACCATCTGATGGCCGATGCCAAAAAGAAGATCCTGCTCAACGCGTTCAACATGAACTGCATCGGGCACATCAACCATGGCCTGTGGACGCATCCACGGGACACTTCAACCCAATACAAAACGATCGAATACTGGACCGAACTGGCACAATTGCTGGAGCGCGGACTGTTCGACGGTTTGTTCATCGCCGACATCGTCGGCGTGTACGACGTCTACCAAAACTCGGTGGACGTGCCGCTCAAAGAGTCGATCCAACTTCCGGTCAACGACCCGCTGCTGCTGGTCTCGGCCATGGCCGCAGTGACAAAAAACCTTGGCTTCGGCCTCACCGCCAACCTGACTTACGAACCGCCGTATCTGTTCGCCCGACGCATGTCCACGCTCGATCACCTGAGCCGTGGCCGGGTCGGCTGGAATATCGTCACCGGCTACCTCGACAGCGCCGCCAAGGCCATGGGTTTGAGTGAACAGGTGGAACACGACCGTCGTTACGACCAGGCCGATGAATACCTGCAAGTGCTCTACAAACTCTGGGAAGGCAGCTGGGAAAACGGCGCGGTGCTTAACGATCCGCAGCAGCGGATCTACGCGCAGCCCGAGAAAGTGCACAAGGTCGAGCACAAGGGCGAGTTCTATCAGGTCGAGGGTTATCACCTCTGCGAACCGTCGCCGCAGCGCACACCGGTGCTGTTCCAGGCCGGCAGTTCGGATCGCGGTTTGCTGTTCGCCGGGCGACATGCCGAGTGCGTGTTCATCAGCGGCCAGAACAAACCGTCGACCAAAGTTCAAGTAGACAAGGTGCGCGCCAGTGCCGTCGAAGCCGGGCGCAACCCCGAGGACATCAAGGTGTTCATGGGGCTGAATGTGATTGTCGGCGCCACCGAAGAGCTGGCCTGGGCCAAGCACGCCGAGTACTTGAGCTACGCCAGTGCCGAGGCCGGCGTGGCGCATTTCTCGGCCTCCACCGGGATCGATTTTTCCGAGTACGAAATCGACGAACCGATCCAGTACGTGAAGAGCAACGCGATCCAGTCCGCCACCAAAAACCTGCAAAACAACGACTGGACCCGCCGCAAATTACTCGAGCAACACGCGCTTGGTGGTCGCTACATCACCGTGGTGGGTTCGCCTGAGCAAGTGGCTGATGAGCTGGAATCGTGGATCACGGAAACCGGTCTGGATGGCTTCAACCTGACTCGGATTGTCACGCCGGAAAGCTATTTGGATTTCATCGATTTGGTAATTCCGGAGTTGCAACGCCGAGGGTCGTACAAGACCGCTTACGACCCTGGCAGCCTGCGGGAAAAACTGTTTCACGGGGAGGCGCATTTGCCTGAGCAACATACCGGGTCCGCGTTCCGCCGCTAAAAGCATCGCGAGCAAGCTCGCTCCCACAGGGATTGTGTGAACACCCGAGATCCAATGTGGGAGCGAGCTTGCTCGCGATGAGGCCCGACCAAGCGCCACACAACTATGCACTGACTGGAAAACCCATCATGAAAAAGACCTACCTCTCTCACCCAGTCAAAGCACTGGCCCTGGCCCTCGGCCTTTTCAGCTCCATCACCTTCGCCGCCGACGCGCCACTGAAGGTCGGCACCACCGCCGCTTTCGCCATTCCCCTGGAAGCTGCCGTCGAAGAAGCCAAGAAACAGGGCCTGCAAGTCGACCTGGTGGAGTTCAGCGACTGGATCGCCCCCAACGTCAGCCTCGCTGCCGGTGACATTGACGTGAACTACTTCCAGCACGTCCCGTTCCTGGAAAACGCCAAGGCCGCCGCCGGTTTTGACCTAGTGCCGTTCGCGCCGGGGATCATCAACAACGTCGGCCTCTACTCGAAGAAATACAAAAGCTTCGACGAGTTCCCAGAAGGCGCCAGCGTGGCGATCGCCAATGACCCGATCAACAGCGGTCGTGGTTTGCAATTGTTGGCCAAGGCCGGGCTGATCACGCTCAAACCGGGTGTCGGCTACAAAGCCACCGAAGAAGACATCATCGCCAACCCGAAGAAGATCAAAATCCTTCAGGTCGAAGCCGTGCAACTGGTGCGCGCCTATGACGACGCCGATCTGGTCCAGGGTTACCCAGCCTACATTCGCCTGTCGAAGACCTTCGATGCCGGCTCCGCCCTGCTGTTCGACGGTCTCGATCACAAGGAATACGTGATCCAGTTCGTGATCCAGCCGAAAAGCAAAACCGACCCGCGCCTGATCAAATTCGTCGACATCTACCAGCATTCACCGGCCGTTCGTGCAGCGCTGGATAAAGCCCATGGCAAGCTCTATCAAGCTGGCTGGGAAAGCTGAATATGACGGCAGCCAACCAACTGCGACTGGAAATTCCAGAGCCCCAAAAAGCCGAAAAAACCGAACTGCATCCAGCGCTCAACCGTGCTCACGTGCGCTTCATCGGCCTGGGCAAAACCTACAACGGCCAACAAGGTCCAGTGGCGGCCCTGCACGGCATCGACCTGGCGATCCAGCGCGGCGAGGTGTTCGGCATCATCGGCCGTAGCGGCGCCGGCAAGTCGTCGCTGATCCGCACCATCAACCGTCTGGAACAACCGAGCACGGGGCGCGTGCTGATCGATCAGGTCGACATCGGCGAGTTCGATGAAGACCGCCTGGTGGCGCTGCGCCGGCGCATCGGCATGATCTTCCAGCACTTCAACCTGATGTCGGCCAAGACGGTTTGGCAGAACGTCGAATTGCCGTTGAAAGTCGCCGGTGTGCCGAAGGAAAAACGCGAGCAGAAAGTCCGCGAATTGCTGGAACTGGTAGGCCTGCAAGAGAAACACAAGGCCTACCCCGCGCAGCTTTCCGGCGGGCAGAAACAGCGCGTAGGCATCGCCCGCGCCTTGGTGCATGACCCGGCGATTCTGCTGTGCGACGAAGCCACTTCGGCGCTGGACCCGGAGACCACGCAATCGATCCTCGGCCTGCTGCGCGAGATCAATCAGCGCCTGGGCCTGACCATCGTGCTGATCACTCACGAGATGGCGGTGATTCGCGATATCTGTGATCGGGTCGTCGTGTTGGAACACGGGCGAATCGTCGAACAAGGGCCGGTCTGGGAAGTCTTTGGCAACCCGCAGCACGAGGTCAGCAAAACCTTGCTGGCGCCATTGCAACATGGTTTGCCGGAAGAGTTGCAAAGCCGCTTGCAGGCACACCCACAGTCCTCGGACGCCGCTGTTGTGCTGCGCTTGCAGTTCACCGGCAGCGCGAGTGATGAACCGGATCTGGCCGCACTGTTCGCCGCCCTCGGCGGCCGTGTGCGCTTGCTGCAAGGTGGCGTGGAACGGATTCAGGGCCATGCCCTCGGGCAATTGCTGCTGGCGGTGACCGGTTCGGCCCTCGGCGCAGAGGAATTGCGTCAACGCGCCGGCAACTGGGCGCAACAGGTGGAGGTGCTGGGTTATGTGGTTTGATCGCTTGCTGCAAGGCTTCATCGACACCTTCCTGATGGTCGGCGTGTCGTCATTGATCGCGCTGCTGGCGGGCATTCCGCTGGCGGTGATTCTGGTCACCAGCTCCAAGGGCGGGATCTATGAAGCGCCGGCGCTGAACCGTGCGTTGGGCGCGTTCGTGAACCTGTTCCGCTCGATTCCGTTTCTGATTTTGATGGTGGCGCTGATTCCGTTTACGCGGTTGATCGTCGGCACCACGTACGGCGTTTGGGCCGCTGTGGTACCGCTGACCATTGCCGCCACGCCGTTCTTTGCGCGCATTGCCGAAGTCAGTTTGCGTGAGGTTGATCACGGGTTGATCGAAGCGGCGCAGGCGATGGGTTGCCGGCGCTGGCATATCGTTTGGCATGTGTTGTTGCCCGAGTCGCTGCCGGGGATTGTCGGCGGTTTCACGATTACGTTGGTGACGATGATCAACTCGTCCGCCATGGCGGGGGCGATTGGTGCCGGCGGGTTGGGCGACATCGCTTATCGGTACGGGTATCAGCGATTTGATAGCCAGATCATGTTGACGGTGATTGTATTGCTGGTGGTGTTGGTGGCGGCGATTCAATTGGGCGGGGATCGGTTGGCGCGGGGTCTCAATAAGCGTTGAGCCTGGCTGAAGTCATTGGTTGTCAGTGATACCGCTTTCGCGAGCAAGCCCGCTCCCACATTCGACCGCGTTGCCCGGGTGGACGCGATCAAATGTGGGAGCGGGCTTGCTCGCGAATGGCTGCGCAGCAGCCTTCTGCCTCATGGCGTATATTCGGCGAACTCACATTGCCTGCGCAGCCGACCATGAAACAGACCCCCACCGACCTCGAGCAGATCACCTCCACCACCCTGGGCCATTACAACTCGGTGGCTGAAAGTTTTCGCGAAGGGACTCGCGATCATGATGTCAGCCAGAACATTGATGCGCTGCTGCGGCATATTCAGGGGGAGGCACCGTTCGACATTCTCGACTTTGGCTGTGGGCCGGGTCGTGATTTGCAAACCTTCACGCGCATGGGCCACACCGCTGTCGGGCTTGATGGCTCGGAGAAGTTTGCGCAGATGGCGCGCGAAGACAGTGGTTGTGAGGTCTGGCAGCAGGATTTTCTGAAGCTGGATTTGCCGGCTGAGCGCTTTGACGGGATCTTCGCCAATGCGGTGCTGTTTCATATTCCGCGTCAGGAATTGCCTCGGGTGTTGAAGGAGTTGCGCGGGGCTTTGAAGCCGGGCGGGGTGTTATTCAGTTCCAATCCGCGTGGCGAGAATCAGGAAGGGTGGAATGGGCCGCGTTATGGGGCGTATCACGATCTTGAGACGTGGCAGCAATTGCTGACGGCGGCGGGGTTTGTAGAGTTGGAGCATTACTACCGGCCGGCGGGGTTGCCGCGCGAGCAGCAGGCTTGGTTGGCGAGTGTTTGGCGCAAGGTGTAAAGCCTTAAGACTTGCGGTATCTGTACTGGTGCCTTCGCGAGCAAGCCCGCTCCCACAGTTGACCGAGTTGTCCAGACTGACGCGACCGAATGTGGGAGCGGGCTTGCTCGCGAATAGAGCGCGAAGCGCTCGCCGTTACTGCACTTCTTTCTTCGGTTCGCGAATCTTGTACCAGGCCACATAAAGCGCCGGCAAAAACAGCAACGTCAGCAACGTCGCAATAATAATCCCGCCAATCATCGCGTAAGCCATCGGCCCCCAGAACACCTCTCGGGCGATCGGGATCATCCCCAGGCTCGCCGCCGCTGCCGTCAGCAGAATCGGCCGGCGACGATGCTCCGTGGCTTGCACCACGGCATCCCACGGTGCATGACCGTCCTTCTCCAGGGCATCGATCTGCGTCACCAGAATCACCGAGTTGCGGATGATGATGCCGATCAGCGCCAGAATCCCCAGAATCGCAACAAAGCCCATCGGCGTGCCCGTCGGGATCAGCGCTATCACCACGCCAATCAGCCCGAGCGGCGCGACGCTGGCCACCAGGAACAGCTTCTGCACGCTGTGCAACTGGATCATCAGAAAGGTCGCCATCAAAAACAGCATCAACGGCACAACCTTGGCAATTGGCCCCTGGGCCTTGCCGCTTTCCTCGACGGTGCCGCCTGTGGCGACCTTGTAGCCCACCGGCAAACTGGCGGCGAATTTATCGATGTCGGGTTGGAGTTGTTTCACCAGGTCGGTCGGTTGAATTTCGTCGCGCACTGCAGCCTTGATGGTGATGGTCGGTTTGCGGTCGCGGCGCCAGACCAGCGGTTGCTCAAGTTCATAGCGCACGGAGGCGAACGCCAGCAGCGGAATCGACGTGCCGCCCGGCGTGACGATCTGCAAGTTCTGCAGGGTTTCCGGGGTGCCGCGTTCGGCGTCTTCCGCACGACCCACCACGTTGATCAGGTAGATATCGTCATCGACCTGTGTCACCGGCGCACCGACCACAATGCTGTTCATCAGGTTGGCCACGTCTTCCGACGACAGCCCCAATTGCCGCGCCTTGTCCTGTGCGATGTCGATGCGCAGGACTTTGCCCGGTTCGTTCCAGTCGTAAATGAACTCGCCGATGTGCGAGTTCTTATCCAGTTCGGTGGCCAGGGCGATGGCGTGTTTGCGCACCTGATCGATGTCCTTGCCGCTGACCCGGTACTGAATCGGCCGCCCTACCGGCGGGCCCATTTCCAGCGCCTGGACGTAGCTGCCGATACCGACAAAATCCTTACGCAGTCGCTCGCGCAAGCGTTGGCTAAGCGCGTTACGCGATTCCAGCCCTTTGCTGACGATCACCAGTTGCGCGTAGTACGGGTTCTGCAATTGCTGGTCGAGGGGCAGGTAGAAACGGATCGCCCCTTCGCCGATGTAGGTGCTCCAGCGCACGATGTCCGGGTCGCCCTTGAGGGTCGCTTCGAGCTTGTCCACAGCCTTGCGGGTTTCGGCGATCGAAGCGTTTTGCGGCAGGTTCAGATCGACGAGGATTTCCGGACGGTCCGAGGACGGAAAGAACTGGTTCTGCACGAACTGCATGGAAAACACCGACGCCACAAACAGTGCGATGGTGATGCCGATCGCCCACCAGCGATTGCGCATGGACCAGAACATGCCGTAATTGAACGCCCGACCGATGCGTCCCGGTTCTGCGTCGTGAGGTTTCACGTTGGCGCTGAGGATGTGCACGCCGATCACCGGGGCGAACAGCACCGCGACAATCCACGACACGATCATGGCCACCGCGATCACCGCGAACAGCGTGAAGGTGTACTCGCCGGCCGAGCTGGCGTTCAGGCCGATGGGCACGAAACCGGCCACCGTCACCAACGTACCGGTGAGCATCGGGAACGCGGTCGAGGTGTAGGCGAACGTGGCCGCTTGCTCCTTGGTCTCGCCCATTTCCAGGCGCGTGACCATCATTTCGACGGTGATCATCGCGTCATCCACCAGCAGCCCGAGGGCAATGATCAGCGCACCGAGGGAAATCCGCTGCATGGTGATGCCGCTGTATTCCATGAAGACGAAGACCATCGCCAGCACCAGCGGAATCGAGCACGCCACCACCAGCCCGGCGCGCACGCCGAGGCTGATGAAGCTGACGATCAGCACGATCACCACCGCTTCGAACAGTGCGCTGGTAAAGCCGCCGACGGCTTTTTCCACCACTTCGGCCTGGTCGGAAACGTTGTGCACGCCGACGCCCACCGGCAGGTCGGCAGTCAGGTCGGTCATGCGCTGGTGCAACGCCTTGCCGAACACCTGAATGTTGCCGCCCTTCTTCATCGCAATGGCGAGGCCGATGGCGGGGTGGCCGTTGAAACGGAATTCCGGCGTCGCCGGATCGACATAGCCACGGCTGATCTCGGCGATATCGGCCAGGCGGTAGAAACGATCGTTGAGTCGCAGGTTGACGTTTTCCAGGTCTTTCTCGGAGGCAAACTGCCCGGACGTGCGCACGGAAATCCGCTCGGGACCGGCCTCGATCACACCGGCCGGCGTCACCGCGTTCTGCGATTGCAGGCTCTGCACCACCTGGCGCTGATCGATGCCCAGCGCCGCCAGTTTGCGGGTGGAGAAGTTCAGGTAGAGGACTTCATCCTGCTCGCCGACCATCTCGACCTTGCCCAGCCCCGGCACTTCGCGGATCTCGGCGCGGACCTGCTCGACGTAATCGCGCAATTGGCGCATCGACAAACCGTCGGCGGTAAAGGCGTACACCGAGCCAAACACATCGCCGAATTCGTCGTTGAACCCCGGCCCTTGAAGGCCTTTGGGGAAGTCGCCACGAATGTCGTTGATCTTCTTGCGCACCTGATACCAGATTTCCGGAATGTCCTTGGCGCTGGTGGTATCACGCAAGTTAACGAAAACCGTCGACTCGCCGGGGCGGGTGTAGCTTTTCACGTAGTCGAGCGAGTCGAGCTCTTCGAGTTTTTTCTCGATCCGGTCAGTGACCTGCTTGAGGGTTTCTTCCTGGGTCGCGCCCGGCCAGCGAGTCTGAATCACCATGGTTTTGATGGTGAACGACGGGTCTTCCTCGCGGCCCAGGTTCAGGTACGAGAACACGCCCATCAGCAGTGCGACGAACATCAAATACCAGACAAACGACTGATGCTTGAGGGCCCATTCGGATAAGTTGAAACTCCCTTTCATTGCGGGCTGTCCTCATCGATTTTTACTTTCTGCCCCGGTTTCAGGCTATTCACGCCGGCACTGACCACCCGCTCGCCGGACTTCACGCCGCTGGCCAGGACCATCGTTGAGTCAGTGCGGCTGACCAGGCTGACGTCTCGTGGGGAAACGGTTTGAGTCTGCGGGTCGATGACCCAGATCCGCGGTTTGCCATCGACCTCCTGGAGCGCAGTCAGGGGCAGTTCGATACGCGGTTTGATCGCGGAGCTGAGGGTCACGCTGATCGCCGTACCCAGGCGAAACCCCGGTGGCGTGTCGGTCAGTGTCAGGCGGGCGCGACGGGTGCGGGTCGCGCTTTGCGCCTGGGGTTCGATTTCGCGAACGATGGCAGTGGTGGTGATGCTCGGCTCCAGCTGGACGGCAACCTGGAACACCACGTCCGCCGGCAACTGGTCGACCAGGGTGTCCGGCAGGTCGATCACCGCCTCCTTGATGTCCGGCTGCGCCAGGGTCACCACTTGCTGGCCGGCGCTGACGACTTGCCCGGCTTCGGCGTTCCACGCTGTGACGATGGCTTTGTGGTCGGCACGCAGTTCGACGTAGTTGAGCTGGTCCTTGGCCTGATCGACCGCAGCCTTCGCTTGATCGAGGGAGGCCTGGGTGGTTTTGAGGTCGGTCTGTGCGACGTCGAGTTGCGCCTGGGCACCCACGCCACGATCGAACAACTCTTGCTGACGCCGGGCGTTGGCCTGGGCGTTGATGAGTTGCGCCTGGACGCTGGCTAGATCGCCCTGAGCGGAACGCAACTGGTTCTGCTGATCGGTGGGGTCGAGCGTGGCGAGCAGCGCGCCCTTATCGACTTCGGCACCGACATCGACGTTGCGGCTGGCAATGCGTCCTGGCACCCGGAAGCCGACATTGCTTTCATAACGGGCCTGGATGCTGCCGGCGAAACGGCCCAGGTTTTCTTCGTCCAGGGACTGGACCTTGATGGACAGCACCGGGCGTATCGGTTCCGGTGGCGGTTCTTTTTTCGAGCAGGCCACCAGGATCACACCGGCGAAAACCAGCAACAGACGCTTCATGGCTGGACTCCCGCGGCTAAATCCTTATAGGTGTTTTCGGCGATCTCCACCTTCACGCCGGGGTGCAGCAGCTGGCCGCCGGCGATGACGACTTTTTCGCCACCCTTCAGGCCGGCGCTGATGATCACTTTGCCCGTCAAGTAGCGGCCGACAGTGACGGTGTGCAGCTGTGCCTTGCCCTCATCGTCCACCAGCCACACGGCCGGGTCGCTGAGATTTTTCGTCAGAGCCGACCAAGGCAGTTCGACCGCCGACTTGCCTGGCGTCTTGGCCGTGGCACTCACCACCGAACCGAGCTGCATGCCTTCCGGTAGTCCGTTGAGAGTGACTTTGACCTGCACCGTGCCGGTCTGCGCGGAGACGGCCGGGGTGATTTCCCGAACGGTGCCAGTGGTTTTGATCGCGGGGTTGTCGAGCAGGCTGACGACCACCGTTTTATCCTCTGGTGGCTCTTTCAGCAGCGATTCGTAGACGTTGAACACTGCGTCGCGCTCACCGTCCCGGGCCAGGCTGAAAATCGGCACGGTGGCCTGCACCACCTGGCCGACCTCGGCCTGGCGCGCGGTAATCACCCCCGGCGCGTCAGCGACCAACGCGGTGTAGCTCAGTTGTTCACGGGCGTTGGCCAGTTGCGCCTGGGCCGCCGTCAGGGCGCTTTGGCTGCTGCGCAAGGCGGCTTGGGCGGAATCGAACTCGCTCTGGCTGGTGTAGCCCTTGGGCAGGAGTTTTTGCTGACGGACGAAAGCGGCGGCGGTCTGTTTGACTCGGGCCTGTTCGGCAACAACCTGCGCCTGAGCCGAGTCGACGCTGGTTTGCAGGTCCTTGGGATCGAGTTTTGCCAGAACCTGTTTGGCCGAAACCCGATCACCGACATCGACTGTACGCTGGATGATCTTGCCGGCAACGCGGAACGACAGGTCGGTCTGGACCCGTGCCTGAACATCACCGGTCAAGGTCACCGTCGCCGCGTAATCCGCAGGTTTTACCTCTTGCACGAATACCCGCGGACGGTCCTTTTCGACCGGTTTTTTATCGCCACAGGCGCTCAGCAGGACAAGGAGGCTCAGGCCAACCACTGTTTTCAATCCGGGACCCACCATGCAGACTCCTTTGCGTTGTACGAACGTGCCAATGGCGATACGACTGTGAGCTTAGAACAGGGTTCCACCTTCGCCCGCGCAGATAACCATTTCCCTGTAGGAGCTGCCGAAGGCTGCGATCTTTTGATCTTCCGGCGACATCGCGACCGCTAAAGTCAAAAGATCGCAGCCTTCGGCAGCTCCTACAACGTAAATTCGCCCACGCGGTTATCCTGATGCCGTTTCGGGGCCACAGAGAAAGTCCTAATGCTCAAAACCCTCGCGGTGGCCAATTACCGCTCGATCAATAAATTGGTGATTCCGTTGGGTCGGTTGAACCTGATCACCGGCCCCAATGGCAGCGGCAAATCCAACCTCTACCGCGCGTTGCGCCTGCTGGCGGAGACCGCACAGGGCGGCGTGGTCAATGCATTGGCCCGCGAAGGTGGACTGGATTCGACCTTCTGGGCCGGGCCGGAAAACATCAGCCGGCGGATGCGTAATGGCGAAGTCCCGATCGAGGCGACCGTTCGGCACGGTGCCAAACGCCTGCGCCTGGGGTTTGCCGGGGAAGATTTCAGCTACTCGATCGCGCTGGGTCTGCCGTAGCCGAGCCTTTCCGAGTTTTCTCTGGACCCGGAAATCAAGAAGGAATGCATCTGGTCCGGTCCGTTTTACCGCCCGGCCAGCCTGCTGGTGGACCGCGACGGCCCGATGATCCGCACCCGGGTCGGTCGCGCTTGGGACGTGCTGGCCCAACACACGCCGAATTTCGACAGCCTGTTCGATCAGGTCGGCAGCTTTCGCACCTCGCCGGAAGTCTTGCAGCTGCGTGAATTCATCCGCCGCTGGCGGTTCTATGATCACTTTCGCAGCGACGCCGACGCGCCGGTGCGCCAACCGGAATTGGGCACCCGCACGCCGGTGCTGCATCACGACGGTCGGGATCTGGCGGCCGCGTTGCAGACAATCCGCGAAATCGGCGACCCCGAGGCCTTGCAGGCCGCCATCAGCGACGCCTTCCCTGGCGCGCGATTGAACATCGCGCCGCTTCAGGGTGGTCGGTTTGCGATCGAGTTTTACCAGGAAGGATTGTTGCGGCCCTTGTCGGCGGCCGAGTTGTCGGACGGGACGTTGCGCTATTTGCTGCTGGTCGCAGCACTGCTGACACCTCGGCCGCCGACGCTGATGGTGTTGAACGAGCCGGAAACCAGTCTGCACCCGGACCTGTTGCCGGCGTTGGCGCGGTTGATTATCCGGGCGTCGGAGCAGTGTCAGGTGTGGGTGGTTTCTCATGCGCGGCGGTTGATCTCGGCGTTGCAGGAGGACCCGGAGTGCAATTGCATTGTGCTGGAGAAGAACCTGGGTCAGACCGGGATTGTCGGGCAGCGGATACTGGATGAAC